>CAZYIH010000065.1:0-9467 GCA_964646915.1 uncultured Planctomycetaceae bacterium | reverse complement strand
CCGTCTTGCCGAAGAAGCAGACGCTCGGTAGCATCTCTTCCTTCAGGCGGCTGGCAGGTGGCTCGTGCCGCTCCATACGACGAAAGGACGAATCCCCAATGGCTGAGACGCACCCCGACATGAACATCCGCCCCCGCCTGCGAGCAGCGGCCCGACGCCCGCGAAGACCCTCGCCTCGATTGGCGACGCGACGCCTGCTGCTGGGATGGATGCTCATCGCCCTGGTCGCCCTGGTCGGCTGCCAACGCGGCGATACGCCCAACGCCCCCGCACCGGCGCCCCCCAACCCGGCTGCCACGCCCACCTGGCGGACCGACGAATTGGCAGCCAAGCGTCACCGGCAGTTCTGCGAGCGTGCCGGGCGACACGATTACCCCATCCTCTTTCTGGGCGATTCGATCACGGAGGGCTGGTTCGTGACCGGCATGGACGTCTGGAAGCGGGAGTACCGCCCGATGGATGCGGGCAATTTCGGCCTCTCCGCCGACCGCACCGAGACCATGCTCTGGCGCCTCGAACACGGCGAGCTGGAGGGCCTCTCGCCCAAGGTCGTCGTGCTCATGATCGGCACGAACAATCTCAAGAGCGGGCCCATCCGCCACACCCCCGCCCAGACGGCCGAGGGTGTCACCGCCGTGGTCGACCTCATCCAACGGAAGCTGCCCGAGACGAAAATCCTGCTGCTGGGCATCCTGCCACGTCAGCCGAGATACGAGTGGTTCCCCGCGGCCCGCAGGGAGACCAACCGCCGCATCGCCAGACTCGCCCGGCGTGAGAACGTCCGCTGGCTGGACTTCTCCAGCCGTTTCCTCGACGGGCAGGGATGCCTGCGAGAAGAACTCTATCGCCAGGACCTCCTGCACCTGTCGCGCGAGGGGTACGAGGTCTGGGCCGACGCGATGCGCCAACCGCTGCGGGACATGCTGGCGGAGGGATGAGTCCGGTTCGCATCCGTGGGGTTTGTATCGTATTCTCCGAGTGACGTTTCCCTTCCAACCGGAAATCAGAACCATGCATACAAAGCGCCCAACCAGCGCTGCGCTAACGGGTTCCAAGGATGGATTCACCCTGGTGGAGTTGCTGATCGTCGTGGTGATTCTGGCGATTCTCGCCGTGATCGCCATCCCCTTCGTCCATGGCCATCAGGACGACGCCGAGGCCCGCGTGTTCGTCACGAACCTCCGCCACGCCTGCGACCAGTTCAAGCTGTATCGCATCGAAGAGGGCGAATACCCGCCCGACGTGACCCCGGGGATCGTGCCGGCGGGCATGGCCGATCGGCTTGCCCCGCTGAAGTGGACCTCCCCCACGCCCATCACCGGCCAATGGGACTGGGACTACAAGCAGTACCACTTCACCGCCGGCGTGTCGGTGTTCAAACCCAGCCGCGATGCCAACTCCATCGCCGAGCGCGTGGACGCCATCATCGACGACGGCGACCTGAGCACGGGCGGCTTCCGCAGCCGCGCTGACGGCTACATCCAGGTCGTGGAGTTCTGACGCGTAACGGAGAGTTCCTCCGCTGCTCAGTCTCCCATCACCGTCACGACGATTCGTCTGCTGCGCGGCTTGACGTCGCATTCCAAGTGGAAGATCTTATCATCCCATGGACGTGCCTTGCCAGACCCCATCACAGATCATCTGGTTTACGCCGTTCCATCGTCGCCGCATAGGCAAGCTCTGCTGCTGTTAGGGCCCACTCGTCGTCAGTCGCCCGGCGATTGCGTACTATGCGGCTGTGGGAGTCTGCAGAGTTAGGGTGCGGCTCACACCATGCGACACCGTCAACATGCTTTTGCTGGCGAACAAAACCCGCTTGTATCTCGTATAGGGCCACACTTTTGGGGATCATCTTCTTCCATATAAACGACATTTCTTTGACCGCTACAGACTTACAAAACACAGACAGATGCCTATAGCGTCCGCCCCGCTCCGGACACTGCGGCGTCTTGAATGCCGCTGGCGACACCGGACCTCCAATCCCTTTCGGCAAATGTCTCTTTAGAACGCCTCGTAGAAGCGGTTCTGAATCAGGGATACTTGGAGCGTCACGATAGTCAGGGTCATTTTCTGACACTTCCGGAAACCGTCTCATAGGCCCCTCTATTCCAGAAACGCGATTACTTGCTGAAACTCTCTGCCCCTTATCCCGACGCGACCGAGGAACCTCACCTTGCTTCCCTTCCTCCCGATAGCCCTGATTGTTGTCTCGTCAATAAACTCGAATTCGAGATAACCATCGTCAACCCACCATTCGAGTTGAAGTGATCCGCCGTGTAGTGGCGAGGCATGGGGGACGGGGATAGCGGGCGCGTCTGTAGGACTGCTGATCAGCAGGGCAAGAACATCCCTGGCCGCACAGATGATTGCCTCCTCAATCCGCGGACTCCCCTCTCCATCCCAGTTTGGCCTGAGTGTACGGAGATCGAAGAGCCTCTGGCAAGACTCGGAGAGCCAAGACTGGGGGTCAGAGTTAACACACGTGACCTTGTCAGGGTTCGGCGGAAGGAGGCAGCAACAGTCCCTCCGTACCTGAACTGTCACGACTTCCGCATCTGACGCGCAGTCTGTCAACTCTTGTTCTTCGGGGTATGCTTCAGAAGCAATGGTCATTTCGGATGGAATACTCATTTAGCTTCCTCCGCACGACCCCAAAGGGTATCGGTCTCAGGTGAAGTCAGATCCACGAAACCCTTCACAATCCATTCATGGGCCATATCCAGCCATCCTTGTATATCGCCCGTTTCGTTCGGGTAGCCCCGGGCAGACAACGTAAGACGCAGTTGGAGAGGTCTGCCGCTGGTAGCCACCGGTTTGATATCGACTCGCAATTGCCCCTGCTGTTCAGGTAAGCTAAATGCTAGGGAAGCACTAATTCGATCTGGCTTGGGAAGAAAAGCAGACCGTGACTTCCATGCGAAAGGAAGGAAGATCGAACCGATGTCCGCAATATCATTCCATCCCTCGCTCACTGGAATCAGATTGACGTATGTAAGTTCAAGAAGCTCGACATCTGGCGAGTCCATGCATACTGAGTCGAGAAATCCCTCAAATTCCTCCCAGTGCCTCTCAAAATCTTGCACCATCTGCGGATAGCGTGGGTAGCCAGGTTCGACCTGCATTTTGCGCCAATTAAATACGAAATGATCCCTCTGCAACTGTATGAGTTTGCAGCCTTCTTCGGTCAGAAACCATGTTCGCGGAAGATCCGGTGATTGCGACATCTGGATTCTGAGGTGTTCTTGTCCCAACGACACGCTTTGGTCAGGGTTCCAGTGAGGAAGGGGGGGGCGTTCGTCAATCTTCGGAAACTCATCGCGTATCTTGTCCCAGTAACGCCCCAGGTAGGCCGCGCGAAAGTCCGAGAGAGGCGCAAACTGTACTCCTATCGCGACCTCATTGACGGGTGGCTTCATGTATTCTGGCATTTCGTTCATCTGCATCGCAGTCTCTCCTTTGGCAGCAAACCGATACAGCATTAGTAGTCGGACCAGGGGGCTGAATCAACCCCCTGCGCCACGACGGATGCTCTTCCAACGCATCAATACAGTCTACCACAAGGGAGTTCATCCATGCAAATCCATTGATCCTTACATCCTCAGTATATTGCATAGCGACGAGAATGGCTTCCAAGGCATCCCGCCTACTGGCACGAGGATCAGTAACCAGAAAACGCGAGATTTACCAGCAAGCGCGACCTGCTCAGTCTCCCATCACCGTCACGACGATTCGTCTGCTGCGCGGCTTGACGTCGCATTCCAGGTGGAAGATCTGCTGCCACGTTCCGGTGGCAAGTTGTCCATCGGCGATGGGAACGGTCAGCGACGGGCCCATCCAGGTGGCCTGCAGGTGAGAATGGCCGTTGCCGTCGTGCCATGCCAGCTCGTGACCGTACTCGGTGGACGGGGGGATCAGCCGGTCCAGCAGCTCGGGCATGTCCCGCTCGAGGCCGGCCTCGTATTCGATGGTGCCGATGGTCGCCGTCGAGCCGATGTTGAACACGTGCACCACGCCGGTGGCGATGCCCGCGCGTTTCACGACGTCGGCCACCTCTCGCGTGATCTCGTGCATATCCCGATGGCCACTGGTGCTCAGTTGGATGGTCTCCTGGTGTATCACGGTCTCTCCTGGTCTGAAGGTCGAAGCCCAGTATAGGCGGAAGCAGCCGTGGCGGCAAATGACACGCGGAAGCGAACCGTTTCCTCGAAAGCCCCGGTTCGACGTGACCAATCGCAACCGGAACATCAAAAGGATGACAGGGATTGCCTGGAAATTGGCATTTGGAATTGGCCCTTTCGGCCGCTGTGGGTAAGGTATGGGCAGGTTCACTCAGAAAGGACGTGCCCGTGTACGAGATGGGTCAGAAGGAAATCGATGCGGTCCGCAAGGTCATCGAGGGCGGACAGTTGTTCCGCTACGCCGGCGGCGAGACGGCCAGGCATACCGCGAAGTTCGAGAAGGCGCTCGCGAAGAAGCTCGGCGTCAAGCACGCCCTGGCGGTCTCCAGCGGGACCGGCGCCCTGGCGACCGCCCTGGCGGCGATGGGCATCGGCCCGGGGGACGAGGTCATCGTGCCCGGTTACACCTTCATCGCGACGGCCTTGGCGCCGCTGAGCGTGGGGGCTGTGCCCGTGATCGCCGAGGTCGACGAGACCCTCACGCTGGATTGCTCCGACGTGCAGCAGAAGATCTCGCGCTACACCAAGGCCATCATTCCGGTCCACATGCTCGGGCTGCCGTGCGATTTGAGCACGCTGATGCGGATCGCCCGCAAGCACGAGTTGATCGTCGTGGAAGACGCCGCCCAGTCAGCCGGCGGGTCGTACCAGGGCAAGCGGATGGGGTCGATCGGGCACGTGGGCGCCTTGAGCTTCAACCACTACAAGATCATCTCCTCCGGCGAGGGCGGCGCGGTGGTGACCAATTCCTCGCAGGTCCACCGACGGGCGATGGTGTATCACGACGGCGGCTGCGTCTTCTTCGATCGCCAAAGCGCGAAGAACACCGAGGCGTTCTTCGCGGGGATGAACTACCGGACCTCGGAGATCCAAAGCGCCATCCTCAACGTGCAGTTGGGTCGGCTGGACGGCATTCTCAAGAAGCTTCGCGCCCGCAAGGCCGCCATGGCCGAGATCATGGAGAAATCCGACGCGTTCGATCTGAGCCCCTGCCACGAGCCCGAAGGCGACTGCGCAACCGTCCTGCCGCTGATGTTCGGCTCGGGAGACGCCGCCCAGGCCTTCGCCCGCGAGCATGGCCAGACGTGCGAGATGTTCCGCCCGATCGACACCGACCGCCACGTGTACACCAACTGGGACCCGGTGCTGAACCACTCGGTGCACCACCCGGGACGCAACCCATGGAACTGGACACGTCGCATGGTGAAGCAGGGAACGGACTGCTGCCCGAAGACGCTGGAGATTCTCGCCAGGACCGTCTGCGTCAAGACGCCGTTCGACGTGACATTGGCCGACGCCCGCAAGATCGCGCGGACGCTGCGGGGCTAAGCGCGCGGAAACCGCCCGGGTCTGGTGCGAAAGATGGCCCGCCCGGCGAGAAACGCCGCCGGACGATTCAGCGCGTGGTGGGCGCGAGGGGATCGGTCCGCTGGTCGTCCGCCTGGCCGACGGGAGTGGTCGGCTGGGAGTCTTCACCGTTCCAGTCTTCCAACTGGTCGACGACCTCCCGACAGACCGTGGCTGTGCGGTCGATGGTGCGCTGACCCCAGCCGATCAGGTCGGGGCTGTCGGGCAACCGGCCAAGGTAGTATCCACCGAGGAAGGTTGCACCGATCACGATGAGGGTGCAAAGTCTCTTCACAATTCCATCCGGGATTCAGAGAACAGCGACTTACAAAGCCTCCGTGCCGCGCGCAGGCGAACCTGCGCCCGCTATCCTGATCTGTCGGACATTGTAGAGGGCGTCTTAGGCAGAAACAACCGTAATGCCATGTTTTACTCGCATTTCGCCCTCAATTCCGTCGATTTGTTCAAAACCACGGATTCCTGGGGTAAAGCCCCTACCCCGTGAAAGGGGTCATGCCCCACCCCGACCGCCTCGAACGGCTTGGGCGGGAATTGCGTATCTTGGATCCCGATTTCCGCACGAAACCCCGGCCAGTGTTAAAGCACACCGCACACAATGACGACAAAGACCATACGCCGTACGGAGGTACCGTTTTGTGGAGGAGTGTCTGATGAATCGCCCCTGCCCAGGGTTCACCATCGTGGAAGTCCTCATCGTCGTGCTGATCCTCACGATCGTCGCGGTGATCGCGGCTCCACATCTCGGCGGAGCCACCAACGACACGCGGGAAGCACGCTTGGAGATCGACATCAAGTCCATGCGCCAGGCCATCGAACGGTACCGCCTGGAGCATCACGGCAACCGCGGACCGCACCTCGACGAGAGCAAAGCACTGGACATGGACAACTTCCAGGCTCGCCTGATCGGCAAGACCGACGCGGACGGAAAGGTCAACGATGCTGGCCGATACGGGCCGTACCTGATGAAATGGCCCACCAACCCCTTCGTACCCGACAACGTCTCGGGCGACATCACCGTGGGCGCCACGCTCAAGCCCAAACGCAACGGCCAGACCGGCTGGTACTACGACATCAACACCTGCACGATCAGCGCCAACTCCACCGTCGGCGGGCTGGAGACAGACCCGCTCAGTGACGATATCAGCGCGATTCCGAACCAGATGTTCGCGGACTGACCGTCTCGGCCCGGCGGGAGCGTTGCCGGCGGGCCTCCTTTCGCAGGCGGACGATTTCCAGGCTGCGCTCGTCGGTGAGACGCTGGATGTAGATCGGTCCGGTCCGGAGATTGTGTTGCCAATCCTTCGGCAGGAACCCTTTGTACGCCGTCGCCAGCAGTCCCATCGCCAGGGCCGCTGCAACCAGGCTGGGCCGCCGGAGATACACCCACGTCCACACGCCGGCCCCCACCGCACACGCCCCCACCAACAGCCAGTTCGGCCAGTGGAGCAGCGCGAAGAGCGCCACCGACGTCAGCAGGATTCCCGTCCGTGACGTACCGAGGTCCTTCAAACGCGGGACGAGGGACCCCAGAAATACCAGCAACTGAATGTAGGCGTACAGCGGATAGGTCAACAGCGGGCAGACCATCTCTGATGGCTGGGGCGAATGGCCCGCCGCCATCCCCAATGCCAGCAACCCTCCGGCCAGCACGACGACCGGAACCGCCAGCCGCTTGACCGCCGGGGCGAACTGGCGTGGCCCCACAAGGCCCCACCGCACGCCGCGGCGCCAATCGTCCCACAGGCCGACTGCGATGACACCGGCCAACGCCACCAGAACCGCGTAATGCCACCCCTCCCAGTGTTTCGTGTAGGACGGCAGGAAGAACCACTGGAAGGCGAAAAACGCCGGGAACACCGCCAGTTGCAGCATGGACCAGCGGGCGCGCGAGCTGCTGAGCCGGCTGCGCCACACCGCCCCACACACGACGGCCGACGCGGCAGACACACCCATCGCCGCCCACCAGACCTGGCGCGACACGTCAAACCCCGCTGCCAGGCCCAGGTCCCGCGGGCCGAAACGCGTCCAGACACCGGTGAGTACGATCGCAATATTCAGCAGGACAAGCGCCCCTGCCATGGCCAGCTCCCGGCGTCCGCGTCCGCGGATCAGTTGTTCTGAATGGCCTGGTCTTTCCGACGGACCTTCTCAGCCTGGGTCTTCTTGAACTCCGCCAACCGTTGGGCCATGGCGGAGTCTGCGACGCCCAGGATCTCCGCGGCGAAGACGGCTGCGTTCTTCGCGCCGGCCGACCCGATGGCCATGCACGCCACCGGAACGCCGGGAGGCATCTGCATGGTGCTCAGCGCCGCATCCACACCCACCAACGGCCCGGAGTTGATCGGAATTCCGATCACCGGCAGCGTGGTGTTCGCCGCCAGCACGCCACCCAGCGCCGCGGACATGCCTGCCCCGGCGATCAGCAGCTTCAGCCCGCGGTCCCGTGCGGTGGTGGCGTACTCGTGGGCGTCATCGGGTGTCCGATGGGCCGAGATCACTCGCATCTCCCAGGAGATGCCCAACTCATCGAGTTGGGCGGCACATTTCTTCATGATCTCCAGGTCACTGTCGCTTCCCATCACGATTCCGATCGTCGGTGTCTCAGGCATGGTTCTCCTCGTCGGCGGCGCGCAAGCCGGCGGTTTCGCGGAAGTCCAGCGCCACCTTGACAGCACGGTGGCGGGACTTGTTCAGCGAGACGTCCATCGCCTCGCGGTACGATTTCAGCGGGAAAGTATGCGTAAGAAGCCCCCCCGAGTCAAGCCTGCCGCCGGTGAGCCAATCGAGCGTGAGGCGGTAAGTCTCCACCGATCGGCCGGCGTGGGCGCATCAGAACGCCGGCCCGGAAAAACTCCAAGCCGGCGTTCGCAGATGTTTCAGTTGGCTTGCTTCGGTGCGTCCGTAGGCTGGTTACGACCTGCGCCGGCGGATCAGAGCACCCAGGCCGCCCAGCGTCAGCAGCGTCAAAGTCGCCGGTTCGGGCACCACGGTGAAGTCCCAGGCAAAGGTGGGTTCATCGAGACTTCCATCGTCGCTGTCGCCGCCGAAGAAGATCGACGCCGCTTCGCCGCCTGCCCAGCCTGTGGAGTCGGCCAGGTCGCTGACATCCTCCCAATCGCCGAGGAAATCCGCCGCAAAAGGCCCGGCCGAGTAGTCGAAGTCCACCGAGAACTGGATCCGCGTATTGTCCGCGTCATACTCCATCCGAAGGCGATGCGTACTCGTTGTTACCGACGTGGGATACGGGTCCAGAGCGATTGTTTCACTCCAGCTTCCGTCATCGGCTGTTCCCAGCTTCAGACGGTCACCCTCGTCGCCGTTCGATGCGTTCAGCATCAGAAAAACACTGTCGTTGGTGTCCGAGCTATTATTTGGGCGGTCCGGCACGTCATATTTTCCGAGGGCTCCGGTGCCCAGCCCGAAGTAAAACTGGCTGCTGTTTCCGTATTCGCCGCCGCCAACGGCAGCAGTGACGGTGATCTCCGCGGTGAAACTGACGGTGTCGTAGTCGGTATCGGCCGTCCGAATGTAATTCCGTCCGCCGTCGGCGTTCTCATCGCGGTCGAACTCCGCACCGTTGGCCGTGTAGTGGATCACCCGATCGCTGTTGGAGGTATCGGCTTCGGTGAACCCGCTCGGAAGCGATCCGCCGGTGAACGACTCATTCACAGGCATCGTCGCAGCCTGAAGCAGTCCCGCTGTCAGGAAAACAACGCCCAAGGTCCAAAGGATTCGTCTATGCATGGCAACTCCTCCTGCTTGTCGGTTTGTAGATGTGATATTCAACACCCGCGTCAATAGGCGACACCTGATTGGTTCATTATATACGATTTCGCCACCGTGACAACACCGATTCCGGCGTAAATCGCCTGCTTCAGGGCTGGCCTACAAATGCAAAGCCTTGCTGCAACACGCCCGTTG
>CAZYIH010000064.1:0-14865 GCA_964646915.1 uncultured Planctomycetaceae bacterium | reverse complement strand
CCCTCAGGCTGACTCCCCGCCGAGCTTGCCCTGCTCGTAGAGTTTGAACAGGCCCTGCGTGCCGTCGTCCGCGCCACCCAGTGCGGAGAGTTGCTGATACATCGACAGTGCCAGGTCCAGCCCCGGGGTGGGCAGGTTCATCGCGTCGGCCGACTCCGACGCAATGGACATGTCCTTGATGAAGTGCTTCACGTAAAAGCCCGGCTGGTAGTTGCCCTCGAGCATGCGCGGAGCCAGGTTCGCCAGCGACCAACTGCCCGCAGCACCTTTCGAGATGCTCGCCAGCACGGTCTTCGGGTCCAGGCCGGCCTTCCGCGCGTAGGCCATCGCCTCGCAAACCCCCAGCATGTTGGCGGCGATGGTAATCTGGTTGCACATCTTGCAGTGTTGGCCCGCACCGGCCGACCCCTGGTGAACGATGTTCCCGCCCATGTGCTCCAGCAGCGGCAGGACCTTCTCGAACGTCTCGCCCGCGCCTCCGGCCATGATCGAGAGCGTCCCTTCCCGCGCCCCGGTGTCCCCGCCGGAGACCGGGGCATCCAGGGCTGAGCAGTTTCGTCGCTCGGCCTGGGCTGCGATGCGCTCCGCCAACTCGGGCGTGGAGGTGGTCATATCCACCAGAATCGTGCCCGGGTCGACATTCGCCACCAGCCCCGCCTCCGCCAGGTACACCTCCTCGACGTCGTCGGGGAAGCCCACGATGGTGAAAATCACGTCGCACCGGGGCGCCAGATCGGCCGGCGTGTCCGCCCAAGTCGCGCCGCGCTGCACGAGCGGGTCGGCTTTGGACTTCGTGCGGTTGTGTACATACATCGGATAGCCGGCGTCCATCAGATGGGCGGCCATGTGCCTGCCCATCACGCCGGTGCCGATGAATCCGAGAGCGAGCGTTTCGTTCGTGTCGGTCATGATCCTGCCTCGCTGAGGGCGGTGTTCCGTCGGTGAATCTCTCGTCTACACCCGCAGCCTATCCTGCGGATGATATACTGAACGACAGAAACATGTCACCTGTCGAGGTGTTGAAGACTATAGGACACACAAGATCAACTCAAGGAGACACCATGAAACAACGCCATACGATTCTGCACCTGCTTACGGTCGTGCTTGCCGCGACGATGATCGCACCGGCCGTCGCCGCCGACAAGGCCCCCGCAAACGGTGATAAGTCCCTGGCTGAACTGCCGAAATGGCCGGTAGGCTTCAAGCTCAACCCCGAGACCTACAAGGGCTGGAAGCACGAGAAGAAGATGAAAGCTCGCCCCAAGGCCCATGTGCTGGTCTGGACGCCGCCGAAGGTCAAGAAAGTCCGCGCGGTGTTCCTGATTCCCAATAACACCGACTCGAAGCACGTCGGCGAGCACGATGCGGTCCGCAAAATCGCCGGCAAGCACCAGATCGGCATCGTCTATCTGCGCAACTTCGACGGCAGCGTCGTCGAGCGGACCAACCCGCCGCAGGACGCCAACAACGTCTTTGCCGACGTACTCAAGCAGGTGGCCGAGCACACCGGCATCGAGACCTACCGCTATGCTCCGTGGATCACGTTCGGAAAGTCCTCGCGCGGACGGTTCCCCTTCCGCACGACCTGGTGGTTCCCCAAACGCGTGATCTCGTCGATCTCCTATCACGCCGAGACGCCGAGCTGGCCGATGAAGGACTGGTCCAAGGTCAAAGACGAGTCGGTCCTGCACCTGGCCATCAACGGCCAAGACGAATGGTCCGGCACGTGGTACCGCCATGTCCGCCCAAGCCTGCTGAACTACCACCACAACACCGATTGGCTGGCCCACCAGGTCGTCCTTCACGGCGTGGGGCATGGCAACTACGTCAACGCCCACGGCAGCAAAGGCTGGGGCGAGCCCGTCCCCAAGGGCAAAATAAGCGTCCTCAGCGTGTGGGATTACATCGCCCTGCACATCGACAAGGCGATGGAACTCCGCGTCCCCAAGAACACCTACGCCACCGCCGAGAAGCCCGTAAAGCTCAAACAGGTCGACCGCTCGAAGGGCATTCTGATCCATCCCCGCGCCCCGGAAGAACTGCTGGGCATGAAGTGGATGGCGTTCCGACTCAAGGATAAGAAGTACCAGATCATCCCCTGGCCGGACGAGAAGCACCCCGTGCTGGATACCACGCAGGGATCCATCGACAAGAAGCTCCTGATGCAGTACGCCGGCGACGTACCCGAGGACAAGCGAGCCGATTACCTCTGGGTGGCCGACCACGAACAGGCCACCGCCTGGCTGAAGCTGCATAACATACAGGACATGGAGAACGTCCTGCCCAAGAAGAAGGACGCCGCGGACAAGGCGGGCTCCAAAGACTGACCCCTGCAAAGACCCCTGCCGTGGCAACTCAATGCAATCGCTCATTTTGGCCCTCTTCACCGTGTACTTTGCCGGATCTGACCGGATCGTACCATAGACCGGCCGAATCGGCGCAGATTTATGCTCGTCGCGCGGTATGCTCAAGGGGATCGAATCAATCGCGCCGGCGAGCGGCCGGCGTTGGAAGGAGAATGTCTGATGAAACGCACGATGATCTACACACTCACCACCGTTTGCCTGCTTTCTGTTGTGGCACTCGCCGCCGATTGGCCTCAGTGGCGCGGGCCCGGAGGCAACGGCGTCCTCCCCGATGCCCCCGAGCTGACCAGGACGCTCGCCAAGAAACCCGAGCCCATCTGGACCGCCCAGGCCTTGGAGCACAAGCCCGTTACGCACGCCAGCCCGATCGTCGCCGACGGGCGGGCCTATCTGCACACCTCCAGCGAGTATCGCATCAAGAAGGACGGCAAGACCCGCAAAGTCAGCAAGAACGTCATTCTGTGTGTCTCGCTGAAAGACGGCAAGGAACTGTGGCGTGCGGAAGAGCATGGCCAGACGGACGATACCCCCTGCGTTGCAGACGGGAAGCTGTATCACGTCAACAGCGACGGCGAGTTGATCTGCCGCGATGCCGCCAAGGGCGACGAACTCTGGAAGCTCAAGATTTTCAAGGGCGGCATGAGAAGTTCGCCCGTGCCTGCCGGCGATGCCATCGTCGCCTTCCGAAAGGGTACCCTGGTCGTGGTGGACACCAAAAAGAAGGCGATCCGCTGGAAGAAGCGCAAGCTCAAGACGATGGCCAACTCACCGGTGATCTGGACGCACAAGGGTGAAACGTATGTCCTCGCCGGCAATGAGGAAGTTGTCTGTGCGAACGTCAAGAACGGCGAGGTGCTCTGGACCATGGAGGGCACGAAGCTGAGCAAAGACCCGTCTACGCCCGCTGTCGTCGGCGACCGGATGGCCACGCTGTGGGAAGGCGGCGGGCTGATCGTGTATGAGCTGACACTGAAAGGCCCGAAGAAGATCGCCGAAGCCAAGGAATTCGAGCCCCAGGGCGGTGGCGCTCACCAGGCGCTGTCTCCGGTCTTTGACGGCAAGCGGGTTTTCGGTGTAGACGGGAAGAAGACCTTCTGCTTCGACGTTGAGAAAGGCGAGATGATCTGGACCGCCGACAAGGGCGAGACGCACTGCTCACCGATCCTCGCCGGGGACCTGTTGATCTCGCCGGACAAAGGTACCACGCGCCTGATCGACGCCAAGACCGGCGAAATTCTCGCCGAGGCGAGGATCAACGCGAGAGGTTGCTCCAGCCCCGCGATGTCGGGCAGTCTGCTGCTGATCAACGCCGGCAAGACGCTGGAATGCTACGACCTCAGCAAACAGGCCAACGTGGCCGACAAGACAAAGGGAAGCAAATGAACGAACCCATCCGCGTTGCCATTCTCGGCTGTGGCATGATGGCCGGCGCCCACGCGCGCCGTCTCAAGGTCCGCCCCGACGTCCGCATCGTCGCGCTGTGCGACACGAACCCCGACGCGATGGAATCGCTCAGCCAGCGGCGCCTCGCCGACGTGACGCCCGCGCCCCAGCGGTTCACCGACGTCGAGGCGATGTACGCCGAGGCAAAGCCCGACGCCGTCGTCATCGTCACGCCCCACACGCTCCACCACGCCCACGCGACCCAGGCCCTCAACCAAGGCTGCCACGTGCTGCTGGAAAAGCCCATGGCCACCTCGACGAAGCAGGCTCGCGAACTGGTGGAGGCTGTCGACGCCGGCGGCAAGGTGTTCATCATTTGTTACAATACGTCGTTCACGCCGGCCTTCGAGCACCTGCGGCAGGCACTGACCGACAACACCTACGGCCGACTGGAAATGATCTGCGGCTACCTCGCCCAGAACTGGAAAACCCTCACCGCCGGGAGCTGGCGACAGAACCCCGACCTCTCCGGCGGCGGCCAGGCGTGCGACAGCGGCGCCCATCTGCTCAACAGTCTCTGCTGGACGATGAATCAGCCCGTCGAGGAGGTCTTCGCCCTCGCCGACAACCAGGGCACGCCGGTGGACATCAACACCGCCCTGCTGGCCCGCTTCGCCGACGGGGTGACAGCCAACATCGCCATCAGCGGAAACAGCGAACCGGACGCCAGCCACCTGGCCTTCATCTTCGACAAGTCCCGCGTGGAAGTCGATGGCTGGCGGGGCGAGTGGATCCGGGCCACCACCGCCGACGGCGAAGTGAGCGACCTGCCCAGAGCCATCGACGAAGCCAACCCCGACGAGAACTTCATCGAAACCATCCAGGGCAACGCCCAGCCGCGTACCACCGCCCGCGACGGACTCATCCAGGCACAACTGATGGACCTGATCCGCGAGTCCCAGCGCACCGGACAACCCGCCAGGCCGTCGTAGCCAACGGCCCTCGTGGGAAAACCGCCCTGGCGAATGTTGCCCCCCTACGAAGCAGCGTTCGACAAGGACGAGCCCACATCTCGACAGCCCATTCTTGCGATGTCGACCCCCATCCGGTAGTACTTGCTGCCTTTCTTCTCCTCCAATACCGGCTGACACTGGAAGTAAAACTTGTACTCCTCAAGGGTTCGGAATCTCTTCTCTTCGGTTTTCTTGGACATACTGACCTGTCTCCCGGTAATAGTTGGCGAAGAAATGGTGGTTCAACTCAGGTGGGAAATAATGCTTCCGCTTGATCCAAACCAGTCCATCACCTTTTGATATTATAGCCACATCGATCGGGCCACCGACTGTTTCGGTCTGCACAGTGACCTGTTTGCGGAATGAAACCAGGTTCACCAGAGTCTCCGCCATCGTGGCAAGTTCGGCTTTGTTCAGGAACTCCGTTGCTTGGATAACCGGGGCAATGTACCTGATGGCCTTCTGCTGCTCCAGTGCCCTGAACGCTCCATCGCAGGCTCCCTTGCAGATGTCACCCGTTATCTTGTGCAAGTCCTTCTTTTGCCTATCGCTAAGGCCAAGTTTGCTGGCCGCCTCATCGCGCACCGCCTGTGGAAGCTTTTCCGAGAAGATGCTCAAGAAACTGCCTCGAAGGAATCGCTCCAGTTCAGGGCCGATACCTTCCATAAACGTGTGGACCTCATCCGACTGTGCAAATGGCATGACCACCGCTTCATTATCGTGGGATACACTCTGCGACTGCTTGCTCTTTTTGATAGATTTTCCCGCCAAAACTCCCGATACGTCGTAATCGTAGCAGTAAGGGTAGAGTTCATCTCTCCCAAACCCAGCTATCACGACTCCCGACTGATTGGGAAGGCCAAAGACTGCTGCATTTACCGCGATCGTCAGAAGCTTGCTCTGCATATCACCGGTTAAAGGGAGACTCTCGAATGCTTCCTTGCTCACATCCTCAACAGTCTTCCGGTACTTCTTCCTTAATCGGCTTCGAACTCTGCTGGGAAAAGATGATTTCTTGCCGGCGTCAAGACACCTTTGGTATTCATTCTCAATAAGCCGACCAAGGAACGCCTTGACGTCTGATAGGGAGAGTCCCTCGTCTCCGTCTCGTAGCTCGGTTTCAACCCAGTTGTCCAGTCGCCTCCGCAGTTCTTGACACCAAATCGCTGCTACTGATGCCACATATGCTCTCTGCACCTCTTGATCAACGTCAAAATCATCAAGGAAGTCGAAAAAATCTTCCGAGTGCTCAGCCAACGTTTTGAAATGGTGGTCGCCAAGCCGTTCCCGATACATTTTTACGATTGTTTCCCAAGGGATACCCAGCATGCTCGCATTCCCGTACACCATCAGCCCAACAGGAGCGTACTTGGAAAGCGAGAACAGTTTGTTGGCTGTAAAGAGGACCTTGTCATTCTGTCCGTGAGGGCCGGTTACCCGTATGGTTACGGCGCTGTCAGCCGCAAGTGCCACCGCGGACTTGTTCATGATCGCAATTTCGGTCGTCATAGGCAAAACCCCTTTGCTCTCAAGACCTTGGGGCGGCAATGACCAAACATTCTGGTATCATTCCAGCTTGCCACACGGGACATTATTCTCCCAGGGAAGGCTTGTCAAGTGTCACCTCACACCGTTTCGACGGTCACGAGCTTGCCTTGGTCGCGGAGCTGCTCGGCGAGGCGTTCGATGATGGTCTCTCGCTGGAGCACGCCGAGTTGCTTGAGGGATACATCGCCGGCGGCTGGGTTCCGGGCCAAGCCCGCCAGAATGCGGACGCGGTCGGCGGCCAGCAGTCTGCGGACGAGCTGGGCGACCGGGCCTTCGCGGGGCAGTTGTTCGGGCGGGACGTCCAAAAGGTTGGCTACCTGGTTGAGCGTGACGGCGCCCTCGGTGACGAGGTCGACCCCCTCGATGCGTGACGCCGGCGGCGCGAGCACATCGCGGCTGTCGCGGTCGATCTGAACATCTCGTCCGCACGCCCGGGCCACCACAGCCGCCGACGTGCCGCCGCAGACGACCTTGTCCCCCTCGCGATCCAGGAACCGTTGCACGATGGCGGCGTCCTCTCGCCTGTCGGTGGGCGGACCGGTCAGCAGGTTCAGCGTATGGCCGGCACGGAGGCGCAGCAGACAGGCGGTGACGTCATCCCCGCTCGGGTCGCCCCAGTACTGCAGGGCCTGCCGATGGACCGCGTCGGGAATCTCGCCGACGGCAAGCCCGCTCTGCCGATGACGCTCCACGAACCGGGCCACCTCGTCGATCGGCCAGCCGCGGGGGCGGGCGTCTCCCAGACCGGCCTGCGTCACGCCGTCGCTGACAAGAAGCAACCCGTCGCCCCGTCCCAGTCGAACCGTCGCCTCGTGCACCAGCGCCCGGCCGATGCTTTCGGTGCGGGTGACCGGCGAACTTGCCTCACCGTGCGCGGAGATGTGAATCGCCTCGGGGGCCTCATATCGCAACACGGTGGCCGATCCGTCCGGCAGCACCGACGCCACGGAGAAGGCGGCGTACGTGGTCCCGCGAGACTTGTACCGCTCGGTGGTTTCAACGCATCGCGCGAACGCACGCCGAAGCGATACGCCCCGCTCGATCAGCTCGTTCAGACGCGAGACCAGCATGCGGGCCGCCAGGTTCGCCTTGAGACCCTTGCCGATCCCGTCGCAGACGATCACCGTCGACGCCCGCGCGCCGCGACGCACGCTCACCTGGTCGCCGCAGACATCGCCAGGCCGACGGGCGCTCTGGGCGGCCGTCACCTCGACATGTAAGTAGGCGGGTTCCACTTTCGCGGCCTTCCTGCCTTCGGGGCGCTCTGCGTCTCGGCGTCGTAGGGGTCTCGCGTGATCTCCATCAACTGTTCGAGCAACTGCTCGCCCTGGGCGGTGGACTCCCCGAGATATTCCGCGATCCGCTGGGCCATGCTCACCTGGTGGTCCAGCAGCTCCCGGGCCTGCTCGACGGTCTGGCGGCGCAGGGCGTCCAGTTGCTTCTGGTTCTCGCGGAGATTGGTGATGTTCACGAAGATGCCCACCAGCTGCCGCTCCTCGCGCAGGGCGTACACCACCTGGTGGCAGGTCACGTGATAGCTTTCGTGCTTCACGACGGCTTCGAGCAGGTCGGCCTCGCCGCCGGTGAGACGCTCGAACATCTCCGGGTTCATCAGACAGGAAATGTCCCGCCCGCAGGTGGACTCCGAGCACATGAACATCTTCCGGAAGGCGGGGTTCATGCTCAGGATGGTGCGGTTCTCGTCGAGAATCACGATGCCGTTGGGCGAGGTCTCGATGATGCGGTCGGTCCGTCGCTCGGCCAAACGCCGCATGTACGGGATGCACATCTCGGGTTCAGCAAGGCCTTGCAGGACGGCGATCGCCTTGTGGCGACATGTATCGTAGCCGCACGCGCCGCAGTTGAGCTGCTGCTCGGGGGTGGCTTTGCCGGTCTGGTCGAGAACGCGCTGGATCTCCGCCTCGGGGGGCGTTTCGTCGTTGGCGGGCGGGCGAGCGACGAACGCGTCGTCGCGGACAGAGACATCCGCCTCGGCCGGGGGCAGATCGGCCGGGGTCGGATTTCCCTGGTGGCGGTCTCTGGCGTATTCCAGCACACCCAGTCGCCGCTGGAAGGTGTTGGTTTCGCTGTTGGCGGCCGGGCCGTTCACGCAGCCGTGACGGCAGAACAACGCCTCCACCAGCACGCCGCGCGGGTTCTCGACGAGGTCGTTCACTGCTTCGGCGAGTTCGTCGAATCCGTGAATCGCCACAGCCTCGGTGGCGAGCATGTCCGGGACGATGTCGGCGGTACGCAGCGCCCCGCCGGCCAACGGAAACAGCGCGGCCTCGCCCCCGGGGGTCTGGTCGAAACCGCTTTCTTCGCAGGCGGCCAGGTCCACGCCCTCTTCGAGCATCCACTCGGCGAGTTCCTCGAAGGTGAGCACCACGTCCACCTCTCCGCGCATCGCATCGCGGTCGGCTTCGTCTTTTTTGGTCACGCACGGGCCGACGAACACGACGCGCCCGCCCTCGCCCAACGCCTGCCGCAACAGCCGGGCATGGGCGACCATGGGCGACACCACCGGGGTGAGCCATTGGACGCACTCCGGGCGGGTCCGCTCGATGTAGTTCACCACGGCCGGGCATGCGGTGGCGATGTGAGGACGATCGGGGTCGGCCTCCACCTGTCGGGCGATCTCCCGGGCAACGTGATACGCCCCGACGGCCGTCTCTGCCACCAGCGAGAAGCCCAGCGCCCGCAGCGCCGACGGCAGCCGACGCGCCGCCCACGGCTCCAGGAGGCCGGCAAAGGACGGCGCGACACTGATGGCTGCCGGAGCGCCGCCGGTAACGAGTCGCCGGGCGCTGTGAACATCATGACGATACTGCTTGGCTTGCTGGGGGCACTCCCGCACGCACGTCCCGCAACGGATGCACCGCTCGGCGTCGATGGACGCCTGACCGTCGCGGACGCGGATCGCCTTGACCGGGCAGGCGCGCACGCAGCGGTTGCAGTCGCGGCAGTGGGCGGTGTGGGTCCAGACGACCAACTCGCCGTCGGTCGGAATGTCGTGTTCGCCGTCGGTCATGGGGTTCCGCCTTCTCGGGAAACGGCTCCCGCAGCCACCTTCACTTTCGCGAGGATGGCGTCCTGGATGTCCTGGACCCTGGCGTGGGAGATCACCTCGTCATCGACGGCGACGTTGGGGCCCTCCCCGCAGCGTTCCAGGCAGAAGGTGGCACGGATGTCGACCGTTTCGTTGAGTCCTTCGTCGTCGACGAAGCCCATCAGTGCGGTGAGCAGGTCCTGCCCGCCCTTGACGAAGCAGTTGGTGCCCACGCACACCCGGACCACCACAGGTGCCTCCTCAGCGCCGGTGAGGCTCATTCCGTCGTCGTACAGCCGTCGTTTGCTGGCGTACTTCGTGTGCAGCAGCTCGTGGGCGACGGGCCCGCCGATCGCCCCGAGGGTGCGTTCATACAGCTCGGCGACCATGTGGTTGTCCTGGGCCTTGTGGAGCTGGAGCATCTTGTCGACGTTGTAGATGCTCTCGGTCCGCCGGCGTCGCGTGTCGGCTGCGTTGTCGGAGACGGGCTGACCGGCCCCGCCGATGCAGCCGCCCGGGCAGGCCATCACTTCCACCAGGTCGTAGGGGCACTCGCCGGCGGCGATCTGCTCGGCGACCTTGCGGGCGGCCGAGAGCGAATGCACCACGGCCAGCTTGACCGTCACACCGGCCACGGCGATCTCCGCCTCGCGAAGGTTCTCCTCGCCGCGCACCTCCCGGAAGTTCACGTTGTCCAGGTTCACCTTGCCGATCTTCTCCACGGCGTATCGCAGAACCGCTTCGGTTACGCCGCCGGTGGCGCCGAAAATCACACCCGCACCGGTCTTGAAGCCCAGGGGCATATCGAGGCTTTCCGGGGCCAGGCGGTCGAAGCTCACCCCGCCCTGCTCGATCATCCGCCCGAGTTCCTGGGTGGTCAGCACGTGGTCCACGTCGCGTCGCCCGTCGGGGGCGAACTCCTCTCGGCCGGCCTCGGCCTTCTTGGCGGTGCAGGGCATCACGGCGATCACCACGAGATTCTCAGGATCCACCCCAAGCTCGTCGGGCAGCACGCGCCGGGCAATGGAGCCGAACATCTGCTGCGGGCTGCGGCAGGAGCTGAGGTTCCCGAGCAGCTCGGGGTGATACTGCTCGACGAAGCCGACCCACGCCGGGCAGCAGGAGGTCAGTTGCGGAAGCTTCTCGCCGGCGAGCTTGCGCTGGATGAATTCCTCCGCTTCCTCAATGACGGTAAGGTCGGCGGCGAAGCACGTGTCGTAGACCTGGTCGAACCCGATCGCCTTCATGGCGGCCACCATGTGTCCGGTGGCCACCTCGCCGGCGCCCTTCCCGAAGTGCTCGCCCAGCGCCACGCGGACAGCCGGTGCGATCTGCACCACGACGGTCTTGTCGGGGTCGTCCAGTTTCTTCCAGACTTCGTCGATCTCGCTCTTGGGCGTCAGCGCGCCGGTCGGGCAGACCGCGGCGCATTGGCCGCAATGGACGCACTCGACTTCGTTGAGGTCCTTGCCGAAGGCGGGCAGCACCTCGACACTCGCACCGCGATGGGCGAAGTCGATCGCCCCGATGCCCTGGATCTCCTTGCACGCCCGCACGCAGTCGCCGCAAAGGATGCACTTGTTCGGGTCGCGCACCACCGACGGGCTGGAGGTATCCTTGGGTTTGGGCTCGTGGGTGGGCTTGAAGCGCACCTCGTCGATTCCCATCTGCTGCGCCAGTCGCTGCAGCTTGCAGGTGGTGCTCTTGGGGCAGGTGGGGCAGTTCATTTCATGATCGGCCAGCAGCAGTTCCAGGGCGATCCGGCGCATCTGACGGATTTCCCCGGTGTTGGTGCGGACGGTCATCCCGGGCTCGGCTGCGGTGGAGCAACTGGTGACCACGCCGCGCCCTTCGACGTCCACCAGGCAAAGTCGGCAGGCCCCGTACACACTCAGCTCGGAGTGATAGCAGAAGGTGGGTATTTCCACGCCGTGGGCGCGGGCGAGTTCGAGCAGGTTCCGCTCGTTGCCGATGGGGACCTCTCGGCCGTTGATTGTGAGGGTGGGGGTCTTCTCCATGGTCAGACTCCTGTTACGGCGTTGAATTTGCAGACGTTCGCGCACGCGCCGCAGCGGATGCACGCGTCGGGGTTGATCGTGTGGGGCTCGCGGACCTCCCCGGCGATGGCGTCCACGGGGCAGGCCCGTTTGCAGGCGGTGCAGCCCTTGCACAGGGACGGGTCGATCTCGGGAACCGCCAGCGCCTTGCAGCGACCGGCAGGACAGCGCTTGTCCAGCACGTGAGCGTCGATCTCGTCGCGGAAGTACGTCAGCGCAGAGAGCACCGGGTTCGGGGCGGTCTTGCCCAGCCCGCACAGCGAGCCCTTCTGCACCGCGCCGGCCAACTGCTCCAGCAGCTCCAGCGTGCTTTCGTCGGCCCGACCTTCCATGATGTCCTCGAGCAGCGCGAGCATCTGCCGCGTGCCTTCACGACAGAGCACGCACTTGCCGCAGCTCTCGTTCTGCGTGAACTGCATGAAGAAGTGGGCCACGCTCACCATGCAGGTCTGCTGGTTCATCACGACCAGCCCGCCGGAACCCACCATCGCCCCGACGGTGCGGAGGGAATCGAAGTCCAACGGCAGCTTCAGATGGTCGGGGGTCAAACAGCCGCCGGATGGCCCGCCGATCTGGACGGCCTTGAACTGCTCGCCGGTGACGTCGCCGAGGTCGTCGGTCACGCCGCCGCCGATTCCGTGGACGATCTCGCCCAGCGGGGTTCCGAAGGGCACTTCGATCAGCCCGGTATTGGCAACGTGGCCGGTGAGGGCGAACGTCTTCGTACCCGGGGAGGTCTCCGTGCCCAGCTTGCGATACTCCGCTGCCCCGTCCCGCAAAATGTGCGGGACCGACGCGAGCGTTTCGACGTTGTTGATGACGGTGGGCTTGCCCCACAGCCCGCTCTGGGCCGGGAACGGTGGCTTGGGCATGGGCATGCCGCGTCGCCCTTCGATGGAGGCCATCAACGCCGTCTCCTCGCCACAGACAAACGCCCCGGCGCCTTCCATCACCTGCAGGCGGAAGGACTGATCGGTCCCGAAGACTCCTTCGCCCAGCAGGCCCTTCGCCTCGGCCTGGACGATCGCCTCTCGCATGCGAGCGACGGCGAGGGGGTATTCCATCCGCACGTAGACGTAGCCTTCGTCGGCTCCGATGGCGCGGGCGGCGATCAGCATGCCCTCGATCACCGCGTGGGGGTTGCCTTCCATCAGGGAGCGGTCCATGAACGCGCCCGGGTCGCCCTCGTCACCGTTGCAGATGACGTACTTCTTGGGCCCGTCCTCGACACGGGTAAGCTCCCACTTTCGGCCGGTGGGGAATCCGCCGCCACCTCGCCCACGCAGGCCTGCGTCCAGCACTTCCTGGCAGACCGCCGCGGGGGTGAGCTCGACCAGGGCACGTCGGGCACCCTCGTAGCCACCCCAGGCGATGTATTCGCGGATGTCGGCCGGCTCGACGTGGCCACAGCCGGCCAGTACCGTGCGCTGCTGGCGCGTGTAGAACGGAATATCCCCGATCCCCCGGCAGCGGCGTCCGGTGGCGGGGTCCGTGTACAACAGCCTGTCCACCAGACCATCGGCGACGATGGTTTCCGCGACGATCTCGCCGGCGTCGTCGGGGCGGACCTTGCAGTACATGATGTCGTCCGGTTCGATGGTCACCAGCGGGCCCATCTGGCAGAAGCCCTGACAGCCGCTCTTGGAAACCCACACGGGCATGGCCGGGTCGTCGCCGGGGGCACATTCACCGTGCTCGGCGAGTTCGACCACCGCGTCGATGTCGGCCTCTTTCAGCGCGTCGACCAGCGCGTCTCGCACCTTCAGGGCGCCGTTGGCCACACAGCCGGTGCCGCCGCAGACGATAATCCGCTTGCGCACATTCTTGCGCAGTGTCTCGAACTCGCGTGCGATGTCGGCAAGATTGAGTCTGGTTCGTTCGGTCGTCATTCGTTGGCCTCCTCAGCCAGGATGTTTTCGATCAGCTCCACAGCCGAGGCGGGGCTCACCTGCCCGTGTACGTCCTCGTTGATGAGCATCACCGGGGCCAGCCCGCACGCCCCGAGGCAACTGACCGTCTCGACGGTAAACAGCATGTCGTCGGTGGTCTTCTTCTGGGCGCTGAGCCCGAGTTTCTCCCGGATTGCATCGAGGATGGGGATCGACTGCCTCACGTGGCAGGCGGTTCCGTCACAGAGGCGCACCACGTACTTGCCCACCGGCGTCAGCGTAAAGTGAGCGTAGAACGTCGCCACGCCGTACACCGTCGAGGGGGGCAACTCCAGCGACGTCGCCACGAACGCCAGGACGGCCTCGGGCAGATAGCGGTATTCCTTCTGCACTTCCTGCAGGATGGGAATGAGCTTGTCGCCCTTTCGGCCGTGGCGATCGAGGATCTCGCAGACGGCTTTAAACTTCCGCGTGTGTTCGGCGTTGGTATCGGTCTTCTCGGTCATGGTCTTGCTCCTCACCGGGAGGGGTTGGTTCGCAGTGCGTCCGCCAGCCGCCCAGACAGCACAGCCAGGCTGGCGGAGAGTTCGACGTCTTCGATGATGATGCCCTCCGGCACGTCCAGCCAGACGGGCGTGAGATTCCAGATCGCCCGAATGCCCGAAAGCACCATGAGGTTCACGGCGTCCTGGGCGGCGTCGGCGGGCGTGGTGAGCACGCCGATCAGCACGTTCATCCGCCCGGCGAGATCCACCATGCGATCCAGCTCATACACCTCCCTGCCGTGAATCCGCGTGCCGATCTTCGCCGGGTCGGTATCGAAAGCGGCAAGGATGTTCACGCCGTGTCGGCGAAACCCCTCGTAGCCCAGGATGGCAGAACCCAGGTTCCCCGCCCCGACCAGGAAGGCCTCGTTGGTGTTGTTCCAGCCGAGGAAATTCTCGATGGCTTCGAGCGTGGAGCCCACCTCGAAGCCCACCCTCGGCCGACCGACGGCCCCGGTGACGGAGAGGTCTTTGCGGACCTGCGTGGGGTCCAGGTGCAGCTCGCCTGCCATCCGCGTGCAGGAGACATTCTCGCGTCCCTTCTGCATGAGCTTCACGAGGTAGCTGTGGTACACCGGCAGCCGACGCAGCGTCGGGCGGGATGCGGGCGTTAATGTCGGCTCGTTGGGTTCCATGGGTCTCTCCGGATGCGTCCGTGCGGGATGATTCCGTGTGGTGGTTCCTTGCCGCGGTGCAGCGGTTCTCGTGCGCTTCGGTCGGCCGGCATGCCCCAGCCCGGCCTGTGCCTGCAACGTTCGAGAATCCTGGGCGTGAAACGCGATTCTCCCCATGACGCCTGCCCGTTATGCGACCTGGCTGGGTGCTTCAGCCAGGCGATTCGGACACATCCGTCAGGGAGTTCTTCGGCTATTCCGCCGGTCACATTTTGCTGGCTTAATCAGGATTTACTTATCGAGATCTTTCTATCGAGATCTCGTTCTTGATATATAGTACGACTCAGATCGGCTTGCTACAAGGGGAAATCCAGCGACTTCGTGAAATATTTCTCGAACTC
>CAZYIH010000063.1:0-14928 GCA_964646915.1 uncultured Planctomycetaceae bacterium | reverse complement strand
ACGAAATCATTTTGCTCTACGGCTTCTTCTCTTGCTCCGACGACGATGGCTGGGCAATATGGAGAACATGCCAGATCGCGAGAACAAAGACGATCGCGCCCGCGAGCTTCGCCGCTCACTCCAGCAGGGCGACCTCGACGCAGCCCGTCGGATCCTCGGCTCGGCGAGGGGGGAGCGGTGTTTCGCATCGCGCCCCACGCCCTCGCAACCCGCTCCGGACGCCCCGCATTCGCTGCAGGCCGTCTGGGGTGGTGAGGAGATCCTTGTCTCGACTTCACGCGGGCAGGTGCCCTGCTGGCGGAGCGAGCCGGAGGCGAGCGAGATCGACGCCGGTGCCGGTGAGATCGGATCGCTGCTGGCCTCGTGCATGAAGGGCGGGGGCGAACGGTTCGACGAGCTTCGTGCCTCGCCGGGCCTGTGCCATCTCGCCGACGCCTCCCAAAGCGAGGTGGTCTTCTTGCGAAGTCATTCGGTCGGCGGCAAGGACGGCGTGACGCCGGCCATCAGCAAGGCGATCAGCCGGGACGGGGTTATTCACGTAACCCAGCGCATCGCCCGATCGGCGGGCGAAGAGTCGGCTGTCCTGCAACTCTTTGCCGACGTGTGCGAGGAGGCGCGTGTCGTGGTGATGTTCGGCGGCAGGAGCGATTCGCCGCGGTCGCTGCAGCGTCGCATGAAATCGGCCGGCCTGGACGAGCCATGGGGCATTCCCCCGGTGATGCTGGTTCGCGACGATTGCAAGGCGATGTGGGCCGACGAGATGCCGCGATTTGGCCTGCGTGTGATCGAGCAGATGGGGCTGGGGCGCTCGCGGCCGGGCGGGTTCCCGCCGTCGGTTCTGGGACGGGTGGTGAAGCGATTTCACGAGACCGGCGACGCCCGCGCGATGACCAAACTCCTGCGCCGCAGCGTGTGCGACCTGCTGGTGCTCATCGAGGCGTGCTGTTTTCTGCTGACCGGCCGAGGCCCCGTCGGCGCGTATTGAGACAGCGCGAGCGAACGCCCCGGCCCGTTGGGACCGAGGCGTTTTGGGATGCGGGAGTGGCCGCCAGGGGCTACTTCAGCGGCGTGAATACCAGGACGGCCGGTTCGTCCTCGGAATCGTTGCAGTTGCTCCGGTCGATGATCGCGAGGTACTTCCAGGCGTTTTTGGCGGGTACGTCCTCGCCGACCTGCACGTGAATGATCGCGGCGAACGTGTCGCTGCGAACGGTCACGAGGTTGGCGACCGCGTTGTAGAGTTGATCACGGGCGGTGGTGAAGTCCGGGTGCTGCACGAGATTCCGGACGGCTGCGTCGCCGGCGGGGTCGGTCGTGGAGGGGTCCCATCCCAGCCGGGTGCTCATGTAATGCGCCAGGGGAACCGCCAACTCGCCGGGCGTTCGGAAGCCTTCGAACGCCTGCTCCTTGCGGAGATCGGGCATGTAGACCTGGTATTTCGCCCGTGTGGCCAGGCGATAGTCGATGATCGCCTGGGCGACATCCGAGCGGGATATTGAGTAGTCCGTGCCCTCCATCGTCACCGACGCCGGCCAGGGCAGGTTCTCCAGGATCGCCCTGGGTGCGGTGTTGATGTTGATCAGCCCGTACGCCCGGCGGTCGTCGTCGGTGCGTGTGAGGTCGCCCTCGTGCATGGCAAAGAACTCACCCATGAGGCACCCCAGCGGCACGCGCGGATAGGTGTTGGGCTGAACGGCAATATCCGTGGGGTAGAAGCTCGGGCGGCCGCGGCCTGGGATGTCCTTGAAGTCCACCGCGGCGCGGTCCTCGCTGAGGATTTTCTTGCTGAATGGCGTGTGGGTCGAGCCTTCCTTCTGCGGGCCGGTCATGTAGACCCGGGCCATCTCGGCGAGGCTGCGCATTTCGTTCTGGCCGAAGTTGCCCACGTCGACGATGGGCACGGAGTTCAAAGCGTCGGTGTCCTTGAGATCCTCGCTGGTGAGATTATTGTCCTCGCCCAGCCGGTGGGTCTTGTCGGCGGTGTACGCCTTGTAGACGGCCAGGTTGTAGCGGGCCCGATCGAGGTTGTCATCACGGCGGATGCACTTGGTCATTTCCGGGTCGGTCCGGATGTCCGTACCGGCATACTCCAGGTCGTCTCCGCTGACCTGGTCGACGATCACCTCGCCGCGGAACAGCTGAATCGCGTCGCTCTGGTCGAACCGCAGCTTGGGGTTGTCCACCTCGAACCAGCCGGTGGTGTCCAGGCCGGTGTCGTCCTCACGGTCGTTTTTGTTGATACCGGTGTAACTGCCGCCTTCCACGAAGCTGTAGAGAACAGCCTTCTTGCCGGCTCCGATCGCCTTGGCGGGAAGGTCCACCTCGTCGCTTCCGACCACGATCCGATACTCGTTGAGGTTGATCGTCTCACCGGTCGGGTTGAGCACCTCGATGGCGAACCCCGCGATGTGATCGTCGGCGTTCGGGGCGGATTCCGGCTTGTGGGACGCGTACGCCTCGGTAATCACCAGCCGTTGCTTGAGCCCCCACGCCGTCACGCTGCCGGAGGTGAACTTCCACGGGGCGTCTGTTTCGCCCTTGGAGGAGTACGCCCAGAGATTGGCGGTGAGGCTGGCTGCGAGACGATCGCGTTGCGTGTTGTCCTTGCCGTACTGGATGGAATACAGCAGTCTGCGAATCTGCGTGTTCACTTCGTTGCGTTTGGCGGCTGTGCTGAAGTCCAGCTTCAGGGGTGCGTCGCCCTTCAGTTGCGGCCATCGCATCAAGCGGCGCGAGCAGCTATAGGTCGTCAGCAGCGAGCGGGCGGTGTTGGAGAGATTCACACCCGCCCCGTCGAGTTCGTCGACCAGCCGACCGGTCTCGGTCATCGCCTTGTTCTCGTAATACCGCAGGTACATCTCGTCGCTGACGGAGAAGGGCTGATAGCCCTTATCGAGGGGTTTGAGCAGTCGCGACGCCCCGCGGACGTAGTATTGCAGGAGGTCCGGGCTCGCCGGCCAACTGTTCACGTCGGTGCGGGCCATGTGGATGCGCCGGTAAGCGGCGGTCCCGAGGATGCCTTCCAGGTCGTACAGCGTCGGGCCGGCCGGGATGACGATGTTCTCCGGGTTTCCGGTGATGGTCCCGCCGGTGTTGATGCACGCACGTCCGGCGAGGTCGATCACCTTGACGGCCATCCAGTATTGATCGCCGGTGGAACTGACCGATCGAGATTTTCGCAGCCAGGCGTCTTCACTCCCGTCGGCGTCGACGTCGATCTTGATCAGGGGCTCGTTGGGCTCAAACGGGTAGGGCAGCGAGAACAGATCGCGCGAGGTGTCCGCATGCGTCAGATACAGATCGGGGCGGGCGGCCAATGACCACCACGCATCGTGGTCCATCGGCCGGGCAAATTCGCCGTACGCCAACACAGGGGTTGCTTCGGCGTCCAAGCCGGTCCGGGAGTAGGGTCCGTTGTTGCCGATGTGCAGATCGTTCTTGAGCATCTCCGCCAGTCGCATCACCACGCCGCCGGCGACCTGCGACGACTGGTTCCTCGTGATGATGGCCCGTGAACTCTTGGCGTTCAGGTGCGAGACCAGCAGGAATGTCGTTCCGAGCATCACCAGGATCGCCAGTAGCCCGATGGTGAGCATCAGGGCCGATCCGCGTTTTCTATGATTTGTGTACATCGCTGCATCCTTCCCGGGAATTACTTCCCAATGGTGCAGATGACTTCGTATTCGTTGCCTTCGCTTTCCGCACGGGCGGCGTCGGGAAGGGCAACGTCTTTGAGAGTAAATGTCAGCTTCACCGCGACAGGCCAGTTCGCCTGGTTCTGGTTGGTCCACAGGGCGCGGTAGTGGTTGCTCGGGCCGACCTCGTATTCGATGTCCGAGTCGTTCGCGGTTGCCCCGGGCCCGTACCAATTGAGGCCGTCCGAGCCGCGCGTTCCGTCGGTCCAGCGGATTTTCAACTCCGTGCATCCCGGTGCCAGCGCCTGCCACAGCTCGTGCAGGTCGGCCTGCTGCTGGATGGGTATGGTCACCGACGAGGGCGCCTGGCCGATGGCGTATTCGACGTACTCCTCGACGCTGTACGTGCCGCCTCCGCCCGGGGCCTCGCGTGGCAGGACGACGAGCTCCGAGAGGTCCCAGTTCTGCATGTCGCCCCCCGAGATGCCCCTGTCGTTGAGCACCCAGCCCTGGCGGAAGAGTGTCTGCTCGTCCATTCCGTCGGTGTTGCATCGCCCGATCGTGACGACCGAGCCACCGCCGGTGTTCGCTGAAGTGACGCTCTCGGCCAAGCCGGCCTGGGTGAGGATGAGCATATCGCCCGAGCCGGTCTCGGCGATGCACATAAAGCCGCTCTGGGTCACCCCGCGCAGGTCGGCCCGCAGAATCTGCGAAAGGGCGATGGCTGTGGTGTTCTTGCGCATGTGCGAGTTGGACACCGTCACGACGCGCTGGCTGGTCGAGAGGATCATGCTGAATGAGAGAATCAGCATCGCCAGGATGGCCACCGCAACCAGCAGCTCGATGAGCGTAAGTCCCCGGGCGCCGGTTCGCGTGGATCGGGATGTCGTCAATGCTTGATGCATGGGTTCTCGCTCATTTCTCCGGAAGCGCTGTCCGGATGGTGTAGGCGGCCAAGCCCGTGGGCGCAATGATGTTGTCACCACTTTCGGTGATGACCCAGACCTTGACGTCCCCGGAAGTGCTGTCCATGCGGGTTCGCAGAATCGCGTCGCCGCCCTCGATTCCCTCAATGGACGAGAGTTCACCGGTGTCCGCGCGAATCAGCGGCGAGTCCGGCAGCACGCCGGAGGGGAAGCTCCCGTCCGCCCGGGACGCGTCGCCGTGGTCCGAGATGGTCACGTTGGCCTGCTTGAGCTCTACGGTATTGCCGGCCTTGTTGAGCTTGTAGGAAACGATGGTCAGCTGGTAGTCGTTCTCGTCGCCGATGTGCTTTGCCAGCACGCAGTAGCCGTAGCGGCTGGTGCGATCGCCGTCCGAATCGACCGATCCGGCGGGATAGGTTCTCTCGGCCAGTTCGAGCTCGTCGGTGACGTCCTCCAGTTCGTCCGACCCGCCGATGGGGTTGCTCGGATTGTGGCGCAATGCGGAGATCGCCACCGACGCTCCGTTCTCGCAGATGATGGTTCCCACCACGCTGCGGAAGGACTGGTTGTTGTACTGCATCGCCGCGGCAAACAGGCCGGCCGACATCGTCAGACCGTAAGCGATGATGCCCAGCGCGATCATCAGCTCCGACAGCGTGAACCCGCCGCCTCGCGTCGATCGTCTCGAATTGGTTCTGAGTCGCTTGCTCATGGGTCAGTCCAGTGGGAACAGTTGTCCCGTGTGTATGTTGATTGGCAGAAGAATCGCGTTGCGGTTGATGTAGTTGCCCTTGTCGTTGGCCGAGTCGAACTGCTTGTAGTTGAACATGCAGATGGCGGCTGTGCCGTACTCGGCGTCCTGCGGTCCGCTGGCGTCGGGGCTGTTGCGGTTGGGCGTCCACAGACCGGTGCGGGCGCCGCTGGAGGTCACCAGGTCGCTGCCGGGCGAGAGGCGGATTTCCCGGCCCTGCACGCTGCGGACGAGTCGCCCGTTGGGGGAGAAGACGATGGTCATCGTCGTGAAGCTCGTGGGGCTTTTGTAGTCGAACTCGCCGTTGCCGCCGCCGGCGAAGATCTCGCTCTTCTCGTTGGACAGGTCGCCAAAGGCGAGATTCCCGGGAACGCGTTCGGGCTTGGACTCCGGAGCGATGTCGAACTTCGCATACGAGGTGTCCATGCTTTCCAGCGTGACCAGCGAGGTGAAGCAGACGCCCTCCAGGTCCGGGTTTCGGTCGCCGTCGGCCATCTGGATGTGTACCCCGGCGTAGGTTCCGTTCCGCATGGCCGTCGAACGGGCGGCGCGGATCTGGGCGGAGATCAGGTTGTACGATTGTTTGTCCGCACCGGCCGACAGCAGGGCGGAAATGCTCGGCAGTGCGATGCCCGCCGCGAGGACGATCACGCCCAGCACGACCATCATTTCCACCATGGTAAACGCGCCGCGGGTTGTTTTACGTCGTGTGTGCATCGTGCACCTCAAATAAGGTCAGCGGTCCGAGCGGATATCGTCGTGGCCGTACTCGTCGCCCTCGCTGCCGAACCGGCGGTCCGGCCCGGGCGAGATCAGCACGGGCGTCCCGCCGAATCCGCCATCCCGGTCGTACTTCATCTCCTCGCCGAACCCGTCGAGGAGATTGTTGTCGTCCCCGCCCAGATTCTCGCCGCTCAACTTGCTGAGAATCGCCGAGGCCTTGTCGGAATCCCGCAGCTTGGTCATCAGTTCACCCGTATCGTTGGCCTGCGGGGCGGCGCTGTTGGGGTCCTCCTCCTGGTAGGCCTGGATGGCACGGATAACGATCGCCATCGCCGCCTCGGTTTCCTTCTTGGCGGCCGAGTCGGTCACGTAGCGACCGACATTCACGATCAGCGCCACGATCAGCGCCATGATGAACATCACTACCAGCAGTTCGATCAGCGTAAAGCCATCCCGGCGGCGTCGGTTTGGCGTAGCGGGTTGTCCTGAGGCTGCAAAACGCATGGTGCGTCTCCTGCTGTTGGCCTGCCTATTCGGGCAGGAAGTTGGTGATGTCGTCGGTAGTCACGTCGTCGCGGTAGGACCGTTCCTTGCCGTCGGGTCCGTTGGACCACAGGAAGAAGTCGTGGCGGAAATAATCGCCGTCGTCGTCCTTGAAGTACCCGTTGTCTGGCCCGTCGTCCTCGAAGCGGGTGTAGTTGATGGTGTTCTCGAACTCGTCGACAAACACCAGGCCGCCTTCCTTCTTCTTCAGCCGAACCTTCTCGGGGTCCACGTATGGGCCGACCGAGCGCTTGCCCGCCTTCATCCGGAATCCATAGCCCTCAACGCCGTCGTCGCCCATCACGATGTCTTCGCGACTTACCGTAGCCGCCTCGTCCGGCTTGCCGTCGTTGCCGATGTCCGGGAAGTAGCCCAGGAGGCACTGCACGAGCATCTTGGCGCCGTTCCATTCCTCCGGGCATTTCCAGGCGTCCATCTCCTTGTAGTAGTCGGGAGGGAACTCGCCCCAGTCGTCGCGGTAGAGCTTACAGCCGGCCTCGAGGTTGTTGATGGTCGCCTGCGAGGCCTTCACGGAGATCTGGCGGCGCACCTGCAGAATCGTCGGCAGGACAATGCCCGCCAGCAGGACGATCACCGAGATCACCACCAGCATCTCCACGAGGGTGAATCCCCGGCGGATGCGTCGGCCGATCGGTCTGTCGTTGCGGTCTGTGATGTGCATGGTCAGCCTCCCACGTTGCCGCTGGTGATGTCGTCGGCGGTGTAGTACAGGCGGTCGGCCCCCGCGCTGAGAAGCAGGTACGGGCCGCCGCCGCTGACATTTCCGAAGCTCCCGCCCTTCGTGTCATCGGTGACCAGCTCGTCGTTGTCGGACGCCTTGAAGTTCCCCTCTCCCAGGCGGGAGGGGTAGTAGAGAATCGGCATCGGCGTGGGCAGCCCGTCGGAGAGCACGTTCTCATGGGTGGTTCCCTCGACCTCGTAATCGAACAGGATCCCCCCACTGAAATCGGCGTACTCCGTCGAGGCCCAGACCACGCTGCCGTCGTCATTGGTCCTCTTGAACAGCGCCTCCGCCAGCAAGTGGCTGCCGGTGATCTTGTCGTTGTCCAAGTCGGTCGGGTTGACCTGCCCGGGGTAGTGGTTGTTGTTGACCTTGTACCAGAGGTCCACGCTTCGGCTGAGGGATTCCAGGCGAGCCTTCGCCTCGGTCTGCTGCATGGTCCTCAGCACCGACTGGACGGTGGGCACGAGGATGCCCATCAGCAGCGTGATGATCACAATCACCACCAGCAGTTCCACGAGCGTGAATCCTCGCGGCCGACCGCTTTGTCGTCGTCTCTGTTCGATCCATAGCCTCATGGGTCTAGTCCTTCTTCCAACTGGTTACGTCGTCGGTGGTGAAGAACACGCGGTCCTCGCCGGCGGCTATGAAGATGTACTTCCCATCGCCGTGGGGGATTCCCGTCTTGTCGTTCCGCACCATCTTGTCGAGGCCGCCTTCCTTGTCGGTCAGCAGGGAGCTGTTCTGCCCTTCGTCGAACTGGTTCGCGCTGCCGGGGCTGTCCGGATCCGCAGGCCAATAGCAGATCGCCAACGGCCTGGGGAATCCGTCCATCGGCGCCCACTTCTTGCCCGTTCCCGTTTCATTGCCCGTCTCGTCCAGCAGATTCTCCGGGGGTCTCCCGACGTAGGCGTCTTCCGGCTCCCAGCCGCCCTGGAACGGGTTCTTTTCCTTCGGCGTAAAAAGGTATCGCACGAGCATCTGGCTGGCGGTGTCGGTCGACCAGTTGCCCCAGTTCTTCTGCCCCGGGTACACGCCGTTGTCGGCGTGGTACTGCTGGGTGCCTTTCTCCAGGACGGCCATGTGGGCTGTGGTCTTGGTGCGATACCCCTGCGAGGAGATCGATGCGACCGTGGGAATCAGGATGCCCGCCAGCATGCCGATAATCGCGATGACCACCAGCAGCTCAATCAGCGTGAAACCACCTCTCGCCGCCGTCGTCCCGGCCGGTTCGCGTTGTTGAGGACTCTGAAGCATGTTCGGCGTCCTTCCTGTTACGACATCTGTTGGAGCAGTTGCACCATGGGCATGAACAGCGCAACGACGATGAAGCCGACGATCACGCCCAGGACGATAATCAGCACCGGTTCCAGAAGCGACGTCATCGAGCTGACCAGCACTTCGACTTCGTCCTCGTAGATGTCGGCGACCTTCTCGAGCATCTGGTCCAGCTCGCCGGTTTCCTCGCCGACGTCGATCATGTTCACCACCATGGGGTCCACGATTTTCGTCTGCCGCAACGGCTGGGCGAAACTCTCGCCCTCGCGGATGCCGTCGTGTACTTTCACCATGGCCTGCGAGAACACCGCATTGCCGGCCGTCTCACGTGTAATGTTCAGCGCGTCGAGAATCGGCACGCCCGCATGCAGCAGCGTTCCCAGCGTGCGCGAGAACCGCGCCACGGATGTCTTGTTGACGATCGAACCCAGCAGCGGCACGTGCAGCTTCATGCTGTCCACGATGTACCGCCCCCCGTCGCTCATCCGCATGAGTTTGAAGATCAGAAAAACCAACACCGGTGCACCCAAAATGATCGCCCAGCCGCCGCCCTGCACCCACGCGCTGATATCCAGCAGGCTTCGCGTGATGGCCGGCAGTTTTTCTCCCTCGTCTTTGAAGACTTCCTCGAACGACGGAACCACGAAATACAGCAGGCCGATCACGATCAGCACCGCGAAGGTAATCACCGCGATCGGATAGATCATCGCGCCGACGACCTTGCGCTTCAGCGCCATCGACTGTTCCATGAAGTCGGCCAGGCGGTTGAGCACGACGTCCAGCACACCACCGACCTCGCCGGCGTGCACCATGTTCATGTACAGGCGGTCGAACGTCTTGGGGTGTCTCGCGAGCGCCTCGGTCAGCGAACTGCCGCCCTCGACGTCCTCGGCCACCAGACGAACAGCCACCCGCATCATGCCCGGTTTCTGCTGCTGTTCGAGAATCCGCAGACTCCGCAGAATCGGTAGACCGGCGTTGATCAGCGTGGAGAGCTGCCGCGTGAATTGCGTCAGCAGCTTCTGCGAGACGCGACCGGCCTGTTTCATGCCCCGACCGCCGCCACCACCACCTGAGCCGCCGGCCGAAGCCCCGCCCTGCGACCGCTTTCCGCCGGCCTTCTCTTTGATCTTCGTGGGGAAGTTGCCCATCGCCCGTACCTTGGCGATGGCCTCCTCGGACGATGTGGCGTCCACCTCGCCCTTGACGGGCTGGCCGACACTGTTCATTGCTTCATATTGGAACGTCGCCATCGTTTACTCCTTGTGGCTGTGAACCACAGTCCATGATCTGGCGGGGGACTGGGAGCCCCCGATCAGCCCGCTTCCTCGAATATGGTCTGTCCGACGACTTCCTCGATCGTCGTCATTCCGTCGTATATCGCCAGCAATCCGCTCTCGCGCAGCGTCCGCATGCCGCGTTTGCGGGCAGCTTCGCGAATGGCGCCGGTACTGCTGCGGTTCATCACCAACTCGCGCAGCGTGTCGTCCAGTACCATGATCTCGTAAACCGCCACTCGACCGCTGTACCCGGTGCCCCGGCAGTAATCGCAGCCGGCACCGTGGTAGAAGGTCCTCCCGGAGGTGTCTTCCGGCGTGAGACCCAGCTCCATGAGCATGTCCTCGGTGGGGTGGAACTCCTCGCGGCAGCGGGGGCAGATCTGTCGCACCAGTCGCTGTGCGACGATCGCCTCCAGCGTCGCGGTCACCAGGTACGGTTCGAGACCCAGGTCCAGCAGACGCGCGATCGACGACGGGGCGTCGTTGGTGTGCAGTGTCGTAAGCACCAGGTGGCCGGTGAGCGAGGCGTGGACGGAAATCTCGGCCGTCTCCAGGTCGCGAATCTCGCCGACCAGCACGATGTCCGGGTCCTGACGCAGGAACGATCGGAGGCTCTTGGCGAAGGTCAGGCCCACGTCCTCATTGATGGGCACCTGCACGAGTCCGTCGATGTCGTATTCGACCGGATCCTCGCTGGTGAGAATCTTCACGCCCACGTCGTTCAGCTCGCTCAGGGCGGAGTACAGCGTAGTCGTCTTGCCCGACCCGGTCGGACCGGTGACGATCAGAATACCGTGAGGCCGACTGATCAACTGCCGGAAGATCCGCAGGTCGTCCTCGCGGAAGCCCAGTCGTTCCAGGTCCAGCGACACGTTCGAGCGGTCCAGCACACGCATCACGACGCTCTCGCCGAACATCGTCGGCAGCACCGCCACACGCAGGTCGACCGGTCGGCCGTTGACGACCAGTTCGATCCGCCCGTCCTGCGGCAGGCGGCGTTCGGCGATGTTGAGGTTCGCCATGACCTTGATGCGTGAGCTGACGGCCATCGCGATCGAACGGGGCGGGGGGAGCATCTCGTAGAGCAGCCCGTCGATGCGGTATCGCATCTTGAACTCGTCCTCGAAAGGCTCGAAGTGGATGTCCGACGCCCGGTTGCGGATGGCCTCCAGGAGCACCATATTCACCAGACGCTTGACCGGATTGCTCTCGGCCGCCTCCTTGATGGTGTCCAGGTCGATGCTCTCGCCGCGATTCTCCAGGGCAGAGTACGTCTCATTGCCGGCCATCTCGTTGAGAATGTCACCGAGCGTTTCCGGCTCGACGTCGTAGTATTTCTTCAGGGCACCTTCGAGCTGTTCCGGGTCGGTGATCCGGGCCGAGACGCGGAACCCCATCAGCGTCTGGAGGTCGTCGATGGCGTGAAAGTTGTCGGCACTGCCCACCACGATCGTCAGACGATTGGCGTCCTCGTCGTAGTCGACCGGTACAATCTTGTAGGTATTGGCCATCTGGGCGGGAATCTGCGAGAGAACCTCGTCGGGAATCTCCAGGTTCTCCAGCGGCTTAAATTCCATGCCCACCTGGTAGCCCAGGCCCAGTCCCAGCGCGTTTTCCTCGACGTATCCCATATCCACAAGGATCTGCCCGATGGGCCCGCCGCGTTGCTTCTGGAGTTCGAGGGCTTCGTGGACCTGGTCGCGGGTGACCTCTCCGAGCTTGACGAGGATTCGGCCGATGGGTCGGCCCCTCAGTTGCTGAATGTCGACGGTTGTGGGGTTGTGATTCATCGGCCTACTTCCTCAACTGCATGTCTTCGGCGGGTTGCTGCTGCTGAGATCCCTGCTGAGTGCCCTGGATCCGCCCGGCCCGGAGGTTCTTGATCTTCTCCTGCAAATCGGCCGGGTTGGTCGACTGGTCGATCGCCTCTTTGTCCTCCACCTTGCCCTCGCAGACCAGTTGGAAGAGATGGTCGTCCAGCAGCTGCATTCCCAGCTTCTTGCCCGTCTGGATCGAGGAGGGAATCCGGAAGACCTTGTTCTCGCGGATCAGGTTCGAGATGGCGTTGGTGACCACCATGAACTCGAAGGCAGCGACGCGTCCTTTTCGCTCTTTCATCGGCAGCAGGGCCTGGCAGAGCGTGGCGATCATACTCTCCGAGAGCATCACGCGGATCTGCTCCTGCTGGTCCACCGGGAACTGGTCGATCAGGCGGGTTACCGTACGGTGGGCACTGGTGGTGTGCAGCGTTCCGAATACCAGGTGGCCGGTCTCGGCAGCACGCATCGCGGCCTGTGTGGTCTCGAGGTCGCGAAGCTCGCCGACCAGAATCACGTCCGGGTCCTGACGCAGCACGCGACGAAGACCCTCGTCGAAGCTCGGAACGTCCACGCCCACCTCACGCTGATTCACCAGCGATTTGTTGTGGTTGTGGTAGTACTCGATCGGGTCCTCGACGGTGACGATGTGGCGGTCGAAGTTCTTGTTGATGTAGTCGATCATTGTCGCCAGCGTGGTCGTCTTGCCCGAGCCGGTCGGCCCGGTGACCAGGAACAACCCGCGAGGACGACGGCAGAGGCTCTTGATGATCGGCGGCAGGCCGATCTCCTCGAAGGTGAAGATCTTGGAGGGAATCAGGCGGAGCGTGAGTGCGATGTTGCCCTTCTGGCGGAAAACCGCGGTACGGAATCGGCCGGCTTTGCCGTACTGGAACCCGAAGTCCGTGCTGCCTTGCTCCTGGAGTTCCTGCTGGCTGAGCTCCGGCGTGATCGCCTTCATCAGGGAGACCGTGTCTTCCGGCTCGAGCACTTTCGTCTCAAGCGGCCGAAGTCGGCCATGCAAGCGCAGGGTAGGGGGGCGCCCGACCGTCAGGTGAAGGTCGCTGGCGCCTCGCTTGATGCATGTCTCCAGCAGTCGATCAATATGAATCGTCGCCATGGAACTTTTCCTCTGCTCGAATTATTGGGCTTGCGCAAAGACAGGAAAAGGCGGAGCAACACCGCCGCCGCCTGCCAGAGCTGGTATCTGCTGTATAAAAAAGGCATTACGGGTTACTTTCCCGGAATGCCTATTCCTCCCTGTAATCCGAGGCCTGCGTGATGCGAACCAGTTCCTCGGGTGTTGTGACCCCGGCCCGGATCTTGCGTTTGCCGTCCTCCAGAAGCGACCGCATGCCGGCAGCCCGGGCAGCAGCCCGCAGCTCCGTAACCGGGGCCTGCTTGAAGGAAAGCTCTCGAATGGGGCCGGTCATTTCCATCAGCTCGAAAATGCCCTGTCGGCCGCGATATCCCGATCCGTTACACTGGTTGCAACCTCTTCCCCGCTTGAAGTTTGTGTTCGCAATCTCGTCCTCGCGGAACCCCAGCAGCTTCAGCACGCGCGGGTCGGGGTCGGGGTGCTCTTCCTTGCACTCCTCGCAAATCATGCGCACCAGCCTCTGCCCCATCACCGCCTGGATACTGCTGGCCACCAGGAAGGGCTTCACACCCATGTCAATCAGACGGGCGACTGCGGACGGCGCATCGTTCGTGTGCAGCGTACTGAAAACCAAGTGTCCAGTAAGTGCGGCTTGGATGGCCACCTCAGCCACGTCATAGTCGCGTATTTCGCCCACAAGGATGATGTTTGGGGCCTGTCGCAGCATGGCACGCAGGATCCGTGCGAACGACAATCCTATGCCATCGTTCACCTGGCACTGGTTGATGCCCGTGAAGTTGTACTCGACCGGGTCCTCGGCAGTGATGATTTTGCGGTCGGGGCGGTTGAGTTCCTGAAGCGCTGAGTAGAGCGTGGTCGTCTTGCCCGATCCGGTCGGACCGGTGACCAGGAAGATCCCGTTCGGCCGTTTGATGATCCGCATGAAGGCCTGGTAGGAATCGTTCTCAAAACCAAGGGCCTCCAGACCGATCTCAGCCGACTCGCGACGCAGAATACGCAGCACGATGCTCTCGCCGTGATAACTGGGCAGGCAGGAGACGCGGAAGTCGATGTCCGTCCCTTCCACCGGCATCTTGATTCGGCCGTCCTGTGGAACGCGTTTGACGGCCAGGTCCAGCCCGGCGAGAATCTTCAGGCGGTTGATTACCGCGCCTTGCATCCGTTTGGGGATATTGTCCCGTTCGGAGCAGACCCCATCCACGCGGTAGCGCACCCTCACCCGGTTGGCCATGGGCTCGATGTGGATGTCCGAGGCCCGGATATTGACCGCCTCGGAGATGATCATCGTCACCAGGCGGATGATGGGGGCGGCGCCTTCGTCCAGCGCCTCTTCCCCGGACTGCTCGATGATGGCTTCTTCGGTGGAACGCTCTTCGATGTCCTCGATCGTCTTGTCGATGCTGACATCCGACCGGAGGTAGTTCTCGATGTAGTTCCGCATTCGGCTGCGGGACGCCAGGCAGCATTCCAGTTCCGCATTCAGCCGAAACCGCAGCATGTCCAGCGTTTCGAGATCCAGCGGGTCGGTAATGACCACCTTGATGCGATTCTCGGTCTTCTCCAGCGGCAGAACGAGGTGCTTTCGGATCAGATCGTCGGGAATGATCTCCATCTCCGAGGGGACCACCACGTTCTGGTCGAGATCGATGTATTCCATGTCGTACTGTCTCGCCAGCGCCTTGGTGATGTCTTCCTCATCGGCCAGCCCGAGTTCCACCAGGGCTTCGCCGATCCTGAGATGCTGCTCCTGGGCGTGCTGGAGGGCCTCATCGATACCAGGCTGGGTTACCACGCCCCATTCAACCAGGATTTCCCCCAGCCGCTTCCGCTGCTTTCGTGCCATATCGAACGCCACATGCTTGAGGTGTCAGGTGTGTCGACGGCCCCGACCGGGAACCGTCGATATGCCCGCCGCACCGTGCGTCGGGGTTGGCTTCGACACGGGTTGCCCTGTGCCGGGGCCGTTGTGGGGGCGGGTGACAACCAGTTGGTCTTGCACGGGCCGCACAGATACGGCGTTTGTGCTGCTGCCCGCACCACAATGCCACTGAAGCATTCTGAGTTTACCCAATCCTGCCGAACAGCGTCAAGAACGCTTTGCCGCCCGCGTCGC
>CAZYIH010000062.1:12930-14939 GCA_964646915.1 uncultured Planctomycetaceae bacterium | reverse complement strand
TTTTCCAGTTCGCGCAGGGTGAGGGTCAGCGTGGTGGGTCTGCCGTGCGGGCAGGACTCCCGTTTGTCCAGCGCGTCGGCCCGGGCGAGCAGGTCGGCCATCTCTTCGGGCGTGAGCGGGTCGCCGGCCTTGACGGCCGACTTGCACGCCATCATCGCCAGGACCTTCTCCAGCAGGCGTTCCTCGGTGACGGTCCCGTCGTCGCTGAGTTCGTCGAGCAGTTCGCGCAGGAAGTTGGCTGCCTGCACGCGTCGCTCGGTCAGCAGCGTGGGGAACGCCTGAATGGCGGCGGTGCTTGGCCCGAAGCTCTCGACCTCGATCCCCAGGCGCCGGAGCAGCTCGGCGTGCTCGCCCAGCAGGGCCTCCTCCTGACCGGTGACGCGGACTGTCTCGGGAATCAGCAGCCGTTGGGTATTGAGCCCGCCATTGGCCAACCGGCGCGAGAAGTCGTTGTAGCAGATCCGCTCGTGCAGGGCGTGCTGATCGACGATGACCACGCCGTCGGCGGTCTGGGCGACGATGTAGCTGTTGTGGACCTGCAGCAGCGGACGCATGGACCGGGCAGGGGGAGCGAGTTCGTCGTCGGCCGACTGCCGCGGGGCGTCGGCGGGCATCTCGGGCGACGTCGGCGGGCGGGCGGCGTCGGCGGGCTCTGGGGTGGCCGACCGATTGTGAAGGGGCGGCTCGGTGGGTTGCGGCGCGGGGCGGTCGTTACGAACCGACCCGTCGGCCGGCGGGTAGGGCGCTGTGTGATCGTGGCTGCCGGGGGCATTAAAACCCAGCCGGGGTTGCGGCTTGGGGGCCTTTTTGAAGAACTCAGCCATCGCCTCGCGCAGCGACTGCTTCCGCGCGTCGTCCGGCGAGTTGGCATCCGTTGCCGGCGCGGAAAAGTCGGTGATGTCTTCGGCGGTGAACTTCGCTTCGGGCCCTGCCGATGCGGGCGAGGCGTTGAGCGTGTCCCGCAGCGCACCCAGCACCGAACCATGCACGAGCTGGGAGTTACGGAAGCGGACCTCGATCTTCGTGGGATGCACGTTGACGTCCACCTCGCCCGGGTCGATCTCGATGAAGACCATCACCACCGGCGAGCGGGAGGAATCGAGTCGGCCCCGATACGCTTCTCGCAGGGCGTGGGCGAGCAGGCGGTCGCGGACGTATCGGCCGTTGAGGAAGAAATACTGCCACTTGCTCGACGAGCGGGCCAGCGACGGCGGCGCGGCGTGCCCCCGCACGCTCACCTCGCCATTCAGCGGCCGAATGGTCAGCAAACCTTCGGCCAGCTCGCTGCCGAACAGGTCGGCGATTCGCCGGCGGGTGCTCTCCGCGGCAGGGAGGTGATGCACCACTCTGCCGTTGTGCGTCAGGCGGAACGCCACCTGCGGGCGGGGCAGGGCGACGCGGGCGAGTTGTTCGGTAATGTGGCCGATCTCCGTGCTCGCGGTGCGCATGAACTTCCGCCGGGCGGGGGTGTTGAAGAACAGGTCGCGGATGGTGACCGTGGTCCCGCGCGACGCGGCGGTGGGGCGGGGGTCGCCGACGGTCTCGCCGGACGCTTCCACCTCCCAGCCGGCGTCTTCGCCTTCGGCGCGGCTGCGGATTTTCGCGTGCGAGATCGATGCGATCGACGCCAGCGCCTCCCCGCGGAAGCCCATCGTCGCGATCTCGAAGAGGTCCTCGTCGGAGCGGATCTTGCTGGTGGCGTGCGGCGTGAAGGCGAGGCTGAGATTCTCGCGGCCCATTCCGCACCCGTCGTCGGAGACCTGGATGAGCTTCCTGCCGCCGTCCTCGATGGCGATTTCCACGCGCGTCGCCCCGGAGTCCAGGGCGTTTTCGACGAGTTCCTTAACGACGCTGGCGGGGCGTTCGATCACCTCGCCGGCGGCGATCTTGTTCACCAGGTGGGTTGAGAGTACGTGAATCTCAGGCATAGCCGTCCGTGGTCCTGTTGCGTGAAGGCGCCATTGTAGGCGATGCCCCCGCCGGCGGCCAATGGCATTCGCGGGAGATGG
>CAZYIH010000062.1:0-12830 GCA_964646915.1 uncultured Planctomycetaceae bacterium | reverse complement strand
GGTCAGTCCTTCAGGCCGTACTCTTTGATCTTGCGGTAGAGGGTGCGTTCGCCCATCCCCAGAAGCTTGGCGGCCTGTTCGCGTTTGCCGTCGACCATTTTGAGCGTGGCGCGGATGTGCTCCTTCTCGACCTCTTCCACGCTGAGCCCGGCCAGCGCGTCGAACCCCTCGCCGCGAAGGGATTCAGGCGGGTTGTGGATTTCCTCGGGCAGGTCGTCCACGCTGAGGCGGTTTCCGCCGGCCAATACGACCATGTTCTCGATGACGTTCTTGAGCTGTCGGACGTTTCCCGGCCAGGGGTAGCTCACCAGCAGCCTGCGCGCCTCGGCGGTGACGTCCTTGACGTTCGTGCCGTGCGTACTGTTGGCCAACTGGATGAAATGTTCGATCAGCAGGGGGATGTCGTCGCGTCGCTGCCGCAGCGGGGGCATGTCGATCGTCGCGCCCTTGATGCGGAAGTACAGGTCCTCGCGGAACTCCTTGTCCTCCACGCGGGCGGAGAGGTCGGAATTCGTCGCGGAGATCACGCGCACGTTCACCTGCACGGGCTCGTTGCTGCCCACGCGGACGATCTCGCCGTTCTCCAGCACCCGCAGCAGCTTGGCCTGCATGTTCAGGGGCATGTCGCCCACTTCGTCGAGGAACATCGTGCCCCCGTCGGCGTGTTCGAATCGGCCGGGACGTTCGCCGCCGGCGCCGGTGAAGGCGCCCTTGACGTGGCCGAACAGTTCATCCTCCAGGAGCGTTTCGCTGAGTCCGGCGCAGTTGACGGGCACGAAGCGCCCCTCGCTGCGCGGGGAGTTCTGGTGAATCGCGTTGGCGACGAGGTCTTTCCCCGTGCCCGATTCGCCCAGGATGAGCACCGGCAGGTCCGAGTGTGCGATGCGCCGGACCTTGTCGAGGATTTTGAGCATCACGGGGCTGCGTCCGATGATGTGCTCGAAGGAGAATGTTTCATCCAGTCGTTCACGCAGCTCTCGGATGGTGCGTTTCTGAGCGGTATCGGTGGCGGCCCGGTCGACCACGGTTCGGAGCTCGTCGAGGTTGAGGGGTTTCTCGATGTAGTCGAACGCACCCCGCTGCAGGGCCGATCGACAGGTGTTCACCGACGAATGGGCCGTCACGAGGATGACCTTGGCGCCCGGGGCGTGTTTGCGGGCGGCGGCCAATACGCCGAGTCCGTCCGTCTCGCCGCCGAGCATGAGGTCGGTCACGACGATGTCCACCCGTTGGGACTGCAGCTTGGCGACGCCTTCCTCACCGCTGTAGGCGACCGAGCAATGGTGCCCCTGGCGGGTGAGTCCTTCGGTCATCGCCTCGGCGTGGGCCTCTTCGTCCTCGACGATGAGCACCTCGGCAGCCGGCTTTTCTTCGAGTCGTTCCATGAGCCTACTATTGATAGCCGGATCAGCGGCGAATGTCAATTTACGACGAGCGCACCTCCGCTCCTTCAGTACCCAGGGCGGCCAATAGATGTTCGAGAACCGCCTGGGGTGCCGATACACTGTAGAGACGCTTCCAAAACACCCAAGGAGCAAATCATGTCTGAGAAGTCCGTGGAATCGGCCAAGATCATCGAAATCGCCGAGGGGTTCTATCTTCGCCAGGCGGTGGACAACATCGCCTGGATGGACATGGGCGATGGCGTGCTGATTGTCGATGCCCTCGAACAGGAACGCCTGGAAAGCGAGATCATCGTGGCCATCCGCGACACGATGGGCGATCGGCCCGTGGAGTACGTGCTCAACACCCACCCGCACTATGATCACGTCGCGCTGAACAACGCCTTCGCCGAACACTTCGGGGCCAAGGTGTTCAACGCCCGCATCGCGGAGATCCCCTCCGGCGGGCGATGGTTCGAGGGGCCCAGACGCAAGGTCCACATGATCCCCATGGGCGGTACGCACACGACGGAGGATTGCATCGTCTGGGTGCCCGAAGATCGCGTGCTGTTCACCGGCGACATCTTCGGCTGGGGACTGATTCCCACCTCCCGCCTGTTGAAAGACGCCGTCGTCGAGCGGATCGACGAGGTCTACCAGCGGATGATCGAGCTGGATCCGGAGACGGTCATTCCCGGCCACGGGCCAACCTGCACCAAGGCGGAGTTGGAGCGTTGGGTGACGTATTTCCACGACCTCCTGGAGCAGGTCCCTAAGCTCAAGGAGCAGGGAATGGACGCATCGGCCATCCAGGACGCCATCGACCCGCCCGAGGATATGAAAGACTGGTGGCGCTTGACCGACTGGAAGCACGAAGACTCGGTCTCGAAGGTGATCAAAAGCTGTTAAGCGGCCGGGCGTTGCGACAGTGCCCCCGCTGCGTCCCCACGGCAGAGAGGATACCGCCCGCAAGCAGGTTGATAGCCCTGCGCCCCTCCGGTGAGTAACACGAACTGGTGGTGTCTTCGACTTATTGGCTGATCGCCCGCTGTTCCAGGTCCAGCATGCGTTTCTTGAGGGCCGGCCCGCCGTCGGCACTGAAGCCGCCCAGTCGTCCGTCGGCGTAGATCACGCGGTGACAGGGAACCACCAGCGGGACGGGATTCTTCCCGACGGCCGTCGCCACGGCGCGGGCGGCGTCCTCTCGGCCGATCTCCAGCGAGACATCCCTGTAGCTCCGCGTCTGGCCGAGGGGAATGGTCCGCAAAGCGGTGTAGACCCCGCCGGCGAACGCTTTGGGCAGATCGCACGCGATCGGCGAGAAGTCCACGACGTTGGCGTCGAAATACGCCTGCGAGAGTTCGATCAGCTCGCTGAAGGGCTTGCTGTCCTGGCCTGCTTTGGGGTGGTTCCACGCCAGGAGGGCTTTGAGGTCGTCGGGTTGATAGTGGGGCAGCACGAGCGATGAGACGCCGGCTTGGGTGGCTGTGGCGCCGATGGGTCCCCACGCGGTCGGCCAAACGGCGTACCACTTGGCGGCGGATTTGCTGGTCTTGCTCATACAGCCGATGATAGCGGCTGACGCGGCGCGGAGCAAGGAACCCCCACGGTTCGGTATTACTGGCCAGGAGCCCTGCTGGACGGGTCTGCCACGCAGGCGGAGAGGACTCAGGCGCGGGCGCGTCGTCGGTCCACGCGGGTGCCGTCGGCGCGGAGTTCCGAGACCTTCCGGGCGATCTGCATGAGCGTGTCCTTGCCCTCGTCGGTGGCCTCCAGGCCGAGGAACTGGAAGCCCATGAGGACCCCCTCTGTGTCGATGGGCTCGGCATGGCGGAACTGGGCATCGGCACGGATCGAGCCCTGCCCGGGTCCGAAGCTCACGTGCATGCCCACCGTTTCGCCCACGTCTACGGCGTCGGCAACGTCCTGCGACGCGCGAACCTGCACGCCGCCGGCGGAGATATTGCCCACCGTCGCCGACCAGACGGGTGTGTCCGGCTCGCTTCCGGCGGGCTCAGCCTCCACGCCGCCCAGCCAGAACGATGCACGCACAATGCGCCCGTCCGGCACGTCGGCACGGAGGTAGGCACGTCGCTGGGCCCGCTGCATTTTCGTGGGAGCACACAGGCAGAGAACCGGGACGGCCTGGCCGTCGACCAATTCCATCTGCTCGATGCCCACGACGGTCGCCGAGGCAAGATGCTTGTAGTGTTTGAGCTTGAAGCTCAGGGCGATCTTGTCGGCCGGTGCAAATTCCCAAGGCGTTTCGGTCTCGAATTCCTGGGGTATTTCGATGCGAAGATTCGAGCCCTCAACCGCGACGAATCGACTTCTGAGGGTTACCCATCGCCCGTCGTGACGAACGGTGACCGTCAGCGGTACGACTTTCTCGACGGCTGATTGCAGCGCGTCGTTGATCTGTCCCAGGTCCAGTTCCTGAAGTCGAGCCATGATTTGACGTCCCGTTCTTGCTCCCCCGTGTCGGCCGCCCGGCGGCGACGTGCTCGTTCTACATTTCGACAGGCCGACAGAGCGACTTGAGCAAGCTCGCTGCTATTCCGGCGGCCCGGCGTGCTCCAGGGGTGTGACGTCCCCGGTGATGCCCAGCTCGGCCTCCATCGCCTCGGTCTTGGGCAGGCGGGCGCCGGTGACGGCAACCAATGCGCCGGGCAGACCCCACAAAAACGGGATAAATCGCGCAAGCATCGCCAAGGCAAAGAGTTTCGCCTCGCCATGGCCGCTGTCGACCCCGGCGAAGTATCCGCTGAAGAACAGCAGATAGAAGCTCTCGATGATGCCCACCCCCCCCGGGGTTACCGGGACCGCGCCCACGATGTAAATGACCGGGATGTACAGGAAATAGGCGTACCACGGGGCGGGCACGCCGACGGCGGCCCCCAGCAGGCCGATCGCCGAGATGAACAGGCAGTGGGAAGCGAAGGTGATCCCGATCGCCTTCAGCAGCGACGTGAGACGGTTTCCGAACACCCTCGCCGCCGAGCCGGCCGCCTCGATGTGATGGGCGATGGGCAACCGGCGGTAGATCTTCTGAAGATGCAGAATCCGTCGCACCCGGGGGGACAGCAGAAACACCAACGCCAGAACCAGCCCGACCGCGACGCCGGCCGTGATCATCGCCGCCAGGCGCAGCGAGGCAGACTCGCCGACCCCTACCAGCCAGGCCGCCGAGATCATCACCGCCCCCAGGAACGTCAGCTCCGCGAGCCCGAGAATGCGGTCCACGAACCCGGTAACCAGGACGGCCGCCTTCTTCGACGTGTGGCGGGCGGCGTAGTACGCCTTGACCAGGTCGCCGCCGACGGTTCCGGGAATGACCGCGTTGAAGAACAACCCCAGGAACGTCAGCCTTGTTCCCTCCCACAGGGGAATGCGGATCTCCTGGACGCGCAGCAGGTACCACCATCGCAGCCCCGTGATCAGCAGCGACGTCAGGAACGCTGCAGCCGAGAGGGCGACCAGATCCCATCGGGCGGTGGCGAGGGTGGAAAGGAAACCTTGCCGCTGCCGGCCTTGGGCGTCGGTGTAATCGTGCAGCGGGACCTTGCTGACGACGTACGCCAACAGCACCGCCGCCAGGAGGACTTTGCAGGTGGTCAGGATGATCTTGCGGGTTCGCTTGGTCATGGTCCGCTCCGGGAACGGCGGGATTGTAGCCGTTCGACCAGGCCGGCGAAAGGATCGGCCTTGGCGTACGTCCACTGAAGAAGTTCGCGGCGGTTGCGACCGATAAACCGAATGCCGGCCGCGAACTCCGGTTTTTCGGCAGCAAGCGGAGTAATGTTCTGGAAATCCGCGTTTGCTCTGGCGAGACACCGCCGAAACGCTACAATCCAAAGAGGCTTCCTTATTCATACCTTATTCGCGAGAAGCCGTGCAATGAGTGGCGTAAAGACGTTAAAAGTGCCGGGCTACCAGGTACTTGAATATCTGGGGAACGGGGCGAGAAGCTCTATCTGGAAGGTCCGCGACCTCGAGACATACCAAGAGTATGCGCTCAAACGGGTCGAGCGGGGCTCCGGCAGCGACGCGCGATTCATCGAGCAGGTCGAGGCGGAGTACTGCGTCGGGCGGGAGATGGATCATCCCGCTATCCGAGAGGTACACGAGCTCCGCCGCATCCGCCGCTGGCTGAGGCTGGCGGAGGTACATCTGCTGATGGAGTACTGCCCCGGCCAGACGATTCAACAGCGGCGCCCCGAGAGCGTGGAGGAGGCTGTCCGCATTTTCCTCCGGGTTGCCGACGGGCTGGCGTACATGAATGCCCAGGGATGGGTCCATGCGGACACCAAGCCGAACAACATTCTCGTGGGGCCCGATGGCGGGGTGAAGGTGATCGACCTGGGCCAAAGCTGCAGCGTCGGAACCGTCAAGAAGCGGATCCAGGGAACGCCGGACTTCATCGCCCCCGAGCAGGTGCAGCGCCGACCGCTGGACGGCCGAACCGACGTGTACAACTTCGGCGCGACGCTGTACTGGGCGCTGATCGGCACGCCGATTCCCACCATTCTGCCCAAGAAGCAGGAAGGCGGGACGTTCCTGAAGGACCTCAAACTCGTCCCGCCCAGCGAAGCCGACGAACGCATTCCCAGCGCCCTGTCCCGCCTGGTCATGGACTGCGTGCACATGCAGCCGACCCAGCGGGTGGCCTCGATGAAGGAGGTCCGCTCGCGGCTGGATCTGATCGCGCTGTCGCTTCAGCGTAACAGCGGCCGGGCCGTAGGAGGGGCGTAGCGCATGACCGTCGCGGCAGACCTGTTCCGCCAGGCGGCCCGGCTGAACCGGGAAGATCCCGCCCGCCACGGCAATGTCGTACACGTCGTGCCCGAGCGGGAGGTGCTCTTCGCCGGCGATTTCCACGGGAATCGCGTGAACTTCACCCGGGTGGTGTCCTGGGCGAACCTTCCGAGCAACCCCCAGCGGGTACTGATCCTCCAGGAGCTCATCCACGGGCCGATCGACGAGCGAACCGGCGTTGACCGTTCCATCGAGCTGCTCATGCGTGCGGCGAGGCTGAAAGTGCAGAATCCCGGGTCGGTCTGCTTTCTCATGGGCAACCACGACGTGGCGCAGCTGACGGGCAACGAGATCACCAAGCAGGGGGCCGGCTCCATCGAGCAGTTCAACGAGGGCGTGAGGTACAACTTTCCCGACGCCACCTCCGAGATCCACAGCGCCCTGGAAGAGTTCCTGCTGTCGCTGCCGCTGGCAGCCCGCACGCCGGGCGGGGTTATGATGGCCCACTCCATGCCCTCCCCCGAGCGGATGGACAAGGCCGGTACGGATATTTTCCAGCGGGACTACGCGGAAAGCGATCTCCGCCGGGGCGGGCCGGTGTATGAATGGACCTGGGGACGCAAGCAGACCCCCGAGCAGGTCGACGCGCTGGCTGAGGAGTTGGAGGTCGCGCTGTTTCTGCTGGGGCACCGTCACGTGGCCGGCGGCTGCGAGGCGGTCACCGACAAGGCTGTCACGGTTGCATCCGATCACTCGCGTGGTATGCTGGTTCCCTTCTCCAGTGACGAAACACTCACCGGGGACCAGGTCCCTCAACGGGCGAAGCGAATTCTCTCACTCCAGAAATGACACTGAGGCCATGACTACTGAACTGACCGGCGCCGCGAGGCGCCAACTCCGCCAGGCGGGCAAAACACTCGACGCAGCCGCCACCGTGGGCAAGGAAGGGCTCACCGACGGCGTCGTCGCGAACGTCTCGGAACTGCTGGAACGGCGCGAACTGCTGAAGGTGCGTCTGCCGGCCGGCGCGGTCCGCAAGACCATCGCCGCCGAGCTGGCTGCGCGAACCACAGCCGAGCTGATTACCGTTGTCGGGCGGACCTGCCTGCTATACCGCCCGAATCCCGAGTTGCCTGCCGGCGAGCGAATCGTCCTGCTGTAAACGAATCCGGATCGATCCTGCCCGGGATTTCTTTCGGAGCAGCCGACCGGGGAGTATACTTCCACCGAAGACATGATCCACTTTGAGTGCGAACATTGCAGCGAGTCGGTCCGCGTGGGCGACACCTACGCGGGGAAGAGCGGTCGATGTCCGTTCTGCCGGGGGGTGGTGCGCATTCCCGAGCAGTCCACCCGTCGGCGTGGGTTGGCGAGCCGCACCGCCCAGGAGACCGAAAAGAACTCGGACGTTCCCCCGCCCCCGAGCCAGGCCGACAGGCGAGATCTGGAAGACGAAATGAACCTCGTCGAGATCGCCAAAGACCCCGCCAGCGAGACGGACATCATCCCGGCTGAGCATGACAACGGCCCGGAGAACCAGAGCGAACTGGACGTGGGAAATGCTCGCGATCCCCAGGACCAGCAACCCTCGCCGGCCGACCAGGCGCTGCCCAAGCCCGTTCCGGGAATCAAGGCTCGTCCCAAGGGGAAGCGTCGCCAGCCTCTCAAGCTCCTGCTGTGGGCGTGGGCGATCCTCGCCGCCCTGGCGGTGCTCTGGCTGTTGGCGCAGGTCATCGCGAATCGGTAAAACGCCACAGCTGCGAGCTTCGCTCTACCTTCGTCCACCCTCGGATCCACCGCCACCAACGCGCAGCCACCACCCCGCCAGCCAGCACAGCCCGGCCGACACCGCCAGCACCCAGCCCAGCTCCACCGGCGTTTGCCGCGTCGTGGGCGGCGGCAGCGGAAGCTCCTTCGCGCGTGCGACGGGGTCTGCGTTCGCCCGACCGCCACGAAGACCCAGCAGGTTCACCGCGCGGAGGTCATCGTGGCCGGCACTGTACACGCCCGGGGCCAGCACGTTTTCGGAGGGTCGGCTGCCGCGATGCACGGGGGGCCACCCCGGATGGCCAGCCGTCGCGGCGATGGATTCATACACGGCCCCCGGTGTGCCCGTCTCACCCAGCAGGAAGCTCATTGCGTTCCGCAGCCAGATGAGCATGGGGTAGTGCAGGGCGAGGTCGGTGTTCTCCGGGGTCGGGTCGATGGCGATCCACACGCGGCGGGGCGCAACCTGGCCGGCGGTTCGCAGCGCCAGGGCGTCCCCGTCGAGCGTGACGAGGCGAATCTGTGGCGTCTGGCCCGTGGAGATCCAGGGTGCCACGCGACGCACAGCCAGGGCGGTAAGGTCCACGTTCCGCATCACCGGATCGTCCGCGGCGACGTCGGCGGCGGCCAGGGTGAACGGACCGGCCGGGGGACCCGCCCGCCAGCCGGGCGGAGCGATGGAGGGTGCCAGCACAAGTGCCGGCTTATCGGCAGGGGGGGCGGCGTGGATGGCGATGACGGCGTCGGCGTCGTTGGCGTCGGCGACCAGTTCGAGCATCGGGTCGGCTTCGACGAACCGTCGCACGCTCCGGCGGTCGGGCCCGAGCATCGCCACCGGCAGCACCCGTCGCTCGCGACGCGCCAACTGGGCGGAGTTCCATTCCAACCCTGAACGTACCGACACGACGATGGCTGCGCTGGTCTCGGACAGTTGCAGCGTCAGCGATGCGCGTCGGCCGGCGGGGATTACGATCTCGGCTGTCCTGCCCCATTCGGGTCGCCCGCCGGGCATGAGCCCCTCCAGAGTGACCGTTTCCCGGCGTGGCTGATCGGTGTGATTTCGCAGGGCGACGAACAGCTCGGCTCCGCCCCCGGGCAGATCGGTTGCGCCGATCGCGTCGAAGGTTACCGGCGGGACGTCCGCCGGCAGCGCGACGAGCGTATCGGTGGGCCAATCGCCTCTCGCCCCCCCCGGTGCGAACGTGAAGACCGCCTGCGCGTCATCCGGCGGGGTTGGCAGGGCGAGGTGGCCGGCGGCGACGGGGAGGGACTCGATTGCACCGATGGCCGATCCCGCCTCAGCGGGGCTCATCCAGCGGTCCGGGTCGCCCTGGCCGGCGGGGGTGAGCAGGACGACGCGGTCGGCGGGGTCCAGCCTCGCCAGGAGCATTGCGACCGATTCGCGCATCGCGGTTGTCCCGTCCTCGCCCAGCTCGGCCGAGGTCACCAGACGCAGCGCGATGCGTCGGGCCGGGCCCGTCGGCCGCACGGCAGGCCCGGCGGCGGCGAGGATGGCGCAGACAGCGCCCAGCAGGAGCACCAGCCAATGCGCGGAGACGCGGCGGGTTCGACGTTGGCGGGCGGCGGAGAGGTGATCCCGGGCGGCCCGCCAGAATGCCAGCGTCGCCACGGTCGCCTGCTGCCGGTCGCGGCGAAGCAAGGCCCACGCCGCGACACCCGCCACGGCCAACAGCCCCACAAGAACCCACGGATGTGCCCACGTAAGCATCGCGATCCCGTCCGGTCGGCCGATTAGAACTGGCCCATGTCACGCTTCACGAACAGCTTGCGGATCAGCAGATATCGCCGCCCCTTGTAGTGCGTGATTTCCCCGGAGACGGTGAACAGCCGACCCCGGTCGGCGGTGGTTCGCGCGAGGTCCTCGGCCCGTTCGCGCAGGCGGTTGGGCAGCAGCCTGGCGGGGCGGTCGGTCAGGGTGTTGTCCGAAACGAACCGCGCCTCCCACCAGTCGCTGTCTTTCTCGGGTACGAAGTAGACCACGCGATTCTGCACGATGGATTCCGGCCGACCGCTGGCTTCGATACGGCGCGGCGCGACCGAGTCGTCCTTCAGCGCGTTGGAATCCACGTTCGGCAGTCGCACGGGCCGATCGGGCTTGTGCTTGAGAAGTTCCTGCATGATGTCTTCCGGCGACGCCGGCTGAGTGGTGGCGTTGGGGTCGCTCGGCGTATCGGTGTCGGGTTCTGCCTCGGTGTCGGGTTCCGCCTCGGCCGACGGGTTCTCGTCGCTCTTGCGGCGTGTCTCATAGGACGCCGCCCGTCGCAGGAGGATGTACGCGTGGCCTTCATACAGCGTGGTCTCGCCGGAGACGCGGAATTCGGCGTCGGGACGGAGCTTCCTGAGTTGCTCCATCTTCTCCAGCAGGCGGGAGGGCAGCACGCGGCGGCGCGGGTGGCCGTCAAGCGCCTCGGCGTTGTCGAACTCCAGGCGATACCAGTCGCTGCGGGCGTCTTTCACGAGCGTGGCGGGCTGGTCGATCACGAGGGTGCCCGCGCGGGGGAGGTTCGCCTTTTGGGGCACCGCCCCGTTCCCGTCGGTGGGGGCGACGGTGTTGGGCTCGCCGGACTCCAGCAGAAGCATGGACAGGGCGGCGTCCTCGTTGGGGTCGGGCACGGCGGTATCGCGGCCGCTGGGGTTGCGGACGACGGTCGGGCCACCGTCGCAACCGACGGCTGCCAGGACGACAGCCGCCAGCAAGAGTTGCGTCGCACGTCGAATCCGTTCGGGTCGAGTCATGGTTCGATTGTATCCCCGCGATGTGTTCGCCTTCAAGCGCCCCCTGCCTGATCCGCCGGAGGGAAATGTTCGGCCAACTCGGCCGGGTCGTCCACCAGCGTGACAAACGATCGGCTTCGCGGTAGCTGATCGGTCATCATGTCGACCAGGGGCGTCCAGAACCCGCCCATGCAGACGATCGGACGGGCGGGCATCATTTTCTTGCATACGCTCTCCCACACGAAAGCGAGTTCCACCAGCGTCCCGGTTGCCCCGGGGAGCACGACGTAGCCGGCTGAGCCGAGCTGGATGAGCAGCTTGAGGCGCTCTTCCAGGGTGTCGGTGACGGCCGACCGCGTGGTGTACTCGTTGGGCTCGGGCGACCAGACGCGGCAGGTCACGCCGATGACGTCCCGACCGGCCTGGCGAGCCCCGCGGGCGGAGGCTTCCATCGTGCCGCCGTACCCGCCGTTGGCGATGTCGTAGCCCAACTCGCCCAGCGCCCGCCCGGTGCGTCGGGCGTACTCATAGGCGGGGTTGTCGGCCCTGGGTCCGCCGGCGCCGAACACCGTCACCACGGGCGTGGCCGGGATGTCCGTCGCGTCGGAGGTCATTGCCCCTGCTGCCTGGTGTAGTTGAGCAATCCGCCGACGGCGAGGATCTCCCGCTGCCGCTGCGACAGTTGGACGCGCGCGGTGAAGCGGGTGTCCTGCGTTTCGTTGCGGACGGTGACCTCGTCGGCAGACTCGATGGCCTGCGGGACGTTTTCGATGGTCAGGTCGTCGCCCTGGCGGATGGCGTCATAGTCGGCGTCGGAGGTGAACAGCAGCGGCAGGATGCCGAAGTTCACGAGGTTCGCCTGGTGGATCCGTTCGATCGCGACGGCCAGCACCGCCTTGACGCCGAGGTACATCGGGCACAGTGCGGCGTGCTCGCGCGACGAGCCCTGGCCGTAGCTGTCCCGGGCGATGATGATGCTTGGTTTGCCCTGTTCTTTCAACGCCAGGCACCGCTGGGCGAAGGTGGGTTTTCCTTCCTCGTCGTAGCAGGTGAACACGTGCTTGGCGTACTCGGGCACGTTCGAGCGGAACTTCAGCAACGCACCGGCGGGCATGATGTGGTCGGTCGTGACCTTGTCGCCCACCTTGATGGTGACCTGCCCGCTGAGCGTCTCGGGGAACGTGCTGCCGGCGGGCGGTTTGACGATGGTGGACCCGCGAACGATCTCGGCGTCGCGGGCCTGGTCTTCGGGGAGCGGGTCGAGAATCAGTGAGTCGTCCACGAGGAACTCGGCCGGCTTGTCGATGCGCGGATACTCGATCCCGTGCTCGGCGGTCAGGTCGCGCGGGTCGGTCACCACGCCCGTGACGGCAGCGGCGATGGCGACTTCGGGCGAGACGAGGTAGACCTTGTCGTTCCTCGTGCCGCTTCGCCCGGAGAAGTTGCGGTTGAACGTCCGCAGGCTCACCGCGTCGTCGGAGGGGCTGAACCCCAGCCCGATGCAAGGCCCGCAGGCGCTTTCAAGAATGCGGGCACCGGACGAGACGATATCGGCCAACCCGCCCGAGCGGGCGATCATCTCCATCACCTGCCGCGAGCCCGGGGCGATGCCCAGCTCGATGTTCGGATGCACGGTTCGGCCTTTGAGCACATTCGCGCAGAGCATCAGGTCCTGATAGCTGGAATTCGTGCACGAGCCGATCGCCACCTGGCGGACCGTCTCGCCGGCGACCTCTGTGACGGTGCGGATGTTGTCCGGACTGCCCGGTGCAGCCATCATCGGTTCGAGGCGGTCCAGATCGATCACGACCTTCCCGAAGCTCACCTCGACGTAGCCTTCGGCGTCGGGCTCGCTCGTTTCGACGTCCGTGCAGAAGGCCTGGATATTTTCGAGATACATCCCGTCGTTCACGGCGTGGAGACGCTTGGTGATGCGGTCGTAGGTGGCACCCTCGTCGGCGGATAGGGGCTGATAGACATCGCCGCGACCCTGGGCGACGAGGAACTGCTCGGTCACCCCATCGGACGGGAAAACGCTGGTGGTCACGCCGAGCTCTGCGCCCATGTTCGTGCAGGTCGACCGGGCGGGCACCGGCAGCGAGGCGACGCCCCGGCCGTGATATTCCACGATGCACCCGACGTTGCCCTTGGTGCTCAGCACGCTCAGCAGACGCAGGATGATGTCCTTGG
>CAZYIH010000061.1:0-15026 GCA_964646915.1 uncultured Planctomycetaceae bacterium | reverse complement strand
CTTCCTCGACGGCCGCCCGGCAGGCGTGCAGGGCGTCCTCGACGCGGGCCTTCTTCTCCTTCATCTCGACCTCGGTAGCCGCACCCACGTTGATCTGGGCGACCCCGCCGGAGAGCTTGGCGAGGCGTTCTTCGAGCTTCTCGCGGTCGTAATCGCTGGTGGTCGCCTCGATCTGACCCTTGATCTGCTCGATGCGGGCCTTGATGTCAGCCGTCTTGCCGCCGCCTTCGATGATGGTGGTGTTGTCCTTGCTGACGCGAACGCGCTTCGCGCTGCCCAGGTCGGAGACATCCAACCCGTCGAGGCTGATGCCCATGTCTTCCATGATCGCCTTGCCACCGGTGAGCGTGGCGATGTCCTGCATCATTTCCTTGCGACGATCGCCGAAGCCCGGCGCCTTGACAGCCACCGTCTGCAGCGTGCCGCGCAGCTTGTTGACCACGAGGGTCGCCAGCGCTTCGCCCTCGATGTCCTCGGCGATGATCACCAGGGGTCGGCCGGACTGGGCGATCTTCTCCAGCACCGGGACGAGGTCCTTGATCTGCGAGATCTTCTTCTCGTGGACGAGCACGAAGGGCTTTTCGAGGTCGGCCTCCATCGTGTCGGTCTTGTTGACGAAGTGAGGCGAGATGTAGCCCTTATCGAACTGCATCCCCTCGACGAGGTCCACGGTGGTGTCCGTGCCCTTGCCCTCTTCGACGGTGATCACGCCGTCCTTGCCGACCTTGTCCATCGCGTCGGCGATTTTCTTGCCGATCTCGCTGTCCTGGTTGGCGGCGCACGTGCCGACCTGGGCGATCTCCTTGGACCCCTTGATGGGGTTGGAGAGCTTGGCCAGTTCCTCGACGATGGCGTCGACGCCCTTTTCGATTCCGCGCTTCAGCTGCATCGCCTTGGCGCCGGCGGTGACGTTCTTGAGGCCTTCCTCGAAGATCGCCTCGGCGTAAATGGTCGCCGTCGTGGTTCCGTCGCCGGCGACGTCGGACGTCCGAGAGGCGACTTCCTTGACCATCTGGGCGCCCATGTTCTCGTTGGCGTCTTCCAGCTCGATCTCCTTGGCGACCGAGACGCCGTCCTTGGTGACGGTCGGCGAGCCGAAGGACTTCTCCAGAACCACCACGCGTCCGGTGGGCCCGAGGGTAACCTTCACCGCCCTGGCCAACTGCTTGACGCCCCGGCGGATGCCTTCGCGTGCTTCCACATCGAATGAAATCTTCTTCTTTGCCATTGTAATTCAAGCTCCCTGCTGCATTGGGGGAAACAATTCGACTAGTCGACGATAGCCAGGATATCCGACTCGCTCATGAGCAGATATTCCTCGCCATCGACCTTGATTTCCGTGCCCGCATAGCTGGTGAACAGGACGCGGTCGCCCTTGGACACCTGCGGCTGGGCCCGCTCACCGTCGCCCATGAGCTTTCCGTCGCCCACGGCGATGATCGTACCTTCCTGGGGCTTCTCCTTGGCGGTGTCCGGCAGCACAATGCCGCCCTTGGTGACCTGCTCCGCCTCGAGTCGCTGCACAAGAACCTTCTCGCCCAGCGGGCGAATCTTGGGTTTCCCTTTGGCCATCTGTCGTTGCTCCTTCCAAAGTGTCTGTGGTCTTCGGTGTCTGCCTGATATCCATACAACCCGCCTCTCGGGGCGGGCGGTGCTCACAATCAGTTGCGGTTTCCCATGGGCCCGCCCTCGCGGAGCGTGCGGTCCAGGCGATTCATCACCCGCTGAAGCTGCCGCAGGAGCAACTCAAAGCCCATCGGCTTGGTCACCACGCTGAACGCCGCCAGGCGCAATGCGTTTTCCAGCCATCGCCGGTCGGTGTGGGTGGTCACCACGATCACGGGCATGCGAGGCTTGACCCGCCGTATCAGCCGAAGCATCTGCAGCACGGGCACCTCGCTGTGGACGCCCTCGTCCAGGACGGCCGCCTCTGCCGGACCTCGCTCGACCGCGTCCAGCAGTTCGCGCTCGTTCTCCGCCTTCCACGCATTGATGAAACGCGGGCCGACAACGGTCTCCAGCGCCGGCAGCCAACTCTCGGCCTCGCCGGTGACCACGACGTCCAACGGTTTGTCTCGCCTGGTCCTGGTCGTCATCGTGAACCTGCCTCGCGCCACTTCTCAACGCGTCACCATACAGTTTGTCCGACAGAAGTTATTGCAAGCCCAGTGCCACGAGGTACAAGTGAATACAGATGCAACCCTTACGAATTTCCCGGCTGCCTCAGCCCGCCTGGAATTCTGCCGATCCTGCCAGATCGGACGGGCCGGCGGCACGTTTTGGCAGGGATCGAGCGCCCCAGCCCCATCGTCGTCAAGAGCCCCCAGTGGGGGAATGAAATGCAGAGAACCCCCGCATCGCGCGGAGGTGGATCGCGCGCAAAGCCTTACACAGGCAAGAATCCATCACCCGCTTACGCTGCGGGCCGCCTTGATTCACCCCGATTGCACAGGGCTCATTCGCTGTCGGCCGACGCTTTGGCCTCTTCCTGCAGCGAGCGGATCATGCCGGCCTTGCGCTTGAGGACGTACTCCACGACCTCCTCGGGCATGTCGTCAGGCCGCATGAACACGTCGACGTTGGTCCCGTCCTTGAGGGGCATGGACATCCGCACGAAAAACGGGGGCCGTTCGCGCCGCGGCTGATCGTCGCCCTCGCCGCCGTCGTCCTTGATCGCCTTGGACGCCTCGACTTTGAGCCCCTCGTCGGCGGGGGTGAACACCAGCCCGGTCGCGCCGCTGATGGCCTGCAGTGCCTGGGATACCGTCGCCTCCTCCATGATGAGATTCAGATTGCTCCTGGCCTGCTCGGGGACGTGCTGCATCACACCGGGGGACAATTTCAACTCGACCCGCGCCTTGCCCGCCAGGTCGAACAGGACGTCCTGCAACGCCGCCTTGCGATACGCCACGGACACCTGCCGCTGGAGCTGCCGGCGAACCTGGGCGGACTTATCGAGGATAATCACCTGCTCTCCCTGCACATACCACGTCCAGTCCATCCCGTGGCAGAGCATGTTCAGCCAGTCGGCCCCGGTGCCCGGCAGCGCCATCGCTGCGCGTTTCATCGCGTCGGCCTGGACCTCCGAGAGCTTCTTTTTGAGCCCGTGCACACTCACGCGGAACTTCAGCGCCACCTCGTCCAGCCCGCTGAGGGCGGCGAAGGTCTTGCGGACCTCGTCGGCAGACTTCTCAGCCGCGATTCTCGTCCCGTGGATCACGCCCAGCAGGCGAAGCTCGTCGAAACTCGCCCGTCGGCCGAGACGATACAGCGCGTCGGTCGGCAGGATGTGGATCGTATCGCCGTCCCGCTTCCACTGCAGCGCCTGCTGGCTGAGCACACGGTCCAACGCCTTGGAGAGCTTGATGTTCTTGAGCGTCACCTTCAGCCGCGTCTGCTCGCCATAGGGGAGAAACTCCAGGGCGTCCTCGTCAAGGGCGATGGGGGCACCGGTCTCCTTCTCCAGCCGTGAGAACACCTCGCCGATCGGCGCTGCCTCCTCGACCACGAAGTTCACGGGAGTGTCCAGTGCCTTCTGCAGCTTCGCGGTGGCCGGCTTGGCCAGGGCGCCCCCTGTCGTCGCCGCTACCAGGACAGCCACGATTCCTGCTCTGAGCGTATTCATCGAGATGATTCCATCCTTTCACAAAGCCCGCGGGATTCACCGGCGGGCGGATTCGGGTCAGTGAACGAGAATCGGATAGTCCAGCCCCGCGCCGGCGTCGGACTCCTCGCCGACCGAAACCATCACCGTCCCTGCCGGCAGGTCGTCGGGGGAGCCAAATGCCGCCGCCTCGGGCGAAAGCACAACCTGGTCCCACTGGGGCTCAGCCAGCGAGACCGAGACAAATTCCTCGCCGCCCTGCTCGGGGGCTGCGGGCACCATCGACACGCTCGCCTGCTCGACGCCCGGGCTGGTCTGCGACGGGGTGGACACCACCAGCCAGACGCTCACCGCCAGCACGATCGCTGCCGCTGCCGCCAGGCCGCCCGCCATCGGACGCCATCGCAGCAGACGCGAGTGGGACGGGCCCTGCATGATCACCTTCCGCTCGACGGCGGCGAGAATGTCCGCACGCATCGCCTCGTAGTCCACCCCGGGCACGTCGCGGTCCCGCTCCGCCTCGATCTGCTTCTCCAAGGCCGAGTACGCCTCCAGCTCGCCGCGCAGGGACTCGTCGTTTTCGACTCGCCGCTCGAACTCTCTGAGACGTCGACCTTCCAGCGTGCCGTCGAGGTATTCCTGCATCAGCCGATCCAGGTCGTCCGGACCGGGTCGCTCGAAATGGGGTTCGCTGCTGCCTTGTTCGTTCATGGTGTTCGCTCCATCCGCCATCGGGTGGCGTCGCGGGGTCCTAGAGGTACTCCCGCATGCGTTCCTTCAACTTCTTCCGTGCCGTAAATACATGCCATTTCACTGCTTCCACACTGATCTCCAGGAGTTTGGCCACCTCTTTCTGGGGCAGCTTCTCCATGCTGAACAGCACCAGTGCCCGGCGTTGTTTGTCCGGGAGCTTCTGAAGCTCGCGATCCAGAATTTCCCTGGCCTCGGCCCCGCTGGTAACCTCGTCCGGGAGGTCCTCCCGGGTGTCGGCCTGCTGCTCTCCACGTGACGTGTCATCCTCGTCGCCTGCGACATCCAGCGACGCGGTCCGCCGCAGGGCCCGGCGCCGCCGCTTGTTCAGCGACAGGTTCGAGACAATCCGCAGCAGCCAGCTTCCGAAGCGTTCGGGCTTGGTGAGGCTGGCCAGTTTGTCGAACGCCTTCAAAAATGCGTCCTGCGTGACCTCCATGGCGTCGTCGCGATCATTCAACAGCCGATAGGACACCGCCATCGCCCGGCGCTGGTAGCGTTTCACCAGCGGGTCGAACGCCGAGGCGTCGCCGGCGAGCACCTGCTGCACGCACCGGGCGTCTTCGAGACCCGCCTCCGGACCGTCGGCTTCACGCTTCATGGGGGATGGACACCACTTCCGTTACCACGTTAGTCACGTTTGTGAAAAAACTCTCCGCTCTCCTCGCCAGCCCCGCCGGAGACGTCCCTCGACCTGCGGCCAATGCAAGCCTAATTCCGAACGAGCCTTACGAGGAAGTATACCCGATCGGTCAGTGCATGTCGCCCTGCCCCCACGGCTGGATCTTCACTCGTCCATCGCTGGAGAGCCACTGCTCGACGATTTTCGCGAACTCTTCCTCACGGCAGAAGGTGAACGCCATCGGCTCGGAGGCCTTCTGGAACACCTGCCCGCCAATGACCTTCGTCTCGGCCGGGTAGAGCATCGCCCGCCCGAACTCCACCCCGGCGGGTCTCTGGAAGACCGCACGCGGCGAGAGGTCGTCGCTTAATCGGGCCCTGCCTCTGTCATCGGTGGCTGACTCGACTTTCCTGCCGTCGCACACCAACAGCCGCTCGGGGTACTTCTCCTTGAGCGCCTCGGAGTTTACGCGCAACTGACTGAGCCAGTCGAAGCAGATCCACTCATCGGCCTTGCCGCCGCGCCGCCGGATGTCGATCCACGGCTCGGTGAAGCGATACTCGAACTGCGAGGCGTACCCGTGGGGGTGTCGACCCATGTCCGCGAGGAATGGGTTGCCGCCCGGCCCGCCCTTCTTGAGCCTCGGCTTGAACGCCCGGAACCCGTGGACCTCCACGCGATCCACGTCCCAATCGCCCTTCTTCTTCGGGTTGGGCTCAGCCCGGTAGAGCTTGGGCAACGGCCCGCCCCCGCGACGGGCCAGGGTGTGGTCCCGCCCGGATGGGTCCAGGAGCATCGCGGCGTTGGTCTGGTTCATATAGTCGTACCGTGCGGTGTAGCGGGGCGCGTAGATGGTCCGCGAGAAATCCCTCGGCCAGACCTGCCGCCAGACAGCCGACACGCCATGGGCGACGGTCAACTCCGCCGGCTGAACCGGTACGTCGCCCTCCTCGCTCCACGTGCGGATCGTCTCAAGGCGATTGGCCTGCGTCTTGTCGCCCGAGATGATGACCTGCACACGTTTCTCGCCGCCCGCAGCGAGGCCGACCAGTTCGATCACGTTCGGCTCGCAGGACAGGCCCCGCCCAGCGGAGATCGTCACCGTGGCGTCGGCAGCCTTCAAGCCGATGTTCCGCAGCGTGAGCGTCGCCCTGCCCGACCCGCCGGCCTGGAAGGCTACGTGACGCGGGAACCACCGGGACGCGATCGGACCGACCTGCCCTTTTGAGGTGAGAATGGCTGGGCCCTTCTTCTCGCCGGTCGGTTTGAGGTCCACGTAGACCATCCCGTCGCGGAGGTAGCTCCTTGCCGTCGAGCCGTTGCGCATGACGGCCGGCGTGGCCTCGCCGGTCCAGGGGAAATGCCCCTTCACAAGCCCGCCGGTGGCCGACAGCTTCGATGGCGTCATCCGCACGTACGCGTAGTTGCGGAAGCTCAGCCGGTACGGCCCGTGTTTCAGCTCGATGACTTCATTGGCATCGTCGCCGATGCGAACGGCGAGGATGTCCGTCCAACCGTCGCCGCGAACGGCCACAGCCACCGCGTCGTCGGTCCGGGCGATGCGCTCGATGTCCCGGATCCGGTGCGTGCCTTCGTACGGTTCGTGGAGGGCGACGAACATCGTCTGCTTCGCGGTGCGATGGGCCAGGATGCTCGCCCCGCCCGGCTCGTCGGCACTGCGGCGGATACGGAATTTCGCGCCGGCCGTCGCGGGGGCAATGGCGGTGTAGGCGGTCGTGCCTTTCTCCCCGAGCATCGTCATGCGCACACCCACGCGACGGTTGAACCAGCTCTCACCCAGCCCGCTGTGACGCGGAGCGCCGGCCGAGGTCTGGTAGGCCGTCACCGTCCACTGCTTTTCGCCGGGCGTGTAAGACCGCTCGCCGGTGAGGTCGAATACGCTGCCGATCAACTGGCGCGTTTTGGCCCAGTCGGTCGGCTGTTGGGGGCAGAGGTGCCCCAGCGTGTGGGCGCTCCAGAGGTAGCTCCGGGGCCGATCGCTTTTCAGCGCGTAGACATCGAAGAGGTACTCGCCGGTGAGCATCAGCGCCCGCGTCATGTCCACGTCGGGATAGACGCCCCTGCCGCGGGCGGCGACGAATTTCACGTGCTTGTTGAAGTCGCGTCGCGGCGAGGGGATGATCCCGATCGATCGCGGCTCGCGGTTGTCCACCATCACGCCGTTATGGCTCCGCACGGAGTTGCTCCAGCCGGCGTCGGTGCCCGCGTAACCGCCGGAGACCTGCCGGTTGAGATAGATCGGCCGTTGGTGGGCGTAAAAGCCCGTCAGGCAGAAGTTGTCGGGCACGTGGTGAACGTACGGCGTCGCCAGTCGCAGCCCCAGCGCCAGGGAATTCCTGCTCTCCCAGAACTTCGGGGACTCATCCGAGCGGAGAATGACCAGCCCCCGCTCATCGTACACGCCGCAGGGCGCTGTCGGCGGGGTGACCTCGTTGGGGTCGATCGGGTCCAGCCCCCAATACAGCGAGGGGTAGTATTTGTCCTCTTCGGGGCTGCGCATCTGGGCGAGGAAGTAATCGAAGTGCGCCTCCGGCCAGGCGGCGTGGGAGACCTCGAACCACATGGGCATGTGCATCTTGGAGACCTTACGATTCTTGTGGTCGCGCCCGTTCATGTTCGAAGCGTACCATCGCTTCTGGCCGCCGCTGCCGTCGGTGAGGTACCCGGTCACCAGGTTGTGCTGAAACGCGTAACCCGGGTGCGAGCCGCCCTTGGCGTCACCCATGGTGAGTTTCGCGTAGTGCGGCCGGGATGTCCCGAGATCCACTTGCCCCATCCCCAGGATCATCAGCGACTGGAGATACTTCTTCATCGTCGCCCCGCCCTTGCCGGTATATCCAAAGCCGTACTGGTTGAGCCCGAGGTTCTTCGTCCCGCGACACCACAGCAGCAGCTCGCCGATCATGGAGGTCTGCTTGCCGAACTCCTCGTTGTAGAAATACCCGTCGGAGACGTACTGGTCGAAGTACCACTTGAACCCGTTGGGACTTTCGAACACGCGGCGGATGAGGTCGGCGTCCTTCGTGCACAGCGCCATCATCTGGGCACTGAACGAGCGGGGCCATTGCATGTTCGGCAGCCAGTTGTGCTTTGTGAGCCTGCGGGTGTGCTTGATCGCCCATTCGGCATTCTTGCGGAAGGTGGCGAGCATGCGCTTGCGCTCGGCTGGGGAAAGCTCGCTGTAGAGGGCGTCGTAGCGGATCACCGAGAGGTAGTTGTCGGACCAAGGCAAGCGCCCGGCGCCTTTCCCGGCGTAGCTGAGGAGATACTGCTTCTGGCGGTCGCGGGCCTTCTCGTCTCCGGCGACCAGCCAAAGCAGCAGGTCGCGCTGCGTCTGCCCCCAGCCGCGAGTGTTGCGAACGCGCTGAAGTTCGTCCTTGGCCCATTGCTCATTCGCGACGGCCTCCTTCGCGGCGGCTACGTCTTTCTTGGTCATGAAGATGAACGGGTGCTCGACGTCCTTCGCCCCGGCGGGCGACGGCGTAGCGCACGTGAGAACCGCCAGTACGACGGTCAGAGAAACGAGAAGACGCAGCGATTTCATGAGATGATTCCTTCCTGTCTTGATCGTGTGGGTACCGCCTGCGGCCCGACGGAATCAGGGCTGTTCATGGAAAACCATCGACATGACCTTGTAGCCGGCCTTTTTCAGCGCGGCATGGAAGTCCTGGGTTTCCTTCCGGGCCAACTCCTCCTCGGTCAGCGAGAATATGACGCGGAGCTTCGCGTCGTCCCCCGCGCGAACACCGGTCTTCAAAGCAGCGATCAGTTGCTTGGCTGAGACCTCCTGATCGTTGTGCACGAAGGCCCCGTTCTTCACCATGACGTTGTAGCACTCGCCGTTGGCTTTGAGCTTGATCGGCTTGGGTTTGGCGGGCTTGGCGGGACGGGCTGCGACGGACTTCTTCTTCGCATCGGCCTGGCCTACGGATTTGATCGTCAAAAGCATCTTCTTCTCGTCGGCGAGGCGCAGCAGATCGCCGATGGCGTCGGAGCCCTCGCAACTGAGAAAGCGGTCGGTCGAGAGGCGGGCGTCGTCCCCGCTGTATCGGCCTCCGTTTCGCCCGAAGCTCCAGACGCACTGGTCCGGGGCGGAGAAGTTCTTGCCCTTGAAGCGGGGCTGTTTGCCGATGGACAGGCTGTCGAGCCCGAAGCTCACCAGCGTTGCCCCGCCGTCGTAGCGTTTCAGGATCCACGCCAGGCGGGCCTCGTCCTTCTTGCCCTGCTCCTGGACCCACTTGGGCTGATCGGTCTGACGGGCCTTGGCCTGCTCCGGCCAATAGCTGCCCGGGGCGACGATTATCGGCTTACCCATGGCCATCTTCGTCTGGTCATACGTGGCGGTGGCCTCCAGGACGATGCCGTTGATCCCGCGGACCTTGCCCTTCTCGTGATGCACCAGGGCGACGCTGTGGCCGCGTTTGGCGAGCACAGCCATCATGCCCACCGCTGCCCTGCCATCGAACCCTTTGCGCAGGGCGATGGCTGCCGTCGCTTCGCTCAACGGGACCGCCTCGGCGTGGGCCTGGCTCACAATCGGGCGAAGCGTGCGCAAGGCCGTGATGACCTTCGCTTCGAGCTTCTCCTTGTCCTCCGGGGCCATCACCATGATGGGCAACGGCTTGGCCATCAGGCTTGCGCTGATCCACCCTTTCGGCGGACTCCACTGACGGGCGTCCATCGCCTCGAAGGGAATCCCCTCCTTGCCCGCAAGCCAGCCTTTCTTATTGGCCAGCGCGGTTGTCCGGTAGCCCAGGTATCGCAGCGCCGCCTCGGCGGCGGCGACCTGCTTGTCGTCGAAGCCGTTCTTGACGACGATCGCCGCCAGCGGGATGAAGTCCCCTGCCTGGTCCGGCAGGGCCTTGACCTTGCCGGCAGCGGTAACGATCGCCGCCAGCCAGTCGCCGTCGTTGTCGGCGTTGACTCGTGTGGGCATCGGAAGCTTGTTGCTCACGGCCCGCATCTTCAGCTTGCCGTCCAGCAGCAGAGAGTTATCGGGTGTCAGCAGGCTCCTGAAGGCCTCGCTGCCTTCCAAGGCGTCTCCACCCTTTCCGATGACGGCGACGACGGCCACCTTCGTCGGGTCGAACCCGTCCTTCTCCACGAATTTCTCGACGTCGCCGGGGGAGATCACATCGGCATCGATGTTCATCGATTTCAGCGTCTCGCGGAAGACCCACTTGCGATGGCCGTCAAAGCCGGAAGCGATGATCACCGCCTTGCGCGGTCCGGTGAGCGGCTTACGCCCGCCGGCACCGTGGAGCTTCTTGAGCGTCGCCCGGCAGAAAGGCGTCAGGTCGCCGGGATATCGACTGGTGACCAAATTCTCGTGTACCACCACCGAGCGGTCGACATATCGGCCGTATCCGCCGGCCTTCCAGTCGTCGGCCAGTTCGTTCTTTACCTTCACCAGGCAGGTGCCCACGCGGGTTTTCATCACGCCGGCCCGCATGAGAAGACGCGGGCCATGACAGATGGCGCTGATGGGTTTGTCGGCCTGGTTGAAGGCGCGGACCACGTCGAGGGCGGCAGCGTGCTTTTCGAGGTTGCCCGGGGAATACCCCCCCGGGATGACCAATCCGACGTAGTTGCTCGCCTTCACGTCGCCCAGGGCGAGGTTGGCGGTCGTGTCCTGGTCGCGCTTGCGTCGACCCGCTTCGATGGTCCCCTTCGCCGGTCCGGCGATGTCCACGGTGTACCCGGCCGCCTGCAGCGTGCGGTACGGCAGCCAGAACTCCCCGGAGTTGTACCCCTTCGCCAGCAGGATCAGGACGCGGCTGTCGTCTTCGGCGGCGCTCAGCGGCGAGAGCAACATCGCCACAACAGCCAAACTGCTCACCAATGCGCACATGCGTGACATCGTCGTGCCTCCAGTCCGGGCCTCGGCCGACGAGGGAAGAATGGTGGATCCGACGCCACAGGGGTCCTCGTCGCAACCGATGCGCCGAGTATCAGTATGCCCCAAGTCGCGGGAACTTTGCAAGGATCGGCATCGAGAGCGCGCCAACGTCAATCGCCCCGCCTGCGGCCAGGTGCGAAACGATTCACAAATTCCGGAAGAATTTTGACGATCGCGAAAAAGCCCTGCCTTCAGGTTCATGCCCCACTCAAAAGACCCCGCCCCGGACCTTTGCAGGCCGAGAGGTCGCTCTGAACTGCTGTCCATAAATGCACATAGAGCAGAATGTCTCCGCCGGCTTGTAGGGCATTCCCCGTACGTCGAAAATCCCCGTGAATACCCCGGATTTCACAGGCAAATGCCATTGTATGGACATGATGCATTTTTCCACGTTCAGGTGACATTTTGCCCAAGTAGAAGAAATACCGTATAATCAGACTGGACAGGACGAAATGAATATGATAGTTATTTCCTGTCAATGGGGGAGACGAGTTACTCGTCTACAAGAAAGAGCGATCCGCTGCCCGCAGCCGATATGGCCGGGCGGTGGTCATCACGAAGTTCGCCAGCCGGTCCTGGCTCGTTGCGTCTCCCCCTGCGCAGCAGTCGGTCGGCTGGCGACTTTTTATGCGCGGCTCACGATCGGCGCGTCACCGCACGGGCAACGGTCTCCCCCCGCACATCCTTTCTGACGTCCAGGTCGGCCGATTTCTTCGCGCGAACTGCTCGAAACATTCCCTCGCCCCCCTGTCGCTCAGCGCAGAGCAACCCCGTCACCCCTGTGTAACAGCGGGGAAACTACTCCTTCGGGGCGGGGTAGTCGGGCGATTGGCCGGCGAGCACTTTCGCCACGTCGTGGACCACGTCGCACATGCGTTGCACGGCGTCCGGCACGCGCGCGGCGATGTGCGGCGTGAGAATCGCATTCTCCACCTTCCACATCGGATAGTCTGCCGGCGGGGGTTCCGGGTCGTGACAGTCGATGGCGGCAGCGGCGATCTGGCCATCCTTCATCGCCTCGGCGAGGTCCTTGTAGTTCACGCATTGGCCGCGCGCGCAATTGATGAACTGCGCACCGGCCTTGAACATCCGCAGGGCGTCGGCGTCGATGAACTTCTCGGTGAGATCCGTCAGCGGCACGTGGATCGTCACGATATCGCTGCGGGCGTAGAGTTCCTCCTTGCTGACCGCCTCGGCTGGGTAGTCCAGGTCGATCTCCAGGATGTCGTTGTAGAGAACCTCCATCCCCAGCCCGACGGCCGCCCGACCAAGTCGGCTGCCGATTCGACCCGCCCCGACGATGCCCAACGTCGCACCCGAGAGGAACCGCCCGTAAACGAACTTCCGTGAGCGGTGGAACTCCTCCGGGCTTACCGGCGGATCCATCGTGGGGAACCGCCGATTGAGCTCGACGATCATGCGGGTTGTGTAATCGACCACGGCCAATGTATTGGCCGCCGGCGTGTGAACCACCTCCACGCCGCGGGCCCGACAGGCGGGGATGTCGATGTTCTCCAGGGCAACCCCGGCCCGGCCGACGACTTTGAGATTCGCCGCCTTCTCCAGCAGTTCTTCGTTGACCTGCGTGTAGGTTCGAACGACCAGCGCGTCGGCCTGGTCGATAACGTCCAGGACGTCCTCGGGCGTGGTGCGGATAACCTCGCCGTGCTCGCGCAGAAATTCCACGCTGGATTCATTGAGCGGTTCGGATACGACGAAAACGGGCATGCGATGGTCCCTTCAACTGGGTGGGCCCGGCAGCGCGCCGGGCGTGGCGTCAGGACCTTATCCTGTCGTCGTCGTCTCGCCCTGTCAAGCGGGCGACGATGCGTCCCAGCACGCCCTCGCCCCCACCCAGCCGCCGCACGAGCTTCTGAACGTGCTCGTCGTCGGGATTCAGCTCCAGCGCCTTGGACGCGTACCGCCGCGCCCGGGCCGATTGACCTCTCTTGTGGTACGCCAGGGCAAGGTTGTACATCGCCAGGGAGTAATCGGGCTTGATGCGGATCGCGGCGCGGCACTGCTCGATGCCGTCATCGATCTTCTCGAGCATGAAGCAACTGACGGCCAGGTTGTGACGGGCGTAGGCGTCGTCGGGGTTGAGCTTCACCAGGCGCTCGAACACGTTGTGGGCGTGGCGCGTCAGGTGCGCTTCGATCAACAATTCGCCCACCTCGTGCAACATGCGGGCGTCGTCTTTGCACGTTTTCAACTCGTACACCAGGTGCTTGGCCCCGTCGTTGACCTGCTCCAGGCGGATCATTGCCCGGGCCATTCCGGCGTGCGCCCCGCGGTAGTCGTCCTCCATCTTCAACACGCGGCCGAAGCAATCGATCGCGTCGTGGTACTTCTCGCGGCGGGTCAGCAGTCGGCCATGCTGGTAGACCACGTCGACGTGGTCCGCGTCGAGCTCCCGCGCCCGTTTGAGGATCTCGCCGGCCCCGTCCAGGTCATCCATCTCGATGAGCAGCTCGCCCAGGTCCGCCAAAACCCCGACGTCCGTGGCGTTGATCAGCAACTCGGCCTGGTAGTGGTTTTTCGCCTTGGCCAGTTCGCCGTCCCGCCAGGCGAGTTCCGCCAGACGCGCATGGGCGCCGGGGTGCCCGGGATCGATGCGCAGCGTCTGCTCCCAGCAGTAGGCCGCCCGCTCGTACTGTTCGCGGACGTAGAAGCTGTTGCCCATGTTGTAGTAGCACAGCGGGCATTCTTCGGTGAACAGCCGGGCCGTGTAGAACATCACCTCGGCCTCGTCGTGCTCGCCGATCTCGGTGTATGTAATGATGCGGTTGCAGTAGCTCGGCTCGTAGGCGGGGTCGATGGTCTCGACCTTCCGGAAGCAGGCCAGCGCCTCGGCGTATTCGCTGGTTCGCGTGAGATTCACACCCAGGCAGTTGAGCGTTTCGACGTCTTCGGGCTGCAGTTCCAAGGCAGCCTCGAAGGCCTTGCACGCGTCGGGATATTCGCCCATCGCCTCGAGGGTCAGACCAAGATTGAAATGCCACGACGCATTGTGCGGATTCAGGCGAATCGCCTCGCGCAACTCGTCGGCCGCCTCCGTCCATCGACCTTCTTTGTAGAGGTCGTGGGCACGATCAACGCGGGTCTGCGGGTCGGTCCATTCGTTCATCGGTATGCCATCCGTTCGAGCAAGTACAACCGGGCCTCCAACGTCTCGCCGGGCCGGGCCCGCGGGACGCATGGCACCGGGCCTCCCAGGCCCGATGAGCATGAACCCATTGTACCGGACACCCGAAAACTCGACAACCCCACCTCCACCTCCAAAACGGCCGACCCTGCGGCTTTTCGACCTCCAGAACCTCGTTATTGCATTGCCAGCAGAACCTTACACCCCTCGCCCGCGGGATGCGAATGTCTGGATTCACCGCGCGAACCGATCGCCCCGCTCGCCGGATCGCCCGGTGTGAAACAGCCCATCCCGATGGTATGATGGCCGCTATGAGCGAACCGTCCCAACCCGACGCCACGCACCGCCAGTTCCTCCCGCTGAGCGACGACGCCCTGCTCAAACAGTGCACCGTGGACACCTACAAGTCCTCCGGGCCCGGCGGGCAGCACCGCAATAAGGTCTCCTCAGCCGTCCGCCTGCGACATGCCCCCAGCGGGCTGATGAGCACCGGCGACCAGTCCCGTTCGCAGCACGAGAACAAGCGCCTCGCCCTCAAACGCCTTCGCAAGCAGATCGCCACCTCGCTGCGCGCCCCGGTGGACCTGGCCGATCCGCCCGCCGGGCCGCTGAGCGAGTGCATCCATACAGACAAACGCCGCCCCAAAGGTCCACTCCGCCTCGACGTCGGCCGAAAGGACCACCGCTACTGGCCGGTGGTAGCCCAACTGCTCGATCGCCTCCAGGCAGCCGAGGGTCGCGCCGGCGACGCCAGCGACTCGATCGGTATCTCGACCAGCAATCTTATCCGGATCTTCAAGAGCGACACCACCGCCCTCACCGCCGCCCAGAACATTCGGAAGCAGCATGGCCTGAAAACCTTTACGTAGCTCCCCCGTCGGCGGCGAATCCGCCTGTCTCCTCGGGCTGGAAGTGGGCTTGTCCCCGGAAGGCCGCTGTGCTATGGTCCGCGTTTCCAACACCATTGACCGCAGGAGACCGACGC
>CAZYIH010000060.1:4782-15120 GCA_964646915.1 uncultured Planctomycetaceae bacterium | reverse complement strand
GCGAGTCGATTGACAGACCCCGCTCCCGGGAGTATTGTGGATGGCTTCCCCAGTGGGAGAAAATCATGCAGGAAGCCATCAATAAAGCCCAGACGCTCATCGAGGCGCTGGAGTACATTCAGAAATTCGTCGGCAAGATCGTCGTCATCAAGATGGGCGGCTCGGTCATGGACGACGAGGAAGCGATCACCAACCTCCTCCGCGACGTGGTGTTCCTCAACACGGTGGGCATCCGTCCGGTGATCGTGCATGGCGGCGGCAAGGCCATCAGCCGGGCGATGGAGAAGTCCGGGCTGGAAGTGCAGTTCGTGCAGGGGCGACGGTATACCGACCAGCGTTCGCTCACGGTCGTCGAGCACGTGCTGGCCAACGAAATCAACGCCGAGATCGTCGGCAAGATCCAGTCCATGGGCTCCAGCGCCATGGCGATGCACACCCTCTCCAGCTGCGTGCTGTTCGGGGAGCGTCTGTTCCTGCATACCGAGGACAACCGCAAAGTCGACCTCGGCTACGTCGGACAGGTGACCGAGGTCAACGCTCGGCTGCTGGAGCTGCTCTGCCAGGCCGACACCGTTCCGGTCATCGCGCCGCTGGCGGTGGACAAGGCTTCCCAGAAGCTCAACTGCAATGCCGACACTGCCGCCGGCGAGGTGGCCGCCGCCCTGCAGGCTGAGAAGTTCGTGGTGGTCTCCGATACCCACGGGATCCGCACCGATCCCGACGACCCCGAAAGCCTCGCTCCGATGCTCAGCGAGGATGAAATCCGCGAGATGATCGCCTCGGGGGCGATCTCAGCGGGCATGCTGCCCAAAGTGGCTGCCTGCATCCGCGCCCTGGACGCCGGCGTGCCCCGCGCGCACATCATCGACGGGCGATTCCCGCACTCGCTGCTGCTGGAGATCTTCTCCGACAGCGGTGTGGGCACGCTGATCCAGAAATAACCCCGACCATCCCCGCCGGGTGAGACGCGAGGAACCGACCATGACCAACTTCATCAACATTGACGATTTCACCGACGAGCAGCTCGTCGGCCTGATCGACCAGGCCATCGCCGATAAGCAGGCCCTCAAGAACGGCACGCTGGAGCCGACGCTGAAGGGCCGAACGCTGGCGATGTACTTCGAGAAGCCCTCGCTGCGGACGCGCGTCAGCTTCGAGACGGCCATGACGCAGCTGGGCGGGGCGGCGACGTACCTCACACCCAGCGATATCGGGTTGGGCACGCGCGAGCCGGTGCGGGACGTCGCCCGCGTGCTGGGACGCATGTGCGACGCGATCATGGCGCGCACCTTCAGCCACGAGCTGGTCGAAACGCTGGGCGAATGGTCGCCCGTGCCGGTCATCAACGCGCTGACCGACTACTCCCACCCCTGCCAGGCGTTGGCCGACCTGATGACCGTCAAGGAGCACTTCGGCGATCTCGCCGGGCGGACGGTGACCTTCGTGGGCGACGGGAACAACGTAGCCCGCAGCCTCGCCGTTGCCTGCTCGAAGCTGGGGATGACCTTCCGCGTGGCGACGCCGGTGGGCTATGAGCTGACCGACTGCCCCGTGAGCGATTACACCGCCACCACCGACGCCAAAGAGGCCGTCGCCGACGCCGACGTGATCTACACCGACACGTGGGTGTCCATGGGTCAGGAAGAGGAGAAGGCCAAGCGGGTCGCGGAGTTCAAAGGCTTCGAGGTCAACGCCGAGTTGATGTCGGCCGCCCCTGCCGGGGCGATCGTGCTGCACTGCCTGCCGGCGTATCGGGGCTACGAGATTTCCGACGATGTCTTCGAGGCCCACGCCGAGTCGATCCTCTCCGAAGCCGAGAACCGCCAACACCTCCAGCGAACGCTGGTAAACCTGCTGATCACGCGCGGCCGGCTGTAACCTCTCCCCGCTCGGCCCGGGGTCACTTGGTGACTGCGCCCGGGGCGGGTACAATGGACGCTCCATGGCGAAACGAACCAAACGACACGACGGGCGCCGGGCCAACCAGCTTCGGCCGGTGACCATTACTCCGGATTTCGTCCGTACCGCCGACGGGTCCTGCCTGATCGAGACCGGCCAGACGCGCGTGATCTGCACGGCGAGCATCGTTCCCGGCGTGCCCCCCTGGCGCGAGAAGCTCGGGCTGGGCTGGGTGACGGCAGAGTATGGAATGCTGCCGGCCTCGACGGCCCGTCGCAAGCCCCGCCCCGCGGGCAAACCCGACAGCCGGGGCATCGAGATCAAGCGTCTCATCGGGCGCGTGCTGCGCAGCGTCGCGCGGTTTGAACGCCTCGGGCCCAACACCATCTACCTGGACTGCGACGTGCTCGAAGCCGACGGTGGAACACGCACCGCCGGCATCACCGGCGCGCAGGTGGCCCTGTCGCGTGCGGTCCGCGTGGGTCGCGAGAAGGGCCTCTTCCAGCGCGGGGCTGTTGCGGGCCTGGTGGCGGCGACGTCCGTGGGCATCGTCGACGGGGCTGCCATGCTGGACCTGGACTACCTGGAAGACTCCACCGCCGAGGTCGACATGAACATCGCGATGACCCAGAGCGGGGAGTTCATCGAGCTGCAGGGAACCGCCGAGCGTCGGCCGTTCACGCGGGAGCAGCTCGACGTCATGCTCGACCTGGCGGCCAAGGGGATCAAACGCCTGATGACCGCCCAGCGAAAGGCGATTCGAGGAGACACCGCATGAAACACACCGCGACCGTCATCACGATCGGACTGCTGACGACGCTGTGTCTGCTGGGCTGTGACGGAGACGGCTCGGGCGGACAGCGCGTATTCGACTGGACCAAACAGGGCGACGACCACCCGGACACCGGCGAACGGTGGGCCCTTCTGCTGTACGTCTCTCGGGTGACCAACCACTACCAGGACGTCCGGGCAGCCAGGAAGGACACCGCCGCCCAGACCGACTGGGACGATCAATTGATCGTCGTGCACGAAGCCGACAACAGCAAGCTGCTTCGCGGCCCGTACGACTCGCCGACTGCAGCGGCGAAGGACCTCGCCGAGTCGCGCGCGTTCACCTTCAAGGAAAGCGGCCGACCGTTCCAGGCGGCGATCGTTACCAAGCTGCCCGAGACCGACTACAAGGAGATGTTCCCGCAGTGGAAGCTCTCCGAGGCCGTCGGGGAATACACCGTCTGCGTGGCGGTGTTCTACAACTACGTCACCAAACGCGAGACGTTCAACCGGCGTCGCTGGACGGCGGAGATGTACTGCAAGCACCTGCGGGAAGATCGTAACCAGGAGGCGTACTACCACCACGGCAAGTCGCGCAGCACGGTGACGATCGGGACGTTCCCCGCCGGGTCGGTCAAGAGGATGAAGGCCGGCAGGCGGTTCATCACCAAGGTCGTGGACCCGCGGATCCACCGGGTTCGCCAAGGGCACCCGAACCTGATCGTCAACGGCTGGACCGAGGTTACCACCGTGCCCAACGCCAGGACGAGGCTGGTGGAACGGCAGACAGCGCAGAGCTACGTGGTGAGAATCCCCGACAAGGAAGGTGAGTTCGATGGAGACGATCGTCGTGGCAACCGGCAACCCGGGCAAGCTGGGGGAAATACGGGAGGTACTGGGCGACCTGAGCGTATCAGTCCTTGGCCTTAAGGACCTCACGCCCATCGAGGAACCGGACGAAACCGGGCAGACCTTCGCCGAGAACGCGCGGGACAAGGCGCTGTACTACGCCGAGAAGACGAACCTGCCCTGCCTGGCGGACGACTCGGGGCTGGAGGTGGATGCGCTGAACGGGGCGCCGGGTGTTCACAGTGCCCGCTACGCTGCCGGCGAAGTCGCCCCGGACGCGCCACGCGCCGCCACAGACGCGGCCAACAACGCCAAACTGCTGGACGCCCTGGCCGACGTGCCCGAGGAGAAACGCACCGCCCGCTTCGTCTGCCATCTGGCCCTGGCCGCCGATGGAGAGATCCTGCTGGAAGCCCGAGACACCATCGAGGGACGCATCGCCCGGTCGCCCGCGGGCGACAACGGCTTCGGGTATGATCCCCTCTTCGTCGTGCCCGAGAAAGGCTGCACCACCGCCCAACTTCCGCCCGAGCAGAAGAACGCCATCAGTCATCGCGGCAAAGCCGTCCGCACCTTCGCCGCCAAGCTCCAGGAGTATCTCGCCAGCCGGTGACGCCCATCGCGCCCAGCCGCGCCGGCAGCAGACCTACGCAGCCGCCCCTTTTCGCCGCCGGCGACGCACCAACCCAGCCACCCCCACCGCTGCCCACACCACGCCTGCCGACAACGCGTACCGCACCACGGCCGAGTGCCAATACACCGGCGGGGCGGGCACGTCCTCGCCCAATCCGCTGATTCCGTACATCCAGTCGGCGTAGCTCCAGGAATATCCCACCGTCGCCGAGAGCGAATAGAACGGGTTCCACAATGTCGCAAAGGCTGCCAGTTGATGGGAATTGGCCGTCAGCGCCTCCTGCAGCATGCCCTCCACCCAGAAGGGCGTCGCCAGCATCGCGACCGCCCCAACGGCCGACAGCATCGCCAGCGCAAAACGCGACGCCTCCGACCACCCCAGGGACACCAACCCAAGCCCCGTCAACCCGACCGCCAGCAGCACACAATACGCCTGCAGCGCGTCGATCCACGTGAAACCGAGCCGCCCGCGAACCACCAATCCCCCAGCCACCACGAGCAACGCCACCCCGGCGGCATCGATCACCACACCGCCGCGCAGGAGCCTGTCGATCACCGTCCTGCCGCGCGCTGCCAGCAGCGGCGCGGCAATGCTCGCCCAGACCATTGCGACGCCCAGCGCCACGAGAATTTCCGCCTGGAGGCCGCCTTCGCTCCGCCCTGCCAACCAACTGCCTGCCAGGATCACCCCGAGCGTGGAGGCTGCCCCGCCGACGAGGGCGGCTGCGTTGCGGCGCAACAGACCCGTCGGAGGTATTGGAGTCCTGCCGGGTTCGGCCGAATCCGGCGTCACTCGTCGGCCTCGCCCGTATCGGAGGATTTCGCCTTGCTCGCCATCGCCCGCAGTTTCGTGCGGTATTCCTCCAGCATCTTGCGGGTCACGTTCATTTCGTGGAGCTTCTGATCGATCTGCTGGAGAGTCGGCACGACGGTTTCCAGGGGCGGATCGATCTGTTCGGAAGGTTGGGCGAATTTCGCCGCCCACTCGTTCAGGGCCTGCTTCATCTGCTCGGGAGTTCGCGGCAGCACGGGCCTTCGCGCTGCGTCATATTGGACGTCGATCTCGCGCACGCCACCGATCCACAGCTCTTCCTTGGCAACGAGGAGGTCGTGCACGAAGGCTTTGCCCGCGCCCCGCAGAATTACCTGTCCGCGCTTGTGCTTGCCCACGAACGACGCGCCCCATTTGCTGAGCTGATCGAGCCTGAGCATTTCCCGGGACCCTTCCGCGCGGTATCGCCCGAAACGGTCCACGTACAGCAGCCGACGGACGAAGTCACTCTCGGCAGCATCCTTGAGCACATGAATGGTCACCGTCACCCGCGTGCCGACGGGCGGGATGGCGTCGGGTTTCGTGCGGAAGTACAGGCTGGCGTCGCTGTCTGTGCTCATGAAGGGCACATCGAGGATGGCCGTGCTGAAATTCACCAGGCTGATGTACTCGCCCTGTGCGTCGGCGGCGTACCCGCCCTCGCTGCCGAGAATGGAGCCGATGAACACGTACTCGCTGGGCGGTTTGATCGCGGAGTCCGGATCGGCCTTCTGCATCCACGAGGCGGGGTCGGCGGTGTGCTTCTTTCCGTCCTTGCCGGTCCAGGAGACGCTCAGTTTCACCTTCGGGCCACGCGGCGGCTGGGAGGTGTACTCCTGGGTATCGATCGAGTAGGACGTCTGGGCGGCCCGCCCGCGGGGCAGGCCGAGCATGACCAGCCCGGCGTGGATCTGCCAGCCCCGGGCGGGGGTCCGCAGGATGCTCTCGTGCGTCTTGCCCTTCCAACTGGTCAGCAGAAGTTCCAAGTCCATCGGGCCGCCGTCCATCCCAACGCGGCCACAGATTTCCGCGGGGAAGCTGACCGTCCTGGCCGTGGCGTTCACGTTCACCAGCTTCTTGGGCCAAGGGGCGGCGTTGGCATCATTGGCATCGGCCGCGCGTCGAGCGGGGGCCATTCCAAGCTGCCCCAGCAGCGTGCCGGCCGTCACAGCGGCCAAGGCGGATGCGGCAATCACGGTCGTCCAGAACGTTCGTTTCATGGCGGGTCTCCTGAGCGGTCTGCGTTCCGTTGTATTATAAGACAGGCCGCGGGCTTCCGATAGGAAACTCGCGGCCTGTATTGATTTCGACGTTGGTGTCCGGGCGATGTTCCGCCCCCGGTGGAGCTAAGGTAATCGGGGAACTTCTTGATGAAGCTCCTCAATCTCCTCGGCCTCGCCTGTGATGATGATCTTCGGTTTCACGAGGATCAGCAGCGTGTTTTCGTCGCGAGCGCGGCCGCGATTGGTGAACAGGCGGTTGAGGATGGGCACCTTCGAGAGCATCGGAACGCCCTTCTCCCGCTCGACTTCCGAGGAAAGTTTCTGTCCGCCCAGCACCAGGGTTCCACCGTCCGGAACAGTCACCGTGGTTTGCACCGTGGTCACCGTAACGTTGGGCAGCTGGAGGCCGACCGTGTCAAAGTTGATGCTGTCACCACCGGCGTTCGGGTCCATATTGGACAACCCGCCACCGACCGTAAGGAAGCCGTTCAGGACGGTCACCTGCGGGCGGAGAGTCATCGTCACGTAGCGACGGTCAGCGGACACGGTGGCCCGCACTTCCAACACGCTACCGGTGGTCACGGTCGAGACTTCCGGCTCGATACCCACGGCGTTCTCGTCGGTGACCACTTCGAGGTCCGAGACGTACGCCTGCGTCGTACCGACGGCCACGTAAGCCAGCTGACCGTTCGACATCGTCACCCGGGGGGCCGTCAGCTGACGACCCGACGAATGGGCCTGGGTGGCCTGCACGAGGAAGTCCACCTGCACGTCGTCCAGGAAGCTCCCGAATACCGACAGGGCGTGCGAGGTCGTCGAGGCCCCGATGTCCGGAGCGACGGCAGAGGAGCTTCCCAGGAAGCTCGCCTGATTGCGGTGGTTCATGCTGACGGGGATCGGCGTGATGGAACTGACGCGGGACTTGTTCATCCCCCAGCCGTTCACACCGGTGGTCGGGACACCCGCTCCGGTGAAGGGGTCGGTATTCGTAGTGCCGGCACCAAGGCCCGAGCCGATGTTGAAGTAGAAGTCCAGATCCACACCGATCTCGTTGAGGAAACCGGTCGAGACCGTGATAAACCGGGCTTCTACGGATACCTGAAGCTGCTTGGCCTCGCGAAGCATGCCGATCAGCTCGAGGATCTGGTCGTGCACTTCGGGGGTCTGCGTGACCACCAACTGCCCGCCGAACTCGCGAATCGAACCAGGCCCGCCCTGGTCGACCCAAGAGTCAATCGGAGCCTTCTCGCGGATCATGCTGATGATCTCTTCGATCATCTCCGCGCGGGTGGGGCCCTGGGCGCCACCCGTGTCGTCGTCATCGTCGTCGCCGAAAAGCGTGTTATCGTCACCGCCGTCGTAATCGTCGTCCCCATCATCGCCCACATTGGTGATGTCCATCGACGGGCCTTCGAAGTCCGGGATGGGGATAATCAGGTCGCGGATATCATACACACGGGTCTTGACCTTGGTCCGCAGAGCGTCGGAGGTGGAGATCTTCACGATCCCGTCTTCGATCACGTAGCCCAGCTGGACCTGCGTGCCGCCGACGTTCTCCAGCACGATCTCCAGAAGCGTCTGACCGGTCACTTCGGAGAGTTTCTCTGCCGTCACCTGCGTCTTGCGGGTGACGTTCCGCCCGGCGAGCACTTCCCAGTTGGGCACGATGTTCGCGCCCGTCACGTCGCGCAGGAAGTTCAGGACGTTCTCCAGTGCGATCCCGCTGAAGTCCACGTTGCGAATCACGCGTTGGAGCTTCTTGCGGGCGCGACGGTCTTTTTCGGACTCGCTCATCTCGCCAGCGCTGAACCGCTTGCGCTTCTCGGTGATCTCCCGCCAGTTGCGCGGGTACCGCAGCAGCTCATACCACGGCGTCTCGCTCTCGACGATGTCCAAAAACTGCCGCTGCGACTCGTAAAAGTTCGTCTGGCGGGCTTCCTTCTGGCGTTCCAGAATCATGTACCGCTTCACCCAGCCGAGCCCCTCGGAGGCGAAGGAGTTGTTCGCCTCGAGGCGGAGGATCTCCCGCATCGTATCGCGGGCGTCCTTCCACTTCCGATCAGACACCAACGCCTTGGCCTTGCGGGTCAGCGAGGCGATCGTTTCTTCGCGGTCCTTGCGAAGCTGAATACGACGGATGCGCTCGCGACGTGCCACGTCGGCGGCCTGCTCGCGGGCACGCTGCACGGCGAACTTTTCCTGCTGGGACTGGATATGCTCGACCAGGTCGCCGGCCTTGCTCCGCAGCTCGCGGAATTCATTGGCACTGAAGAGCCGCTTGTTGGACTCGATCAGCTTGCCGGCCGTCCGCGCGTTTTCGACGGCCGCCGCGAAGTCGGACTTCTCGCCTTCCTTGCTCAGGGCGGTGGCGAGCTTCTCGCGGGCGTTCTTCATGTACTTGCCATAATCGGTGAGCGTCGCCCCGCGGAGTACGCGAAGCTTCCGCTTGTGCTCGGAGAGCAGATCGTCGCCACCGGAAGTGCCGATTCGCCCACGGGCCCGTTCGAGGAGAATCTTCGCCTCGTTGTTGTACTTGTCCAGCTTCAAAGCGCGGCCGAAGAGGTCGGCAGCCTTCTCGGGTTGGTTGTCCTTGAGGGCCGCTTTGCCTTTTTCGACGAGGCGATTGGCTTCCTTCTTGCGGGCGGCGATGGCGTTGAACAGCTCGTCGCCGTCTTTCTTTTTGATCTCGGTGACCTTCGTGCCGCCGTCCTCGGCGTCGTCCTTTTCTTTGGCGGGCGCGGTGACCATCTCGCCGCCGGTGCCATTGGCTTTGGCGGCGCCGTTGGCCTGCTTGATCCGCTGATTGACCCACGCCAGCTGCGCCTTGGCGTCGCGCCGGGTGGCGTCCAGGATGTACTCGCTGTCGGCGGCCTGGGCGAAGAGCGTGCGGGCCTTGTCCAGCTCACCGGCCTCCAGCGCCTTCTGCGCGTCGCGGTACGCCGACAGGGCCGAGGCCTTCTTCTTCATCGCGGTGTCGGCCTGGGAGAGATACTCCGCGAGGGTCTTCTTCTGCTCGTCGGAGAGTTTCTCGGCGTCGACGGTCAGGAGCGTCTTCTTGGCGGCCTTGAATTCCTGGGCCTTGTACTGGGCGATGCCCTGCTGCAGTGCCTCGGTGGCCGCGTCCGCATCGGACTCCTGGGCCAGACCCGTGTTCACCATCAGCAGAAGCACCATTACCGGTAGGGCCAAACGAATGATTCGACGAAGGGTAGTCACCTGATACTCCTTTCCGGGGGGCTCCCGGAGGTTTGCCTCCGCGTTGCGACGTCGGTCGATATCGGCCGATCCGCCCGGCGCGGGAAGCGGGTTCTCTGCCCCGTGAGGGGCGACTCCACCACCATCCACTGCCACTGCCATATATGAATAAGACCGCCCCGGCAAAACGCCGCGCCGAGGAGTGCGAAGAAACTACACCAGGGGTCGGGGCGTTGCAAGCTCAAAATCGCCCGGAGAACAACCCCGCCAACCCGCGCCGCGTCGCTACGGAGCGAGCGAATCCAGTTCCTGATATCGCTGCGACGCCTCGTCACGCGAGCGGACCCGTGTCCGGACCTTTCCGTTCTCGTCCAGGTAGACCAAGGCGACGGTCGTGGTCGTGATATTGCCCCAACTGGGCACCTCGCGGCTGAAGTCCACCTCCATCGCGACGGCGGCGGTGCTGAAGTCCACCGTGCGAATCTCGCGGGACGTCTGGCCGTCCAACGTGGGAACCGGCACGCGCAGCTGCGTCGATCGGCCGATGCTCTGGCCCTTGCGAACGTTGAACTGCTGGCGAACGAAACGACCCATGTGCCGCGTGAAGACCGTCACCTGCACCGTGCCGCTGGTCGAGTCGTATCCGGTCAGGAAGAACTCCGTGGGGTGGGGCACCCGTTGGGTCGCCGACCACTTGCTCCACGGCGAGGCGACTTCCTTGGTTCGGATGTCCTCGGGACTCTTCACGACGCTGCTGATCTGCTTGCCGTAAAGCGGGTTCACGAAGACCACTCGCAGGCGGTAGCGATACTGCTTGCGCAGATTGAGCCCGACGTCGTGGAACCAGAGCACCTTCTTGCCCTGCACCAGCCGACCCAGCGGCGGGACCGCGGGCATCGGCGGCGGGGCGGCTCCGCCGGCCGGCGCGCCGGTGTCGACGCCCTCGTCCTCACGCAC
>CAZYIH010000060.1:0-4682 GCA_964646915.1 uncultured Planctomycetaceae bacterium | reverse complement strand
ACGTTCTTCGTCCTCTCGGCCGATGGGAGGGCTGCGTCGACCTCGGTCTTCGACCTCGCGTCCAAAGCGGGCTTCGGCTTCCTCGTCGGCGCGGATCGCCTCCCTGCGGGGAGCCCGACGATCCTCTTCGTCCCGCGTGGGTCGCCCTGTCCCGCCGTCGGCCTCGTCCACTTCCGGAACGGCGACCAGCTTCGCATAGGCGTCGATGGTCTCCGTCGCGGGCAGGTGACGCTTCCAGCTGATCCACTGGTTCGTCCCACCCCACCAGACGTCCCAATACTGCGGCCGAAGGACGGCCAGTTGATAAACCTGCTCGACCTGGTCGATCGCGTCGGTAATCGCTTGGGCATTCTCACCCGTGAAATCCGGCAGTTCGGGCACGCGAGCCACCTGGCCGTCCGGGCCCGGGGCACGAATGGTTCTGATCGTCTCGGCCGGCCCGTATGAGCCATCCGGGAGCACCACCTGCCGCTGCACCTCCACCCGAAGGGCGACCGGGCGGGCATTGATCCCACGGGGACGAAGCAGCGTCTGCCACTGACCGGCCATCTTCTGCCAGTCGAAATCGGCTGCCCCGTGGGCGACGTTCTGATCCGACAGGTCGCCTTCGGTCACGCGACGAAGCTCCTGACCCACCCACACCGACGGGGCCAACGGTGCGGGGATTTCGTCGGCCACCTGCGCCACGCCGACAGCTTCGAGCGTCACCCCGCCGCCGATGTCAATATCCGGCAGCGAACCGGCAGCAATGTTAGGCAGGTCGGTCAGGGCGGGCGAGAACGGCGCGCTCGCCAGACGTTCGAAGTGTTCGGGACCGGGGTAGACCGACTCGACCTCGGCAGTGGCGTTGCTGTGGCGGCGCCAGATGCTGTCGGCTGCCTCGTTGAGCTTATCGTCCAGCTCGGCCGGGGCGACCTCGGCTGTGCTGCCCGCGGCGGTGGTAACCTTCACCTGGCGCGGACTTCTGAGCACCCAATGGCTCACGGCGAACACCAGCACGCCCAGGGAAATTGCCATCGCCAGCTTCTCGACGTGCTGTTCGATGAATCCTGCCGAATCCTGATTGGCCATGTCCTGGCCTCCTTCGTATCTACTGCCTGCGTCCTTGGCGGACGCGGATTACCGTTTCTCACCGAATCGCGGACGTCCACCGCGGCTGGGGCGACCCGACGACGAGGACCCGCCCGTGATACCACCGGCCTCGCTGATGCGATCGGAATCTTCCGAACGACGGGCGCTGGTGGGGAGTGTCTTGAGCACTTCCACAGGCATCAGCGGGCGCTCCCACTCGGTCAGAAGCTTCCACTCGCCCCGCAGCGTCACCCGGACGACCGGTTCCCTGCCGTAGTAGTACGTCGAGGGCGGGTCGGCCGGCGGGGTCACTTCCTGCACATCCAGCACGGTGTGATAGTTCTGCTGGACGAGGTGCCATTGCAGCCGACCCAGGTAGCGGAACGGAAGCACCACCGTGACCGTGTAATGGATCACGTCGTAGTCCTTGTTGGATACCGCCTCGGTCAGCGAAGCCGCCGCCATCGCCCCGTCGCCGGAGCGGTCGCGATCACGGTCGCCGCCGGGGACCGACATCCCACCGGTGGCCCCGACGTACTGCGGGATCATGCGGATTTCCATCAGCCGTTTGACCGCCGCGTTGGGGACCGTTCGGCCGGTGTCGGGCAACCCGGCGAACGCCTCGGCGTTGGTCTGGCGGATGGCGTCAATCACGTCCTGCTGCAGCCAGAGCGAGAGCTGGGCGTACCACATCGTCTCCACGAGCGGGCGCTTCTGGGTCGGATCGATCAGTCTCTGCAGGGCCAGGGCGTCCAGGTAAATCTCGCCCTTTCGGGCATGCTCCACCATGCGTCGTGTCAACGCCTTGCGTCGGGCCCGGGCCGCCATCTCCGCGGTAAGCACGGGCTCGGTGCTGACGAGCTGTCCGTCGACCTCCTCGGTGGGCTCGATCGTGCCGGCCTTGAGCTTGCGGGCCCACTCGGCGCGGGCCTCGCTGAGCTCCCGCAACTGCCACTGTCGCAGCTCCACCTCCGTAAACGGCTCGGTGGGCGGAGTCGTCGAGTTCAGCGATTGCTCGATCGCCTCGATCGCCTTGTTGTAGGCATCCGGGAAAACCGCACGCAGCGCGATCTCACGGTCCAGCTGCCGGTTGAATGGGAACGCGGGCACCACGCCCTTGCCGTCCGGACGGACCAGCGAGAGCACCCTGTACCGCTTGTTAAACTCGATGCTCCTCTCGATCACCGAGCGGAGATTCTGCTTCGAGCCGGTCACCTCGGCGCGACGCGCGTCGATCACCGCGGGGTTGTACCTCTGGCCGCGAGCGTACCGCATCAGCTGCGAACTGAGCTTATCCCGCTGCTCGACCGCTTTCTCGACGTCGGCGGAGACCGAGGAATTCATGAACACAATCAGCCCGATCAGCACAGCCGTCACGCCGACCAGTACGACCAGGAACAGGTTCTTACGAATGACATCCATGGTTAACGGCCCTCCTGGCTGTCAGCCTGCTCGATGGGTTCGAGTTCCAGTCCGTCGTCGTTGACGGATACCAGCCAGATCATGCCCACCCGGGCATCACCGGCCAAGCTCTCGCCCTTGAATACGGGGTCTTCGGCCGATGCGGCAGTGGAACCCGCTCCGCCGCCGGCGGCCCGGTCCTCGCGGCCGATGGTCGAAGGCGGGCGACGCCGACCTTCGTCCTCGCCGCCGTACGGGACTCGCGAGCCACCACGCGGAGGACGGACCGTCGGGATCGGACTGGTCGGGCCGGTGGGCGATACACTCGCCCCAGCCACGAACTCGCCTTCGTCCGCTTCCACCGTCACCGCCCCGAGACGCTGCTCGGCGTATCGCTTTCCGAACCGTCGCATGCGGGTAATCAACTGCGAGCGGATCTGGCGTTCTTCCAGCGTCGTGCGGCAGATGACCCATACCAGGAAGCCTCGCTTGGCCTGGCCGGAAGTGGTCTGGGGTTCTTCGGGTGCTCCGCCCGATCCGGCATCCCCTCGCCTGTCGGCCACGCCCAGTTGGGCGCTGATGCGGTTGTACAGGCTGCCCTTGACGGCTGAGATGTCCGGGACGTACTCGGTGCCCATCTGTTCGAGAAACAGCAGGCTCCGTTGTTCGCGTGGGATGTCCTCGAGCTTGGCAAGGAGTTGCTTGCGACGCTCGGGGTCCGGCGTGGTCAGTGCCTGGTTATACAGGCCCTGGTGCTCGGCGACCGACATCATCGATCGCGAGATGAGTTTCTGAACCGACGGCCAGAAGTTGCGATAGCCGAACAACTTCAACCGGCTCTTGACCTTTTCCTCACCGTCGCCGACGGCTTGACCGAGGTTGCGATAGTTCCGTTGGAGCTGCTGGAGATCGCTCACCACTTCTCTGGTCTGGGCAAGGGTCTGCCTGTCGTCTTTGAGTTTCCCCAGGTCGCGGTAAGAGCTGTAAAGCATCATTGACAGGGCGATCACGATCATCGCAGCAGCGGCAGCGAACCAGGGCCTCTTGGCAGCCCACATCCGCTGGGTGGAAACCGACCGTGGCAGGAGGTTCGTTTCAATGCTCGCCTCGCCGAGTCCCTGCACCCCCAGGCCGTACGCCACCGCGAACGACAGGACGTTCTCCTGGAAGACCGGGGCGTTGACGGCGTCCGAGGCCGAGACCTGCTGGAACGAGTCGATGCGATGCACCGAGACGTTGAGGTTCTGTTCGAGGAACTTCTGCAAGCCCGGCAGGCGGAACCCGTTGCCCAGCCCGAGAACCCTCGTGAAACGCGACTCGCGGTGCAGCGACGTGTAAAATCCGATCGACCGCTGGATTTCCTGCACGAGGTCCGAGAACACCGGCCTCATCGTCTGGAACACCTGGCGGGCGTACTTGCTCGAGGCGGCGGTGCGTTTGAGCTTCTCGGCCTTGGCGAAGGAGAGCTTGAACGCCTTGACCAGCGCCTCGGTGAAGTCGTTCCCGCCGATCTTCACCGTTCGCGTCCAGATCCGCGGGCCGTCGGAAACCACCAGGTCGGTCTTGTCGGCCCCGACGTCGATCAGCAGCGTCGCCCCGTCCGAGGCGGTCTGCTCGTCGTACCGCATGAAGTTGTACAGCGCCAGCGGGGCCATCTGCACGGCGTCGATGTCCAGCTCGACCTCGCTGAAATAGCTGAGGTTCGAGGCGACGTCCTGCCGCTTCATCGCAAAAATGCCCACTTCCACGTCCGGGCTGTCGGGGTCATGGAACGTCTGCCACCGCCAGACCACGTCGTCCATCGGGAAGGGGATCTGCTGCTCTGCCTCGAAGCGGACGATGTCCGGGATCTTCTTGGTCTCGACCGGTGGCAGCTTGATGAACCGCGAGAAACTGCTCTGGCCGGGGACCGAAACGACGATCTGCGAACCCACGACGTTGTTTCTGGCGAGGAACTGCTCCAGGGCGTTGCGGATCAGCTGGTCGCGATCGCCTTCCGCCTGGGAGAGAATCCTGGGGTGCTCGATAATGTCGAATGCCTCAACCCGGGTCGCTCCGTTGATGCTTCGAAGCTTCAGCGCCTTCAACGCGCACTGACCGATGTCGATGCCCCATACCGATTTCGCTGCAGCCATGAACGACTCCTTGGCCTGAACAACCCGGCCCGTCGGCCGGCGTAGATCCGCGTGCATCCAAAGCCCGACTCGTCA
>CAZYIH010000059.1:0-15131 GCA_964646915.1 uncultured Planctomycetaceae bacterium | reverse complement strand
TCCCGGGCGAACTGCTCGTGGTGGTGGACCTCAGCGAGGGCGATCGCGCCTTCCGGGAGGCGTGGCGCCGGCACCTCGCAGCCACACCGGGCCTGAGCGAGCTGCAAACCGTCGGCCAATACAGCATCGCCCGCCGGTCCGCCAACGCAGCCACGCCGTGAGGCGAGCAACTACCCCTGTTCAACTTCCCCCGTCGGTGTTCTAATGAAAGGATGCTTCGGGATTCGTTCATTCTGATCGCCCTGTCCGTCGGCATCCTCGTCGGCTGCGGGGGCCCGGTGGACGGAGAGATCGAGACATCCGACGACGTCAAGCCGCGGCGCGTTCGTGACCTGGAGGACCAGATCAACCGCCTCAAAGCCGAGGCGTCGGTTCGTGAGATGACGCTGCAGTCCCTGCGTCGCCGCGCCGATCTGCTCGCCCAGCAGGTGCATGAACTGCGACTGGAAAACCGCCGCCAGTTGGACCACATCAAAGCCCTCGGCGGCGCGATCACCGAACGCGACAGACTCCGCAAGCGGGTCGCCGAGTTGACCGAACAGATCGAGACCCTCCAGAGGAAGCTCCAGAACCTCTCGAAGCGAGACCCCAACTCCCGCTGACCGCACACCGGGCGGGGAGATTCACCGGGCGTGGGATCGCTCGTAGTACCGCTCGATGAGTTCACGGTATTGTGAGGGCAGACGGCCGCCGACCAACGCGTCCCCGGCCCGCTGACGGGCTCGCTGCCAGGCCTTCTCCCACGGCAGCGTCTCGGGGCGAACGGCCCGATCGGCCTGGTCGGGGTCCCCCTGGTCCGTTGTCGCAGGCGTCGCAACGAACACCCATCGCGCCGGACCCGCCGACGCATTGGCGTCCGGCTCGATCTCGCTGCCGTTGTCGTTTCCGGCCCGGTCGGCGGCTTCACCCCCACCACCGCCGGCGCGACGGGCGAGTTCTTCCATAACGCCCTTGGGAACGTCCCGCCGCACGTCGTATCCGCGTTGCCGGAGCTCCTGGAGCAACTCAGCCAACCGATCGCGATCGCTCGCGTCGACCATCACCACGGCGGCCTCCCGCAGCAATTCCGCCTTGGCAGAATCGCTCGACCGCGCAGCCGTTCGCATGGCGCGGGCGATGCGCCGTCGCTGACTCTCATCCAGCTCAGCCGCCGCGTCGGCCAGTCGCACGGAAAACGCGTCGCGCGCGGCAGCCGGGCCCAACGTCCCAGCCAGCAGACACACGCCCACCGCCAACCCCGCCAGGGCCGCGGTCCTGCGGGTGCGTTTCCAATAGGCCCCCGACGTCGGCTGCCGCGAGGACAATACGTTCTGCGCCTGGTCGGCGATCAATGCCGCCTCCTCACCGATCGGACGATCGGAACGCAGCGCCTCGGCCGCCGTCGCGATGCGGTCGCCCGCGTGGAGTTGATGATCCAGCCAGACGGCCGCCTGCCGAACCGAGACGCCGCGAACCAGCGGCGCCACAGGACCGGCGATCGCAACCACCAAGAGCCCCCGTCCCGCCAGCCACCAGCCGGTGGACTCCTCGCCGAGCAGGATTCCCGCCATGGTCGCCGCATAAAGCGCGGTTCCGCCAATCGCCGCCAGAACCATCTGCATCGGCGCTACCGACAGCGCCGTTCGCACTCTCCGCTGCAGCAGCACCGCCACCCAGCCCCCCCACGCCTGCGCCCCCACCAACGCCCAGCTCGCCTGCCCGCGCATCGCCAGGGCGTGCGTACCCGCCAGCCAGGCCGCCAACGGTCCGACCAGCGCAGCCGTCACCGCCACCGACTCGGCGATGCGATGCATCATCAGCCGGCGTGCAGCCTTCTCGCACTCTCGCAGCACAGGATGCGTCACAGCCATGGACTCTCTCCGGGACTTCACCTATCCTTGGACGTTCGTCGTGCCCTTTGGTTCGTCGACAGGTGCGATTGGATGGTATCACAATTTCAACCGAATCGCATCGAATCCGCCGCACCGCCGGCGTGTTACAGAGAGACAGGTTTTCGTGACGTCACCCCTGCGCAATCCGCACACCGGGCTGGACGTTGCGTCAAGACGCTAATGGATGGCCTCCTGTTTGAAAGGCCAAACCGTGCTCCAACGGGGCACACCGAAAGGATGCTCGCATGCAAACCGGGCGAATGAGGCTGCTGGCTGGGATGCTGATCTGGACGATTGTTCTGGCCGTGCCGACCGGCGCAGCCGAGAAGTCAGGCGAATGGGACGAACTGGGCACGCTCATCAAAATCCGTGACCACCTGCGCGATCAGTTGCGCGATCGCAGCGCCGCCGACGCGAAAAAGGCTGCCCCTCTCGACGTGACCATCGAGCTCGACCAGAGCTGGCGACGCGGGAATCTCACGATGACGCTCCGCCGCCAGGGCAGCCGATGGGTGGTCCGCAACGTTACCCCCCTTCCCGGTTCCATTCCGCTCAAGCAGATCGACGCCACGGGGCTGTCCCTGAAGGACGAGAAGCTCACCGGCCCGGTCGTGTTCCAGGTCGTCTCCGACCCCGAGGACGATACCGAAGCGGCGAAGGCCGAAGCTCATACGATCACGCTGGACCTGGACGTCCGACCGACCGAGCCGAAGCTCATCCTCACCTTCCGCCGCTTCAAGGGAGACAACTGGGTTCTGCAGTACGGCAAGGATGGCAAGAAATGGGTCTTCGAGAAGGAACTCAAGGCGCCGCGGATCTTCCACAATGACGGCGGGCCGTTCGAACGGAAATATTCGCCCATCGAGCCCGACGAGCAAGGCCGATTCGACGCACGGATCGACCTGACATTCAAAGGCACGCACGAGAGACGCGGTACGACCTACTCCGAGAAAGGTCAGCCGGAAGTCACCTTCAGCGGGCGGATCATCGACGGTCGACTGGACACCACCTGGCTGCGGAAATCCCCGGGAGGCAAGGGGATGTTCGGCAGCGGTCAGGACTCCCTCAGCGGGGTGATTCGCTCGTCGCGCCTCGCCGGGACGTACGTCAGCTCCGGCGCGAAGGGCCGCTGGATGGGCTCGGGGCAGGGCGCGATTGTGCCCGCCCCGCGCGACCCGGTGGCCTTCCTGGCGGCCGACGACCCCGACCAGGCCCCCAAGACCCTGGATCAGGCCACCGTCCGCGCCGCACGGGCGTACCGCGAAATCCGCGCCCTGGCGATGGCCCTTCGGAACTACCCCATGCCCGTAACCGACACCGTCTCGCGCGTGCTCGTGCCCACTCCGCAGTGGCCCGACCAGGCGAGCGAGAAGAACAAGACTGCCTACCTCTCGCGGCTGGTGGGTTTCGCCAGACAGGCCGCCTCGCTGGAAGAGTCAACCGTCCCGACCGATCGCGTCGCGCCGGCGGATGACACCTTCGGGCCGTACTTCGGCCAAGAGGTTCTCGCCAACGCACGCAAGGGCAATCGCGTCGAAAAGGCCTCCACGAAGGGCGCCCAGCGGTGGCAGCCCATGGTGGACTGGCAAATGGCCGGCCCGTTCCCGGTGTACGACCAGGACGCCCCCGTCCGCGCCCCGGAGGTGCTCGCGGTGGACAACGTCGCCTACCAGCGGACGCAGCTGTTCACCGACGCTGAAGGCGACGTCCGCCAGGTGGACCAACCCGCCCGGTGGATTGAGGCGGGGTTGGCCGACGCGACCGTGGTGGTACCCAATCGCACCGAGGCATCCTCGGGCAGTTGGCGGTATATCACGTGGTACGCTCGGAGCACCATCGACAGCGCCGCCGAGCAGACCGTTTGGCTGTCGGTGCGGATGGAAGGTCAGGGCATGATCTGGCTGAACGGGCAAGCGGTGTGGCGGGCGGGGCCGGACTTCACGCCCTTCCAGCCGGCGGTGTTCCAGGTGACGCTCAAGAAGGGAACCAACCGTCTGCTGGTACGCTGCGCGAGCAACAACTACGTGCAGCGACATCACGGCAGGGTCAACTGGTACGACGGCTACCCGGACCGCATGCTGGGGCTGGTGGAGTTCACGTCATTCAGCCTGCACGTCTGCACAGCGGGCGGCCCGAGCCCACAAGCCGCGTCGGTCCCCAAGGCCGGTGCGAACCCCTCGCTGGGCGAGCGCTATCGCGGCGACGGCTCGGGCGTCTACCCCGACGCCAACGTGCCCACCGCCTGGGACCTGAAAACCGGTACAAACGTCGCCTGGACCGTCGAGTTGCCCATGGGAACCGCCGATCCGGTAGTGCATGACGGGAAGATCTTCGTCATGGCAGAGCCCAACTGGCTGCACTGCCTGAACGCCGACGACGGGACCGAACGGTGGAAAAAGCAGATCGTCTCGCCCAGCGGGAAGGACGCGCCGCGCGGCGATTACGCCGCCGGCGTTGCCCCGGTGGTCACCGACGACGCGGTCTACGTCCACGTGGGTTCGGGCACCGCCGCCTGCCTCGGGCACGACGGAGCCGTCCGCTGGATGGTGGACACGCCCGGTTCGTGGAACCACCTGAATATGGGCAACCCGATCCTCATCGAGGGTCAGTACATCGTCCAGTCGCACCTGCCCGGCGGAAAGGACGGCCAATGGGGGCTGATCTCGCTGAACGCAAACGACGGCAAGGTCCTCTGGACCACTCGCGGGCCAAAGAAACGCACCGTCTGCGAGAGCGACCGGGCGGTCGGCTTGGGCAATGGATTGGCCGTCATGCAACTGGTCAACGGCGAGAAACGCAAGGCCATCGTGATCACCGGCGAGGGAGCCGTCGTCGACACCACCGACGGTACGCTGTTGCACCGGGATATTTTCCACGTGGAGTCCATCCGGACGCCGCCTTACGTGGTGGGAGACATTGTCTATACCGCGCCGGTGCTGGGGCAGGAAGCGGCGAAGCTCTGGCTGGACGACGCCGGTCGCGTGGGCGTGCGGACACTCTGGCAGAGCCCGCCGAAACTGGGGCGCGGACAGGCGAAGAGCACCACGACATTCGGCAGCCGACATTGGATGAAGGCGCCGGTCGTTAAGGACGGGCGGATGTACATCGTGAAGGTCGACAGCGCCCACGTGCCCCAGCACTATCCGGTACAGTGGACGCAGCTGGACATCTATGACACCACCACCGGCAAACGCCTCTCGCGCATGCGACAGGTGCTGACAAAAACCACCGACCCGACGATTCCGCCGGTGATCGTGGGCGACCGCCTGTACGTGGGCGACGGCGGCTGGCCGGTCGGTGGGTTCGGCGGGACCACCACGCACGGACAGATGGCTGTGCTGCGCGTCAATGACGCCGACAAGGCCTTCCATATGCACACCGCCACGCGACAGGGATTGTTCGGGCTGGCGACGATGCTCTCGCAGAACATCGCCCCGCGCAGCCGAACCGCCCCGGTCGTCGAAGGCGATCGACTCTACCTGCGGGGACTGACGACGATGGTCTGCCTGGCGGTGGATGATCCCGAGGGCAAGGCCTACCAGCAACAGCAGGCAGCCACGATGACCGTACGAAGAGTCGTCGGACGCAAGCCCGTCGTTCCGCCGGCGACGGAGTTCTCGGGCAGCGATGAACTGCCCGCCGGCGAGGATCTGCCGATCAGCCGGGCGGGCGTCGGCGCCAAGGGAGACCGCCTGTGGGTGCTGGGCCCGGTTGACAAGGCCCGGGCGTCGGCTGCGCTCAAAGCCATCGGCGCGGATGACGGAATCATCCCCGAGGCGGGCAAGACCATCACCATCGGCGGCAAGGAGTTTTCATGGACACCCGCAGAGTCCGGCGCCCGGCTGGAATCCGGAGAGTGGAACGCCCGTGAACTGGTGGGCGGAAAGCGGTCCGATGTTTCCTGGGTATTCACCGTGCTCAAGGTCGGGCGATCGCGGAAGCTCACGCTCCTGCCCAACGCCGTGGTCACCCAGACGTGGATCGCCGGCAAGAAGGTACAGCCCAAGGAAACCCTCTCGCTGGACCTGGGGTACTACCCGATGCTCATGCAGGTGGAGCTCTCGCAGGTGCCCGTGTTCCTCAAGACGCCCCGCCTCACGCTGGGGTTCGCCTCGCCGAAGGTTGTCCGGGACACGCCGGAGATGTGGGAACAGCGCGTGCACATGCTGGCCGATCAATTGCGGGACGTGCTGAAACTTCTGCCCGGATCGGCAGAGGCCCGATCGGCACGGATTGCCCTGGAGAACGTTGGGCTCGAGGCACCCCCACGACCCGACGCGAAAAAGGCCGACCCGCCGGAAGAGAACACAGCCGATCCGACGCCGAGAAAGTCACAGCCCAAAGCGTCTGCCCCCGATGGGGCAACAGCGCAGGAAGACGGCGGCTCGGCGGTGATGATCTACGTGGGCATCGCAGCCGTCGTCGTGATCGTCATCGTCCTCGTGCTCGTGATGCGGGCCAAGGGCAGCAAGGAAGACGACGTGTTCCAGGGATAGCCGGCGCGAGCGCCGACGTGCGCAGATGTCGGCAAGGCCGGGACATCCTGTATTAACGCCCCAGGGCGCGCAAAACGACCCGCGGGCAGCGCTGCCACAGGGTGACGCTGCCACGTGAATCAGTTGTCGCGGGCGCTCGGCAGCGCGTTTTCGCGATGATCGATGACGGTCTGTACGCGCTTCGCGCCGGCCAAGGCGGTTTCGTCGTCGCCGGCTTGGAGTACTTTCCGGTAGCCCATCAGGGCACGCTGAAATTGCCCGCCAGCCTCGCAGGCGACGGCGTGATTGAACAGCAACGTCACGTCGGTCGGATTGTCGTCCAGGGCGTCGGCGAACAGTCGGCTGGCCGTGGTGTATTCTCCCTGTTTCATGGCGTCCAGGCCTCGCTGTCCGATGGGGTTCCAGGTGGGTTTGAGCGGGACGGTGGCGGTGATCTGCCCCTGCCGCAGGAGGTCCACGCCGCGCCGCACACTGTCGGCCAACAGCTCGTGCAGAACGGTTTGGCGGGACGGCACGCGGTTCGGGTCGGCAGCGCGGCCGAGGGCCAATTCCCCCCACACGCGCGGATCGCGCCGCGAATCGTACGACCGCATCACCGAGAGCGTCACGATCGGCTCGCCGCCGTTGCGACGATAGCGCACCGGGAACTCCGCCCGGACATCGACCTTGCGGACCAGCGTCGGCAGCGTCACCATTTTCATTTCGCCGTCGGGGCGACCCCGGCGAACGGTGCGCGTTCCGCGCGTGTCGGTCACCGTCACGTCGATCTCCGCGTCGACCACGCCGGCGTGCGCGTTGGCATCCATCCGATCGATCCGTTTAAGTTGCTCGGAGAGTGCCTCACGCACCATGGGCGCGAACTCCGCCTCGTCGGCGCCGGTGACGCTCACCCTGCCAGCCGACAGCGGGCGCACCCCCTCCGGCAGCGGGACGGCCGACGGCAGCGTGTGCGTGATTTCCACCTCGCCCGCGCAGCCGACCAGGCCGATGGCAGCAGCGAGCAGAACCCATCCCACGACGGTTCGCATTTGCATGTGAGCTCTCCTTCTGAGCATGGTTGCCTGGTTCATGCTAGTCCGCCGGCGCGAGGCAGGCAAATCGGGTTGCTCTTTTTGTGGACATGAATTGGAAGCGACGGCTGGGCGGTCTACGATGAAGCGAACCCGAATCCGGGAGGAGACCGACATGAACATACGCATGTGGACGGCTGTGGTTTCGCTCGCCTTTCTGGCGGGATGCGGAACGCAGGGCGCACTGCTGGGCAGCGACGGCAACTACGTCTTGATCGTTCAGGACGCCCTGACAACGCCCGGCGAACCGGTTCGTCTCTCGGCGAGGCTGGAGGAAGGCGACCTTCTTCAAGGCCGGGCCGGCTGGGTCATCCGCTTTGATCGCGAGGGCGGGTTGTTCAAGGCGACCTCCACGGAGGCGGACGGTTCGGCGACGGTCCTCTACACACCCGACGCACCAGGCCAGACGCGGTTTGTCGCGTCGGTCTCGCCGATGGGGCTGAAGAACTCACCGCCCGAGCCACGGAGTTTCACCGTGTACGCCAGGCCGCCCGACACGCCCATCGTGCTATGTGACCTGGACAAAACGGTCGTCGCCACCGGGTTTGAGACCGTGCTCATGGGCAACCCCAAGCCGATGAAAGACTCGGCGAAGGTGCTCCACGGGATCGCCGAGAACCACCAGGTGGTCTACCTGACGCATCGCCCTGACTACTTCAGCCGGAAGTCCCAGGCGTGGCTGTGGGAGAATGACTTCCCGCGCGGGCCGGTGCTGCTGGCGAGCGTGTCGGGGTTTCTCTCCGGCAGCGGGGCCTACAAGACCAAGGCGATCCGACGGATGCAGGAGGAGTTCACGAATATCCAGGCCGGCGTGGGCGACAAGGTCTCCGACGCTCTGGCCTATCACGAAACCGGGCTGCGATCGTTTCTGATCGTTCAGCCGCCCGAGGGCGACCAGCCCAAGCCCTATCGCGAGCTGGCCGAGCAGCTTTCCGCCCTCCCGGAGGCGGTCGAGGTGGTCACGGATTGGCAGCAGGTGCGCCAGGCGTTTTTCCAGGGGAAACACTACCCGCCCGGCGACATGGTCAAAAAACTGCAACGCCAAGCCAGCCGGCTCGCCTCCGAAGACGACCACAAGGAGCCAACGCAATGACACGCAACCATTGGATCATGGCCGTTGCGATGGGTATGACCTGTGCCGCCGTCGGGTGCATGCCCAGTGAAACGCTTGGCCCCGGCGAAATGGACCGGACCTGGACGCTCTCGGCAGACCCCACCGACGAGGCGACACTCTCCAACCCGAACCTGGGCGACACGAAGCTGCCCAGCACGTGGACCATTCGCTATACGGACAATCTCATTCTTTCCACGGTCAGCCTCGTGCGAGCCTCGGACGCCCTGCGCGAGCAGGAACCCAACGAGATCGAGTTCTCGCTTTCCCCCGAGTACGCCGATTCGATCATCGACACGCTGGACAAGACCCGCGCCGCAATCCGCGATATCCGCGAGCTGACCGAAGCAGGGTCCATCAGCGGCCGAGGGGAATGGGCCTCGTCGATGGCCACCGCGATGCTCCGGATCGAGCAGATTACGCGGCGCATCACGGCGGCTGACTCGAATTCACTGGGGACGGAGGAAGACCCCTTCGCCCTGCCCAGCGGCCCGGTGACGGACATGATCGCCGGCTATCTCGACGAGCACAGCACCGGCGCGCTGCTGGGAGACGCGGGCCCCTCCGAGACACGCACGCTGCGGGCGATTCTCGCCCAGATCACGCTGAAGGTCGGCTTCATCGGTGCCGGTCATCGACTTCCCGACGAGTTGCCCGGCGAGGTGGCGGACATCATGGGCCAGGCCACCACCCCCGAGGCGCTCAAGGAGCAGCTCACGCGGAAGCTCACCGAGGCTCTGGCCAACGCGCCGAGCGGCCCGCGGGAGCAGCGCCTGCGCGAGGATGTGCGCGATGCGCTCAAGGGGGCCGACAAGGGCCTGGCGGTGCTCCAGAAGCTCATCGGCCAATGGGACCGCGTGGAGTACGTGCAACTGAAGCTCCTCACGCGAAACGACAAACCCGTGGTTCAGGGCACGATCAAGACCCAGCCCGGCAAGACCGTCCGGGTGGCCGACATGGTCATCGCCCAGCCGACGATGGTGTTCCGCGGGGAGACGCGGATCGTCACCTTCACCGACGAGATTACCGGCGAGACCGTGGTTCTCTTCGAACCGGTCGGCGATGGCGGCGTGGAACTGCGCTTCGAGGGGATTATCTGGGGCCTGGCGAAGCTCTTCGCGTTCCCGCTGGACGACGGCAGGCTGCGCGAAGTGCGGGCCATGGTCAACACCCAGCCACGGGGCCGATCGTTGATCCACGTCTCGTTGAAGATGGAATCACTCTCGGGCAGCGGCGACCGCCGTCGGCTGTTGATGTTCCAGGACGCCCGCGTCACCACCATCCGTCGCCGGCTCGACGCCGTTGAGACGATCGTGCAGCAGATGGAGCAGTCCTTCCACTACGTCACGCCCGAGAGACGCTATACATTCCAACGGGTCAAGCATCACGTCAAACCCGAAGAAGACTGAACAACCCAGCGCGCGGAGTGGCGGAAGGCCGCCACAGCCACGGCGCTATCCCTCGGCCGTTACGGCTTGGTGATTTTGAAGGTCCGCTTGACGGGCGTTGCCGTCTGGACTTTCGGCTCTACGCCGCTGCCGAACTGGGCAGCCACCACGGTCACCTCGATCGGACAGGTCGACCGGGCGGGTACCTCGGTGATGTGCAACTTGCCGTCCTTCACGACGGCCGGCCCTTCGGCGACGTAGTACTGGATCGGCAGATCGGCGTCGCTGGATGCCTTCAGCTCGATGGGCTTGGCGTCGGCGGGAACATCCTGAATCTCGGGAAACGTGATCGTCTGCTTCTTGCCCTTGGTGAGCCCTCGGAAGCCTCGCGGCATCATCCCGACCTGCTCGGTATACCGGTAGGTCTTGTCGCCTTCGCTGCAAGCAAGGAACGTCGCGCGCGAGCGGGAACCTGCCGGGGTGAGCGCGTCGTACTCGATGCGGAAGCGGTGCTTGCCCGCACGCACGATCGGCCCGGAGACGGGCTTGACCTTGATGGGCGCCTCGGAATGCCCCACCGCCTCACCGGCGTCGGGCCACTTGGGCCCGTGCCCTTTGTGCTGGGAGGGGACCTCCTGCGCGTACACCGGATGCACCTCGAATGTCCGCGGTCCGACCCACTTCATCCCCAGGAAAAAGTACCGCGTGCCGGCGTCCACCCAGTATCGATCCTTCCACCGGATGAACTGGTCTTTCCCGCCCATGCCCTTGTGGTAGGCGACCGTCGCCTCGGCCATCTCCGCGTCGAACACCCACATCGTGTTGCCCCTCTCGCCGGTGTATTTCGCGGGGGGCGCCGGGTCGGTCTTGTCGATATCGCGCAGATCCAGCGAGACCAGCCAGCCGTCATTGGCGTCGACGGTCTTGAGCGTTGGCGGTGCGTCGCGCCGGATGTTCCACGTCTCGGGGATCCGCGCGTCGGCAGCTTTGCTCATCCACTTCGCCAGGTATTTCGCGTTCCTCTCGGACCACGCAAAGTGCCCTGCCCCCGGCTCGGTCACGAGTGTGACCAGGGCGTCGGGATTCTTCTGGCGGAGTCTCGCGAGGCCATCGCGTGCCCGCTGCCAGGCCGGCTCGTTGCCGTCTTCGGTGCGCATTGTCCCGCCGAACTCATCGAACTGCCCCACCATCGCCAGCGAGGGCACGCCGTCCGGCAGGCCGTCGCCACCCCACGGGACGCCGCCGCGATACTGCACCAGCGCGAAGCAGCGCTGGGCGTATTTCCGCGCCAGCCGCTGCGAGGGAGGCCCGCCGGCTGAGTGCCCCACGAACATCAGCGGAGCCACCGTCAACTCACGGTATCCGCTCTCCCTGGCCAGAGCAGCCAGCGTCTTTTCGATATCCAACCCGCCCACGCCGCCGGTGGAAAACAGCAGCGCGATCTGCTCGTCGCGGCAGGCCTTGCGGATGATCGGATCGCGAACGAACTCGCGCTCCATCAGCGTCATCCCCGCGATCACCACGCCCCGGACCTGCTTGGCCTCGGGGGGAATCCACAGGAACACCGATTTTGTGCGTGTCTTGCCCTTCCGTTCATACTCGATGTCCAGGCGATACTGGAACACCGCCCCAGCCGCAGCCGCAGCCGAGGACAGCATTGCAATGAGAACCACACCGGCAGTGACACGCTTCATGGGCATCTCCTTGTGCAAATTCTTCAGGCACTGAGTGTACCCCTGCGCATCTTCAACTGGAAGGCCACGGTGCTACGACGTATCCTGTGGGAATCATGAGTGCGCAAGCGACAACCGATCGGCCAAACGTGATCTGGATCTTCGGCGACCAGCACCGCGCCCAGGCGCTGGGGCACATGGGCGACCCGAACGTCCATACGCCCTCCATCGACCGGATGGCCAGCGACGGGGTGACCTTCCGCAACGCCGTGAGCGGCAACCCGTGGTGCACGCCGTTCCGCGCCTGCCTGCTGACCAGCCGATACCCCCACGAGGCCTGCGTCCGCACGCCGCAACAGTTGGACCCATCCCTTCCGACCGTCGCCCAGCCATTCAACGAGGCCGGCTACGACACGGCCTATTTCGGCAAGTGGCATCTCGATGGCCATCCCGAGGGCGAGTCGCGTTCGGCGTTCCACATCGTCCCGCCCCAGCGCCGCGGCGGGTTCAAAACGTGGATCGGCTACGAGAACAACAACTCCCAGTACGACTGCTGGGTGCATGGCCACGACGAAAACGGCAGCGACGTCCCGCTCCAGAAACTCCCCACCTACGAGACCGACGCCCTGACCGACCTGCTGCTGGACTACCTCGACCAGCGCGATCGAACCGGCCAAGCGGACGGCAACACCCCGGCTGCCGGCCAACCGTTCTTCGCGGTGCTCAGCGTTCAGCCCCCGCACGGCCCGTACATCGCGCCGCGGGAGTTCATGGACCGTCACACCCCGGGCGAGATCCAACTGCGACCGAACGTGCCCGAACAGTACGACATCGCCGAGACCGCCCGCCGCAACCTCGCCGGCTACTACGCCCAGATCGAAAACCTCGACTGGAACGTCGGACGCATTCGCGACGCCCTCGACGCGCTCGGGTTGGCCGACGATACGCACGTGATCTTCTTCTCGGACCACGGCGACATGCACGGGTCCCACGCCTGTTTCGGCAAGTCGGTCCCGTACGAGGAGAGCATCCGCATTCCGTTTACCATCGCCGGACGCGTGCCGCACTATGAGCACCGCGGCGGCAGAGTGGATGCCCCCATCAACCACGTGGACATCGCCCCGACCACGCTGGGCCTGTGCGGGCTGGACACCCCCGACTGGATGCGCGGGTTCGACTATTCCGCCTATCGTCGCAAGGACCGGGAGTGCCCCCCTGCCGGTGAGCCCGACAGCGCCTTCCTGCAGCACAACGTGCCGAAGTACCACTCGATGATGCTCGATCGCACGTGGCGCGGAATCGTCACTGCCGACGGCTGGAAGTATGTGGCTGTCCCGCATCAACCGTTCATGATGCACAACCTCAACGACGATCCATACGAGCAGGTGAATCTGGCGATGAAGCACAAGTACCGCGACATCCGCAAACGCCTGCAAGACCGCCTGGCCGGGTGGATCCACGAGACCGGCGACGAGTTCGCCCTGCCCAAGCTGTAACCTGGAGTGATCGCATGATTCGCATCGGAACCGGGTACGACTCGCACCGCTTCCAGGCTGGCAGGCCGTTGTGGCTGGCGGGGGTGGAGATCCCATCCAGCCAAGGCCTGGCCGGTCACAGCGACGCCGACGTCGTCCTGCACGCCGTGACCGACGCCCTGCTGGGCGCCTTGGGCGAGGGGGACATCGGCGAGCACTTCCCGGACACCGACCCGCAATGGGCCAACGCCGCATCGGGGCAGTTCGTGTCCCACGCGGTCGGTCTGGCCAGGCAGGCGGGGCTGGTCGTGGGCAACTGCGACGTCACGATTCTCGCCGAGGCTCCAAAGCTCTCGCCGCACAAGGACGCGATGAAGGCGAAGCTCGCGGAGCTGCTTGAGGTGAGCCCGGCGAGGGTGGCCATCAAGGCCAAGACCAACGAGGGAATGGGCTTCGTCGGGCGGGAAGAGGGGATCGTCGCGATGGCGGCCGTCCTGTTGCAGGAACCGGTGAGCCCGTCATGAGCGACGACCAGACGTTCGACGACCCCGACGACCTGCAAGGCCCGGACGAGGCCGACGCCGACCTGCTGGACGACGACGGTGAGACACCCACCGACGCCTGCCCGGTGTGCGGGGCGGAGGTCTACGCCCACGCCGACCGCTGCCCGGAGTGCGGCGAGTACATCATCCCCGGCGCGCCGCCGGCCCCGATCAGTCCGGCCGGTGGAGGCTGGCGGGTCGCTCTGCTGCTGGCGGCCGGCGTGGCGATCGTCCTGCTGCTGGGACCCCTTCGCTGCGGGTAAACCGCCCCCAGCCGCCTATACTGAAACACATGGATTCACCAACACAAGCACTGCTCGGAGCTGCCACCGCGCAGCTGGGGTTCCGCCAGCGGATCGGACGCGACGCATCATGGGTGGCTGCCTTTACCGCCTACGCGCCGGACCTGGACAGCTTCATTGCGCCCGTCATGGGGTCGATGGGCTACCAGGACCCGTTCGCCTCGATGCTCTATCACCGATGGATCACACACTCGCTGCTGGTGATTCCGCTGACGGCATTGCTGTTCGCCCTGCCTTGGTACCTCGGGCGGCGGATCTATAACAGCTACCACCGCAAGCGCGGCAACGACCCGGGCTCGGCGCCGCTGTGGATACTGTTTCTCTGCTGCCTGGTGGCGGCGGCCACCCACGCGCCGCTGGACTGGTGTACCTCGTACGGCACACAACTGCTGAGCCCGCTCACCAATGCCCGTTACGCCATCGACGTTGTGGCGATCGTGGACATCATCTATACGCCCATTCTCATCGTCACGCTGGTGACCTGCTGGATCGTCCGCCGCGGCCGAAAGAATCTCCACAAGAAGGCCACCGTCATCATCGCGATCGTCGGGCTGGCGCTGTCTACGGGCTATCTCTGCGCGGGACGCCTCATGCACAACCGGGCGATCGACGTGGCCTTGGCGGAACTGAACTACTCCGGCAACGACGTGCAGCGCGTAGAAGCGTACCCGATGATCGGGTCGATCTTCCTCTGGCAGGCGGTGCTGGAGACCGAGGATGAATGGATCATCGTGCGCGTCCACCACCTGGCCGACCCGGCCGATGATCGACTCACGACACGATTCGACAAGGTCCCGGAGAACGAATACATCCGCCGGGCGCGGGACACACGAGGCTATCGCATCTACAACTGGTTCGCCGACGACCAGATCCGGTGGGAGTACGAGCGCGGCAGTGACGGTTCGCACGGGGTTACCATGCACGACATGCGATACGCGTTCTACACCAATGACGGCAAGAGCCTTTGGCCGGTGCGGGTGACGTTCGCCCCCGACGGCGGCGAGCCAACCGTGGAGCGACTCCGAGGACGGGGCGGAGGAGACATGCGAGACTTTGTCGCACGCATCTGGGCGGACCTGACCAACCCGTAGCTTCTTGGGAGCGACTAGCAACTAGCAACTAGCGGCTAGCAACTAGTTACTAGCTTCTCACATCCGGCTCTGTCGTTCCATCAGGAACTGCAGCAGGGCCTTGTCGAACGAC
>CAZYIH010000058.1:0-15313 GCA_964646915.1 uncultured Planctomycetaceae bacterium | reverse complement strand
CGCCGCCCTGGCCAGTCTGCTGCAATCCCTTCACTCGCAGCCTTCGAAGCGATACTATCGGCCGACGTCGCGGTTGCACCTGCATAGGACGCGGTTGAGCTGGGCAGATGGCGCAACCGAAAGGGCTGCTGTCCGAGCGTCCCGGAAAGGAGCAGACTTGCCGATCATGACCATTGGACTCGGTTCAACCCTGGGCGTCGTGCCGGTGCTCATCGGCCCGCTGCAGGTGCTTCTGGCCATGCTCCCGGCGATCGCCATCGCGGTATTCTCCACGCTTCTCTCGCTGCTGCGTCCCTCGGCCGTCAAGGCGATGCTTCGGCTGCTGTGGCGGCTGAAGCTGCAAGTGGCGCTGGTCGCCGTGATCGTGGTCGGCGGGTGGTACGGGCTGGCGAGCGTCTTTCCCGCCTCGCGGACAGAGCGCAGCGACGCCCGCCCCGCCGAGAAGGGTCGCGATTGGCCCGTCTTCCGCGGGAATCTCGCCCGAACCGCCGCGGTCCCCGGCGAGCCCGAGCCCACCAGCGGCGGCATTCGATGGCGATACACAAGCGGCGACGAAGCCTACCTCTCCTCGCCGGCGGTGGTGGGAAATCGCGTGTACTTCACCACCGCGGCGATCCGAATCGGCCGAGGCCGGGGCGAAATCGTCTGCCTCAACGCCGACACGGGCGAGTTGGCGTGGAAAACCCGCCCGGAAAACTACGACGCCACCTTCTCCTCACCGGCGATCCAGGGCGAGTATCTCGTCGTGGGCGAAGGGCTGCACACCACCACCGACGCCCGGATCATCTGCCTCTCGCTGACCCCAGGCCGCGAGGGTGAGATCCTCTGGAGCTACCGCACCCGATCCCACGTCGAGAGCACCCCGGTGATCCACGATGGGAAGGTCTACGTCGGCGCCGGCGACAAGGGAGGGTACTACTGCTTCGCGTTGGCCGGCGACGGGGCGGGCAATGCGAAGATCCTCTGGCATCGCCAGGGCGAGGACTATCTCGACGCCGAAACGTCCATCGTCGCCGCCGGCGACCGCTTCTACGCCGGACTCGGCAACGACGGAAAGGCCCTGGTGGAGTTCCACGCCGACACCGGCAAAGAGCTGCGCCGCATCGAGATGCCCTATCCGGTGTTCAGCCCGCCGGCGATCGTGGACGGCAAGCTCTACGTCGGTTGCGGCAACGGCGATTTTGCCATGACGGCCGACCAACTCGAACTGCCCACCGGCGGCAAGCTCGTCCGGGTGGATCTCGAAACGTTCTCGATCGACTGGGCGTACGACCTGCCGGACACGATTCTCGGCTCGCCGGCCGTCGCGCGGGGCAAGGTTTACGCGGGCTGCCGAAACGGCGAGCTGTTCGTGCTCACCACCGATGGGCAACTCCTGCGCAAACACGCCACCGGCGCCGAAATTCTCACCTCGCCCGCCGTCGCGGAGCGGACGGTGTACGTGCTGTCCACCTCGGGCGTGCTGCAGGCGTTCGACACCCGCACCGGCCGGCCCGTCTGGGAACGAACAGTGGGCAACGTGCCCGGGGCCAACCAGTTCGGATACATCTCCTCGCCCGCCATCGCCCGAGGGCGGGCGTACCTGGGCACGCAATCCGACGGGTTCGTCTGCGTCGGCGAGCCCGGAACACCCGCCCGACCGCTCTGGAGCAGTGCCCGCGGCGGTCGGCTGCAGGGCTCTGCCGACGACGTGAGACTGCCCCCCTCCGCGGAGTTCCTCGGACAGTTCCCCCTCGACCAGGACGGCTCGGCCACCCGGTCGGCCGTCGGCGCCTCACCGGCGATCCTCGGCAAACACATTCTCGCGCCGCTGGCAAACCTCCACGACGCCAATGGCCTGGCGTGCCTGACCCCCACGCCCACAGGCTTCGATCTCCTGTGGCGATACTCAGCGCCGCTGGGCGTGTTCTCGGCCCCGGTGGCTGTCGGAACGCCCGAAGGCGGACTGTGGCGTGTGGCGATGGTCACCGGCCGACCCGGCGACGTCGGGCGGGAGCTGGTCATCCTCGACCACAAGGGCCAGCCCGTCCGGGCCATCCCCGCCGACCCCAACGCCGGCGGCACCGCGATCGCCTCCGAAGACGCGCTGTTCGCCCAGGTCCGATCCCCCGAATCGCTGACGCGATTCACGCTCGAAGGCCAACCCCGCTGGACGGCCAGGCCCGGGCGACTGTCGGCCCCACCGGTGATGCTGGAGAGCATGCTTGTCTGCCCGGTCAACGACAAGACGCCCACGCTGGTCGTGCTGGACCGTCCCACCGGCCAAGAGCTTCTGCGAAAGACCCTCTCAGCCGACGCTCTGCTCGACGTGGTCGTCCACCACCAGAGACTCCTGGCGATCACCGACCGGGGCGTGCTGGTTGTGGACCCCGCGAACCCGTCGGCCTCTCCGCCGGCCATGGGACCCGGCGCGGCCTCCCCCGCCACGCTGCACGACGGCGGGCTGTGGTACGTCTCCACCGATCATCGCCTTGTGCGCGTGGACCTGCAAAACGGAACGCCCACCCCGGGCCCGGAGGCGTCGCCGGCGTCGCCCCCGCTCATCGTCGGCGGCCGGGTGGTGTACGTAGGCCGGGACGGCGAAATCCGCCGCCGGCAGATCGCCGCAGAGTCGGAGACATCGCAGCCTCTCGTACCCGGCGGGATGAACTGGCTCGGGCCTCTCAGCACGCCGCTGCTGTCTGCCGACGGAAAAGTGTACGCGGGCTTCGTCGGCTGGGGACTTTGTGCGTTCGGAGCGGGCCGATGATGTCGCGCCACGTGCACTATTTCTCCGACCCGCTGCCCGAGGGCGCCGATGCGCGGGCATTGCTGGGCGGCAAGGGGGCATCTCTCAAGGCCATGACGCTCGCCGAGCTGCGCGTGCCCGCCGGCTTCACCATCACCACCGACACCTGCGCCGCCTGGCTGGAGAGCGAAGGACACTGGCCCGCCGGCCTGGCCGACGAAATCGAGGACAACCTCGCGCGCCTGGAGTCGGACCTCGGGCGAACCCTCGGGGCGGGCGATCAACCGCTGCTGGTGTCCGTGCGGTCCGGGGCTGCCCGGTCCATGCCCGGAATGATGGACACGCTGCTGAATGTCGGGATTCACCCCGGCCTGGCCGATGACCTGGGCGACGACGAACGCTTCTGGGCCCTGTGGATCCAGTTCGTCCTGCAGTACGTCAAAACGGTCGGGGGCATCGAGCCGGCGGTGTTCGACGACATCCTCGCCTCGCGCCCACCCTCGCATGTGGTGAGCGACGAACTTCTCGCCGCCTGCCGCACCCGCCTGGGCAAACCCGTCCCCACCGATCCGAAGGACATCCTCCACGCGTGCATCGACGCGGTCTTCGCGTCCTGGAACAACCCGCGGGCGATCGACTACCGCCGGCGCAACGACATTCACGGCCTGAGGGGAACTGCCGTCAACGTTCAGGCGATGTGGCCATCGGAAATCTCGGGCATCGTTTTCACGAAAGACCCCACCGCGTTGGACCACGATCGCATGGTGATCGAGGCGTCGTTCGGGCTGGGCGAGGCGGTCGTCTCCGGCGACGTCGCGCCCGACCGCTATCTCGTGCCGCGCGACAACCCGGCCGACTACTCCGTCGAGATCGGCGAGAAGGCGACCGTCTTCGCCGCCCTGGGCTCCCAAGCCCCGCCGCAGGACCCCGACTCGCCCTGCCTCACGGCCGGGATGGTGGCTGAGCTGGTGGACCTTTCGCTCCGCGTGGAGGCCTATTTCGGCCATCCGGTGGACATCGAGTGGGGCTTGGCCGACGGGGAATTCGCCCTGCTGCAGTCCCGCGCGATCCGCGGACTCGAACTGGCCGGGGACGTCGAGGCGGGCCGGCGCGAGGAAATCCACCGCCTGCGCGAGCTTGCCGGCTCGTCGCGGAAGGTCTGGGTCGCCCACAACCTCGGCGAGACGCTCACCGCACCCACGCCGCTGACCTGGGACATTGTCCGCGAGTTCATGACCGGCGAGGGCGGGTTCGGGAGACTGTACCAGACACTGGGATACCGCCCCAGCCGCGAGGTTCGCCAGGAGGGCTTTCTGGAGCTGATCTGCGGGAGGATTTACGCCGACCCGGATCGGCTGCCGGACCTGTTCTGGGACGGGATGCCCATGGAGTACGACCTCGACGCGCTGGTGGAAGACCGCTCGGCGCTGGACACCGCCCCCACGCGATTCGCCCCCGAGCGGGCCGACAGCCGATTCCTTCTGAACCTGCCCGCCAATATCGCCGGGATGATCCGCAGCCACCGCCGGACCAGGCAAATGGGTCCCCACTCGGCCGACCGGTTTGAGAAAGAGATCCTCCCGGACTATCTCCACTGGGTCCAGCGGCAACGCAGCCGCGACCTCTCGACGTTGTCCGACCAGAAGCTGCTGGGACAACTGCACGGTCGCCGTCAACGCGTGTTGAGCGAGTTCGCGCCCGAATCGCTGCTGCCGGGCTTCTTTGGCGGGATCGCACTGGCCAAACTCACCGCCCTGCTCGAGCAGATCGTCGGCCCGGTGGATGGGGCGGAACTGGCCGGTCGGCTGACCCTCGCGCTGGGGGGCGACGTAACGTTCGAGCAGGACACAATGCTCCATGACGTCGCCAACGGTCGGGGTGCCATGGGAGCGTTCCTCGAACGGTTCGGCCATCGGTGTCTCGGCGAGATGGAGCTGAGCAACCCGCGCTGGCGCGAGGACGACAGCTACCTCCGCACGCTCACCGCACGCTTTGCCCGCAGCGACTCCCGCGACCCCCGGAAGCTGCACGAGGCGAATGTCCAGCGGCGGCTGCAGGCCGAGACCGAACTGCCCGAGACCCTCGCGAAGTGGGGCGGCAGCAGCTTCCGCGAGGAAATCGCCGAACACCTCAGCCGCGCTCAGACCCTGCTGCCCTACCGCGAGACGGGCAAGTACTACCTCATGATGGGATACGAGCTGATTCGCCTGACGATCGAAGAAATCGCTCGCCGCTCGCCTCTGGGCCAGGGCGTGTACTTCCTGCAGTTGACCGAGCTGCCCCGGGCGATGAGCGACACCGCCGGTGAACTGCAGCACCGCGTCGAGAAGCGCCGCCTGCGTCACGCCTCTGCCCAACGGCTGCACGTGGGGGACGTGATTGACTCCGACGAGTTGGACTCGCTTGGCCGACCGCCACGGATTGCCGGCGGGGAGAGTTTCGCCGCGGCCCGGCTGGCGGGCGGAGTGGCCGACGGGCCGGCCCGCATCGTCCGCGACCCATCTCAGGTCGGCGAACTCGACGGGGGCTACGTGCTGGTGTGCAGCTCGACGGACCCCGCCTGGACGCCACTGTTCATGAACGCAGCCGCCTTGATCGTCGAGCGCGGCGGGGCGCTGAGTCACGGAGCGATCGTCGCGCGGGACTTCGGCATACCGGCCGTCGCGCTGGGCGATGCAACCCGCATCCTCACCGACGGGGAGCGGGTCCGCGTGGACGGCAACGACGGACGGGTCCATCGACTCGCCGCTGCCGACGCCACCGGGGAGGAGGTCGACCATGCTTGAGACCTTCCTTTCCATCACGGACGCCGCTCTGGGCTGGCTGCTGTTGCTGCCCGGTGCGCTGCCGGCGGCCTCACTGGCGGCGATCTCCGGGGTGGCGATGGTCCTGATCCGCCGGCTCGTGACCGACCAGGAGAAGCTCTCCCGTTGCGTCGCCGACCGCAAGCGCCTCAAGCAGCTCATGCGCGAAGCGAAACGCCGAAAAGACAAACCCGCCGCCACCCGTCACAAGGCCACCCGCACGCTGGTGCAGCTCAAGCTCCTCCGGGCGGAGGGTTGGCCGCTGCTGGTGAGCATCCCGATCATCGGCGTGCTGGGCACGTGGGGCTACTACCGCCTGGAGGTCCATCCGCCCCAGGCCCGGGAGACCGTCACGCTCGAACTCTCGCTGCCACCGTCGGCAACGGGTTCGCTGGTGACGCTCGTCCCCCAGCCCGGCCTGCAGGCCGATCGGTGGATCGCGCGGGCCAAGCCCGGCCAATCCGGCCCGGCCCACGCGATGGCGCAATGGCGGATCAGCGGAGCCGCCCGCCCGGACGATTACACACTGCAGATGCGGTCGCGCGGGGAGACCTTCCAGCATCCCCTGCGGATCGGTCAGCCGACCTACGCACCAACGATCCGCCAGCACGACCCACGCTTCCTGCTGCCGCAATCGGTGGTTTACCTCCGCCCGGCGAAGGTGCTCGGGGTCATTCCCTGGTTCGCACCCACCACCGCGATGGGCACCTTCCTGCCGGCGTGGCTGGTGACGTACATCCTGGTCGTGGTCCCGCTGGTCTACCTTCTCAAGGCGGTTCTTCGGGTACACTGACGCCCGGCTGCTGGAAACAGCGCGGTGCAATCGGAGACAGCTTTTTCCCGAAAGCGAAGAAGTTGCGGTGCTCTCGGCCTTTCCGGTTGTTGCATATAGTAACGGAACGCAGTGCAACCGATCCTCCTGCCGGCCGGCGTGAATCGAACGTCCCGCCCCGGCGGGCCTTTGATGAGAGTCTTACCCGGAGCCGAGCCGATGACACGGACAGCCATCGCCATCCTGGCCGTGGGGCTGATTGCCTCATCGGCCAAGAGTGAGCCCCTCAAGAACATGACCAACCAGAACGACTGGACATTTCGCGTGCGCTCGGGGGCGGACCTCGGCGACTGGAAGCCGACCCTCGCGTCGGCGGTCGCATCGTGCGACGTATCGGCCCCGTCGTCGTCCTGGCCGGACAAGTGGCGGACCTTCGTGGCGTGGGAACCCAACTACGCCACCGTGGCGACCCTCGCACCGGCCCAGCTCAGCGATGTGCCCACCACGCTGACGCTGGGGGGCATCAGCGCCTGCCGGGCCACCCTTCCGCTGTACACCGGCGGCGTGCTGGACCTCACCATCGGACACGGCGCCCCGTGGGAAGGTCGATGGGCGTGGACCTTCGGCGCGATGAAAACCGCACGCGACGAGACGGTCGTGCTGGCCATCGAGTCGGCTGGGCCTGTCACGGTATGGGTGGACTCCAGGAAGGTCATCCAGGCCAAGGCCGCCGGACAACACAGCGCCAAGGTCACCCTCGCCAAGGGCACCCATGTGGTAGCCGCCCGCGTCACAAGCGGGTCGAAGCGATGGTTCCTCCAGGGACGCGTCGTGCCCGTCGGCCAACCGGTCGTGGAAACACGCTGCCGCTTCACCGCCGACGACCCCAGCCGATTCGCGTCGGTCACCATCGTCGGGCAGGGCAGCGACGAGGCAGTGCTCAACAAAAAGACGCTCTCCCGCCCGCTGCCGGGCATGATCGGCCCGCGGCTGAGGGGAGTATCCACCGAACTGCTCAACGACGGCGAGAACGTGCTCGAACGGAGCATTCCGCTGTGGCAAGCCCGCCGCATGGTGGCCGACAAGAACGACGGAACGCTGCAGGTGCTCGGCGTGCGACCCGGCGATGCGAGCATCGTCATGGGGCCGATTCTCTCCGCCCGCGGGAAGGGGCTGCACCTCGCCGTCGTCGCCGACGCGAATGTCCCCGCGACGCTTACCATCGACGGGCGAACGCTGGAATCCCCCTCCGGCGTGTTCCATCGCTGGGAGTTGGAAGGTCTCAAGCCCGCCACCGAGTACGAGTATCGCGTGACGGTGGGCAAGGGGCAGACGCAGCGGTCCACGCTGCGAACGCTGCCCGCTCCCGGTCGGCCGACCTCCGTCGCCATCGTGGGCGATCCACAGTCCGGCAAGGCGTGGAAAACCGTGTCGGCTGCCCTAAGGAAGAGACGGCCTGACCTTGTGATCATCGCCGGCGACCTGGTGGTGGATGGGTTGCTCGAGCAGCAATGGCAGGAGACGTTCCTCCAGCCGGCCGCCAAGCTGCTGGCGGAGGTCCCGTTTCGCGTGATTCCGGGCAATCACGACCGCTACTCCCCGCTGCAGGAGGCATTCTTCGGCGACGGCCAACCCGGCGAGCACTGGAGCCAACCCCTCGGCGGCGGATTGCTGGTGGGCATCGACGGCGGGGACGATTTCTCTTCCGGCGGTCCGTCGAGCGAGTGGCTCACACGCACGCTGAGCAAGGCCGAGACGCCGCTGGTGTTTGTGGTGAGTCATTACCCGGCGTACTCCTCGCGGAACCACGGCAAGCTCGCCCACGACGGGCGGGTGCTGGAGTGGACGTCGCGCCAGGGACGCAATCGCATCGTGCCCCTCCTGGAGAAACACGACGTGGCGGGCCTGTTCGGCGGGCACGACCATGGCTATGAGCGGTCCGAACTGCCCGGCGGGCTCTCCGCCATCGTGACCGGGGGCGGCGGCGCGGGGACCTACCCCAAACGTAAGGACGCCGGCAAGCAGAATCCGTATTCGAAGGCCTTCGGGACGGAGCACCACTACTCACTGTTGACCATCGCCCCGGACGCAGCGACGTTGCGCGTGCTCACGCCGACGGGAAAAGAACTCGACAAGCGGACCTGGTCCGCGAACAGCAAGAAGGAGACCGATTCGTGAAAATCCGTGTATTGATCGTTCTGTTGGCGTGCATCACGTGTGTGTGGGAAACTGCCCCCGCCCAGGGGGATTCGCCCGAGGCGGTTGTGTTGCCCGAGGGCGCCCCGTGGCGCGTGTTTCTGACGTGCGCGAAACTCAAGAAGCACAGCACCGAGGCGGAAGGATACACCCCTGCGCCCCCGGCGAAGTGGGAGACAGCCGAGTTCAACGACCGCGGCTGGGGGCGATACAGCAGCGATCTGTCCGAGGCCATCGGCGAGTACGGCTCGGAGCAAGACCCCAGCCGCGCGCTGCTCTGCCTGCGAACCCGGTTCGGCGTGGCCGATCCGAGCAAGCTCACGGACCTGACGCTGACGATGGAATACCGCGGCGGCGTGGTGGTCTACGTCAACGGCAGGGAGATCACGCGCAAGCACCTGGGCAAGGGCGAACTCACCCCCGCCAGCCAGGCCGACGCATACCCGCCGGAGGCGTTCGTCGACCCGGAGGGCAATCAGCTTCGTCGCACTTCACGCCCGGCTGAGAAGTTCCGCGACCGCTACGAAAAGCGGATCCGTTCGGCGACCGTTCGCATTCCCTCCAGCGCCCTTCGACGCGGAACAAACGTCCTGGCGCTGGAGATTCACGCCGCCCCGCTCAAGGGCATGCGCACCAATAGCCGGGATGCCTGGGCCACCGCCGGACTGTGCAAGGCGGTTCTCACCACCCCCGCCGGACGCGGCGCGATCCGCTACGCCGACCCTCTGAAGGACATTACCGTCTCCGACGCCACCGCGCTGGACACCATCGCCACCAAGCCCGGTCCCTATCGCGACGGGTTCCTCTGGTGGAAGATGGCCGTCACGCCGGCGGGGATCACGCGGGGCAACCCCTTCGAACCGCTTCGGCCGATGCGTACCATCGCCCCGCGCGGCGGGACATGCTCCGACCAGGTCGTGGTCAGCGGTCCCAAGGCGTTCAAGGGTCTCCACGCCGAGATCAGCCTGCTGCGACACACCGACGGCAAGGCCACGCTGCCGGCAGAGAGCGTGCAGGTACGCTACGCCCACCAGGCTCACTACGAAGAGTTCTGCAACGGGCTTTCGTCCCAGCCGGCCGACGGCAACGCCGTCCAACCCGTGTGGGTGCTGGTGGACGTCCCGCGCGACCAGGCGCCGGGTTGGTACACCGGCAAGCTGACCCTGCGGGTGAGCGGGAAACGCTGGACCGTTCCGGTGGAGGTGCTCGTGGCGCCCTGGACCGTTCCGGACCCGAAGAACAACGCCACGCGCATCAGTATGTACCAGTCGCCCGAGACGCTTCTGGATACCTACAAGGTCGAGCCCTGGTCCGACGCGCACTGGAGGCTGATCGAGAAGTCCTTCCGGGCGATGGCCAAGAGCGGCAACGACGTTCTGCTGGTCCCGGTGGTCCTCGATAACTACCTCAAGCAGGAACACCCCATGATCCGCTGGGTCCGCAAGGGCGACGGCTACGAGCCGGACTACTCGGTCTTCGAGAAGTACCTCGACCTGCATGTCAAGGTCTTCGGCAAACCCAAGGTCACCACGCTGCTGGTCTGGCAACACAGCTACGGCTGCCGCACGTGGTTCCGCGGGATGAAGAACAACAAGGTCGGCCCGATCAAGGTCGCCCTGCTGGACCCGAAAACCGGCAAAACCAGCCCCATGGAGGCCCCGCACTACGGCAAGGGACAGGGAGAGGCCTTCTGGAAAACCATGATCGAGGGCGTCCGATCGCGCCTCAAGAAACGCGGCTGCGACGACGAATACCTCCTGCTGGGCGAGGTGTTCGACTCGCGCCCGCTGCAACCGGCGGTGGACTTCTTCAAGAAGATCCAGCCCACCATGCGTTGGCAGGGATATGCCCACTGGGTCCGCGAGCCCAAGCCGGTCAAAGGCCGATTCATCGCCCACGGTGGCGTGGAGATCGGTTTCAAGATCGGCCCCAACGGCGGCGGACTGCCCGAACTGAGCCGACACTGGCCGGACGTGGAGAAGTCCGATCGGCAGTATCTCATCGCCCAGGCCGAGCGTACGACCATCCATTACAAGTCCAGCCCGCTGTCGTACCGGGGCGTGCTCTATGGAGATCGCGACGGGGGCGGAACGCTGGGACGCATCGGGATGGACTTCTGGCCGACGATTACCGACCATCGAGGCCGACTCCGAAGCCGGTATAACTCGCCTCCGAAGGAGGGCTGGCTGTGGCGCGGGCACTGCCCGTCGCTGACCAGCCCCGGACCCGACGGAGCCGTCATCACCACCCGCGGGCAGATGTTCCTGGAAGGCCTCCAGGAGACCGAACTGGCGGTGCAACTGGCGCGGGCGATGCGAACGTCGCCAAAGATGAAGGCCCGCATCGAAGCCCTTCGCGCCCGACGGAAAGATTCCTGGATCGTCGGAAACGCCCTGTCCCAGGCGACCATCAGCCTGGACTGGTACGCCCTGGCGGCAGCCGAGTACGCCCTGGCCGCTGAGCTGAACGGCGGGAAGGGCGAGAACCTCTGGACCAACCCGCCGGCAACCCCGGCAAGTGGAGAATAACCTCGGATGAAGACTTCCGTGTATTTACCCGCTGTCGTGGCGGCCGTCCTGATTCTCTCGGCCGTCGTTCCCGCCCGAGCGCTGGTGAACCCGAACTTCACCGTGGTGGACCTCCACGACGCCAGTTCGGAGATCCTCTCGGTGCGCGTTTCGCCCCCGGCGAACGGCAAGCTCACTGCCCGCATGGTCAAGACGCTCTCGGGCAAGGCCGTCAAGGGCAAAGAGACCCAAACGCTCGTGCTGGACTTCAGCCGATCGGACGTCGGCAAAGAGGAGCTGGTCTCGGCGATGGACGACGCGAACTCCGCAGTCGGCGTGCTGTTCGTCCGCAAGGAGAAGGACGAGAACGACGACGTCGTCGGCTCGCTGCAAATCGGAACGACGTGGGTGGGACTGATCCGCACCGGCCCGGGCCGGTGGGACATCGTCGAGGATCCCGACGACCTCGAAACGGTCTGGGCCGGCTCGGCCAGCCAACTCCTGCGGGCGGTTCAGTACGTCCAGGACAGCCCGTCGGCGCGGTTCCCGGTTCGCTCGGGACTCTCGTGGTCGAAAAGCAGCAAGCCGGCAACGCTGAGCGGGAAAGTTCACGGCCAACTGCTGACCAACGATGGAATCGTGATTTTCCATGACGACGGCGACCGCGTCTTCCGACCCGGCACGAACGGCGCCATGCCAACCGACGTCACGAAATCGCTGGGACTGACGAGTCGGTCGCGCGCGATGACCGCCGGCGATTTCAACGGCGACGGCAAAGCCGACCTCGCATCCTGGGACGGCAAGCGGGTTCGCCTGGTGCTCCGCAAGGGCGACGGAACCTTCGCCGCACCGACGGCCGGCGTCGCGCTGCAGCAGTGCAACTCGCTGCATTCTCTCGGCGGCCGACTCGTCGCCGCCCGAAGCGCGGACGTGGCGATTCTCACGCCCGATGGCAAGGGCGGGCTGACCGTCGAACACCTTCCCGCCGCACCCGAAGCGAAGCAACTCGGTGCCGGCGGAGCAGCGGTCGTCGCCGACCTGAACCAGGACGGCCGATCGGACATCCTGCACGTGTTTGAGAAGGGACTGGTCTTTTACGAGGCAACCGCCACACCCGGCGTGTTCGCCAAACCCAGAACCCAGCGAATCTCCGTGGTCAACGGGCCTGCGGACACCGTCTGCGGCGACTACGACGCGGACGGGCGGCTGGACGTGATGGTGGCCGGCCAAGGCGGCGTGACGAGACTGACGCGTGACAGCGCGGGACGATGGCAATCGGCGATGAAGGAAACCGGCGAGTTGGCCGCGGCCGTCGGTGCGGAAAACACGCGGACGCCGGTGGAGAGCATCTGCCCTGCCGACCTTCGCGGAGATGGCAGGCAGTCGGTGGCGGTGTTCTCCGCCAAGGCGGCGCCGGGGCTGTTCTACGCCCGCGGGTTCGGGTGCTTTGCCATCGCGATCTCACTGACGCGATCGCAGGAATCCAACGACGGCTACGACGCCCTGACCGGCGGGCAGCAAGCCGGCGTGGTGACGGATCTCAACGGCGACCTCTCGCCGGACCTGCTGGGCGTGGATACCGACGGGAACGTCTGGGCGGCGCTGACCGAGCCGGATCGCCTGCGGCGATTCGCCGTGACCACCTCGGGCCCGCCCGCAAGCGAGCCGGTGACGGTAAGCGTCTCGATGGGAACCCGCCTGCTGGGCATGCACGTGGTGCGTCCAGGCCAACCAACCACACTCGCCCTGCCCCGGGCAGGCAAGGTCACGCTGTCGTGGAAGACCGCCGACGGCAAGGACGTCTCTCGGCCGATGGTGGTAACACGCCACGTGCAACTGGGCCCGCTCGGACCGCCCAAACCGTAATTCGCGGCGGGCAGCGGTGGTTATCTCAGCCTCCCGACTGGGGGGTTCCCCCATCGCGCGTGGGGGCTCGGCTGCATGCACTTACGGGCGTCGCCCTGATTGCATGATTCCGATTCTGTGCAACAATAGATTCCAGCACAGCAGGGCCGACGGGCCACGGAAAGGACGACCATGCAGCCCCTTATTCGCTTCGCTCCCACGCAACCGATGCAGCCGGTGATCTGCCAGGCCACGTCGGATTCTGAGCAAACCCGGGCAATTACCGGCAACCCCCGCCTTCGGCTGGCAACGGAGCGGTATCATCGGGCGAGTCATCCGGACCTGCCGGGCGAGTACACCCCGACCACAGACAGCCAGGCCCGCCGCACCGGCCAATAGACGTTCTACCCATACAGCGGAGTACGCCCTATGTCTGCATTATGTCCCAATCGCACACAACACCCCTGCTCGACATACATCGAGGCCGCCGGGGAGATCTCCAGCAGTCTGGCTGAGCGCATCGAGGACCACTACTGCAACGGAGATTATCGCTCCTGCAGCCGCTACCAGGCCGCCCAGCATGGTACGCTCGTGTCCGAGCCGGATCTTGCGCCTTGGTCGGACATCCATCACGCGCCGGGTGGAACATACATCTCCCAGCCCCAGACGAAGCGCCACGCCAACCGCCCCGGACGATCACGCTCCGAGTAAGGAAGCCGTATCGTCTCAGACCGAAATACCCTCGCAGAAGGAAGTGGCGCAAGACTCCTGCCAGCCAGAATTTGCGGGAGGGCTGGAGGATGTGTCGGCAAGCCGATGCGCCCATGCCTGCGGGGTACCCGCTTCGCGGCAGGGCGACGTCCTCGCGCATGCAGGGAAGAAGCGTGGGGAGTCTGTCCGAAGCGTCAGTTGGACTCAGCGCGGGGGCGCCACTTCTGTTCGAGATTCTCCGAGATGCCCGGATCGATCTCGCCGGGCAGCTTCGTGGTCACCGACCCGTCGCTCCAGAGGACGTTCACCCGTCCGCCGTGGCGGGCGTTGACTTTCTCCATCTCGTGGGTCCAACTGTCGGTGGCGGCATGGTCGTCGGCGTCGACGACGTCGGCAACAAGACGATCGTAGTCCACCAGCAGAATGCGCCGCTCGCCGCGGGCCAGGTGCGGTGCCCGGTTGTTCATGCCGTAGCTGGCGGGGATCCACTCATTGGTGTGAATATGCATGCTTCCCCCATCCTCGGCAGCCGCCCCGTTGTACAACCACTTCTCGCCGTGCTGCACCTTCCAGCCGATGCCCTCGACGATGGCCTTCTCTTCGGTCTTCTCGATGGGCACGAAGGAGAACTGATGCTCGTGCCCCCAACCCGACCCGCCATCGTAATGGCTTCCGGCATCCTGGCCGAACTTCAGCCAGTTTCGGATCCGGAGGGTGGTGAATACCAACGCCTGGTCGGGCTTGGACCCATAGCGGTCGTTGCGTCGGCGGTCCACAGACCGGCCGGTCCCGTCCCAGCCGATAGTCGCAAAGAGAGGGTGCTCGTTGGTCATAGGGACGTAAAACGCCGTCTTGACCCCGTTGACCTTGTGAAACATCATCCACTCATACCCCGGGGCGGAAACGAAATCATCAAAGCCCTCGGCGCTGGGATCCACGCCGTCCCACAGCGGGTGCCGCAACTCAGCCGACGGGCAGGACAGCACGCCCCCGTCGCCCCCGAGATACTGCCCCAGCAACGATGGCCAGGCGTAGGGCTCACCAACGACCGGGCGGGAGGCGCCCGCCCCGCTGCCGGCGATGTCGGCCCCGCGATTGGTGTAGGCCACCCCCAGCGAGTTGAGGTTCGCCGCGCACTGTGCCAGTCGGGCCGCCTCCTTGGCCTTGCCGAATATCGGAAGCATCATGGTGATCAGCAGCACGGTGATCGCAATGACCACCAGCAACTCCACCAACGTAAACCCCGCCGAATGGATTCGTCTACGACTCATGGCAACTCTCCGTAGGTTCGGTCGATCTTCTTCTGAAATTCCTCAAGCCGGGGCGAGCCCTTCAACGCCTGCCACATGCGGCGATAGGCTTCGGCAATGATGCGCTGCCGCTGTTCCGGGGAATCCGTTTGTGGATCCACGCGCCGCGGGCCCAATATGCGCGCCGCAGCCGCCGTCGCCCGGACCCTCTCGGCGTGCGAGCCGGACTCCAGTCCATCCAGAATCAGATCCATGCTCTTGTAGTCGCGATGCTCCCCGAGACCGGCGATGGCAGCGGACCTGACGATGGGGTCCGGATCCTCCCGCGCGATGCGCCGGAGTTCAGGAACGGCCACCGCCCTGCTCTTGCGGGAGATTGCAACGGTAGCGACTTCGCGGTCGGCCTTGGGAGCGGTCTTCTCGTAGGTCAGCCCGGAGAGGGGATCGTCGTTGGAATCGAGCGAAGAGCCATCCATCAACTGCCAAACCAACAGACCAAC
>CAZYIH010000057.1:8617-15364 GCA_964646915.1 uncultured Planctomycetaceae bacterium | reverse complement strand
AATCGGCCATAGCCTGCTCCTGTGAAATGGCTGTCACGAAGAAGATAGTCCATCCGGTCGACATCAAGTTGGCTTGAGAGCAGGGATTTCATCCAGAGGGGATGGGATGAATCCTCCTTGTCAATCAGGTTTGCGACGTCATCTGCCAATCCCTCCCGGGCCAGTAATTCACCGAGGTGGGTATTGGCATCGCGGATAATCCGGCACGTTCTGTCCTCATGGTTTCCGCCGAAGGTGCTTTCCAGAAGATGCGAGAAGGGGGCGTGTCCGATGTCGTGCAAGAGCGCTGCGGCGCGTAGGGTCTGTTTGCAGTGCTCATCGAGTTGACCCGAGACGGCCGAGTCCTTCAGCAGGTGCTGGATGGCGGCGTTCATCAGGTGATAGGTCCCGATGGCATGCGACAGTCGCGTGTGACATGCCCCGGGGTAGGCGAAGGAAGAAACTCCCAACTGGGAGATGTATCTCAGCCGTTGGACTTCTGGAGTGTCCAACAGTGTTCGCGTGAAGGAGTCAACGGGGATGTAGTTGTGAACCGGGTCACGGATCACTTTGTCTTCGGCCATGCAGCCCCCCTTAACCTAATTGCACCACTCTTGGGCCAACTTCCTGGCAGGATCCAGGACCGGTGCGCCAGGAGTAACGCGTTTGAATTCGGCAGCTTTCTGGACGGCGTCTTCCCATTCGCAACCCTTCTTCCTGAAATAGGCCATCGTCGAGGCCAGTTCGAGATGCCAGAGATCATTTTCGGCGAGCGTCTTCGCCTGTGTGGCAATCTTCTCCGCGAACTGTTTGCTGTTTGCATTGGCGGGATCGTTTTCGAATTCTTCGATTGCTTCGGTCCCGTGTTCTGCCAGCTTGTAGGAATACTGCGTGCCCCATGGAACCGCCATGCGCTCTTCGTCCAGGATGTGTCCCTGAACGAGACGGTCGGTCTCATCGGCCACGTCTCGGGAATACGGCCCGTAGAGATGGAGCGTGTAGTCTCCAGCCAAATCCGTCCCGATCTTGGTCTCAAGAAGAAAGATGACCTTCTGAAGCCTCTTTCGGGCGTCCACTGCCCCAATTTTCTGTACGATTTTTGCGAGGACGTAGTCATTCATGCGTCTGTCTCCCGTCTCCTTTGCCCTTTTCGTTTGCCGTGTCCGACAAGCAGGTCGAACATGGGCCTAACAAATGGTACTCGCTATCGGCTGCTTTTCAAGGAGCAAGCCTCTTTTCTGTCCAAGATGCTCCATGAATCTGGCAATGCATAGGGTCAAGAGTACAACACCTGGATGTGGGGCTCAAGCGGTTTACGTGGATACACAACTTGCCGCACTTCCCCTTGCGGCTGGCGGTTCTTGCTGCGAAGATGGCCGCTCGTCGGGACGTCTGTTGAGGTGACGGCCTGGCGGCTTGCGGGCTTCAGTCGCTCGCTGCGCATTCCCCTCAGACACGATACGGAAGGACAGAACCGTGACGGATTGGACATACGAACCGGACGACAAGGTACGCATCGGCGCCAGTTGGTATCCGGAGATGTGGCCGGAAGAGGAATGGGCCAAGGACGTCGAGCGGATGCGGGAGCTGGGCTTCAATACGGTGCGGATGTTCGAGTTCGCCTGGAAGCGGTTCGAGCCCGGCGAGGGGACGTTCGATTTCGACTGGGCCAAGCGTGTGATGGATCTCTGTGCCGAGGCGGGCATCGGCGTGCAGGTGGGTACGCCCACGGCTGCTCCGCCGGCCTGGCTGACGACGCAATACCCCGAAGTGCTGCAGGTCAAGCACGATGGCACCCAGGCGATCCACGGCAAGCGGAAGCACTTCAACCATCATTCGTCGAAGTACCTCCAGCTGAGTCGCACGATCGTGGAGAAAATGGTCGACGCCTTTGCCGACCACCCGGCCCTGCACAGCTGGCAGATCGACAACGAAATGTCCGGTCGGGACTACGGACCCGAGACGGTCGAGAAGTTCCACGCGTGGCTGAAGGATCGCTACGGGACCATCGAGAAGCTCAACGAGACGTGGGGGCTGGATTTCTGGTCGCAGGCGTACGATTCGTTCGACCAGATCCCCATGCCCATCGCCACGGTCGGCAGCCGAGAGATTCCCGAGCGCCATCACCCCTCGCTGATCGTCGCGATCACGCGTTTCAGCAACGACGCCTGGACCGAGTATATCAGGAACCAGGTCGACGCGATCCGCGTCGGGTCCGACAAGCCGATCACCTCGAACATGACCCCGAGCTTCGGGATGTATTGGTTCCAGCACAACCGACTGATGGATCGTGTCGGTCACAGCATGTACAAGGATGTGGACCACTACCACTGGAATCTGCAGAACTTCGATCGCATGCGGGCCGAGAAGCCCGCGCCCTACTGGCTGCTGGAGACGGCGCCGAACTGGTCGGGCGGCGGTCGGCAGTGGAACATCCACCACAACGCCGACGGCGTGAAGAACATCTCCTGGACCAGCACCATGCTCGGCGGTTCGATGACGTTGTTCTGGCAGTGGCGCCAGCACTGGGCGGGCCAGGAGATGCAGCACGGCACGCACGTGACAGCCACCGGCAAATGGCGGCCGAACGTGGAAGCCTGGAAGACCCTCGCCCGCCAATACGACCAGCAGAGCGAATGGCTGATGGCCAATCCGCCGCTGCCGGCCGAGGTGGGAATCTGCCTGAGCAACGAGGCGGCGTGGGCGTTCAGCATCGATCCGATCGACGACAACATGGAATACGGCGTCCGCTGGCGGGACGATTACTACCTGCCGCTGGTGCGCTCGCACATCTGGCGCGACGTGATCCACGAAAGCGCGGACTTCTCGCGCTACAAAATCCTCTGCCTGCCGATGATGCCCATTCTCACCGAGGACACGAAAAAGCGCCTGGCCGAGTGGGTTCGCGGTGGCGGGAAGCTGCTTCTGGGCCCGCTGACGGGCATTCGCACCGAGGAAATGACCATGCCCCTCGAGAATGAATTCAGCGGCCTGGAGGAGCTCATCGGCGCGCGCAGCGCGCTGCGGTTCACCGCGCAATGGCAGGAAGATCGCGTCGAGGTGGACTTCACCGAGGGTGTCGATTGTCCCACGCGGAACTGGTGCGAGGGGTTCGAGCTCACCGACGGCGAGGCCATCGCCTACTACAAAGGCCCGGGCACCTACGGTGACGGGCAGGTGGCGGCTGTGCACAACAAAGTGGGCGACGGCGAGGTCATCACTCTGGGTTGCCGGGTGGATTCCGAATCGTACATCTGGCTGGTCGAGGAGCTCATGCGGTCGGCCGGCGTCGAGCCGTTCGCGATGGGCTCGGAAAATGTCGTCGTCGTGCCGCGCGGCCCGCGTTCAGGGGAAGTGGCGGGCTTTGGCGTGGTCAATCTCACCGAGAAGCCCCAGCAGGTGACGGTCCCTGCCGGCGGCGTCGACCGTCTCACCGGCCGGGAGATGGGCCCGGACATCCAACTCGATCCGCTCGAAGTGGTGCTGCTGGAAGTCAGCGGCGAGAACCTGACCACCGAGTAGCCCCGGTAAGGCAGGAACCGCGTCGGCCGTCATAACCGTTGAGACAGACGGAAGGAGCTTGACATTTCTGACGATGCGGTAAACGCAAGCCACAGCCACGGCGGCTGCGGGCTGACCTTGGCGCACCTGGCGTGTATTCGCGGGGCGCGGTTCATGGTGCGCTTCAGTCCGTTGTGGAGCGAGATCAAGCATTTGGCCGGCTGGTTGGAGAATGAGGCGCTCCCCGAGGCCGGCAATCGCCACCAGACCACGTTGACGCTGCGCATCAAAGAGGATCAGGACGGTGAACGGCGGTTCTCCTGGGAGGGCGGCGAGTTGGATGCATGCCGTTCGCTGGCGGAGTTCCTGGCGGGGATGGGAGTTCGGCGTATCGTTCTGGACTCGCGGCTGGAAGGCAACCAGGTATCCGACGTGCTCACACTGCTTTGGGGGTTCCGCCGCCGACTGACCAATCGCCCGGCCAGTGACTGCGCCGACACGCTGGTGAACATGCTCAGCGGCGAGGGTGTTCGGTTCAGTTGCACGCTGACGCGCCTGGCCGAGGGGCAGTTGGAAGTGGACTACAGCTACTGTCTGACCCGTTTCTCCCGGGCGGTGCAGTGGTTCGAGAGGCGGCATCGACATTTCAGCGATCACCGGGCGATCTTTACCGCCGCGCCGCGCTATGCGATTGTCACTGCCGGGGTGGCCTTGGCGCCGTTTCTGTTGTACTGGGCCTGGCCGTACCGGGCGGTGTTGGTGGCCGCGACCCTGCTGGAGGTCTTCGCGCTGTTTGGGTTGGTGTACCTGGCGTTGATGACGGTCGGCAGCGTGGAGTACGACAACGAGGAGAAGGCCCATCGCCTGGCCGAGGCGTACGAACGGGTGGACAGCTACGCCAAGCGCATCCGGGCCGATCTCCAGCGGGCCGAGGCGGTGCAGAGGAAAATGCTGCCGTCGCTGGAACACATGCCCTTCGGCGATCGTGTCGAGTGGGCGTTCACGTTCGTGCCCGAGGAGGACGTCGGCGGCGATTACTACGACGCTGCCGTCCTGGACGAGAACCGGGCTGCCATCGTGTTCTGCGACGTCAGCGGGCACGGCATGGCGGCGGCGTTCATCACGGCGATTCTCAAAAGCGAGTTCAAGGCGTGGGTGGACGACGGCTGGTCGCTCGAGACGTTCATCCAGCGCACGAACGATTCGCTCTGCCGCCTGACCCCCGTCGGCTGGTATGCCGCGGTGTTCGCCGGCGTGTTCGATACATCCACCGGGCGGCTGGAGTATATCAACGCCGGGCATAACCCCGAGCCATGGGTGGTTCGCGCGAGCGACGCAGATCGTCTCGATCAGCTCAACGATGCACGGGTGCTGCTTCTGGGGGTGGCCGACGAGGTGGGTTTCAACGGGCAGTCCACCACACTGGATGCGGGCGACATGCTGCTGATGGTGACCGACGGGCTCATCGAGGCGATCAACCCCGACCGCGAGATGTATACGCAGGAGCGGCTGGTGGAACTGCTGGAGACCCACCCCGTGGACAAGGCCGACCATCTCGTCAAGCGCGTCAACGAGGACGTCGGGCGATTCACCGAAGACGCCCCGCAGACCGACGACCGCACGGTCCTGGCGATGCGCGTGCGGGAACTTCCCTAGCCGCCACCGTCCGGCGAGGTGTTACCGTTTTGCGCCGGCGTGGGCGAGTCGTTCCTGGGCGGCGTGCATCTGCTCAGCCGTCGGGGCGGCCCCGGTCTCCATCATGTCCCGGAAGCAGTCGAACAGGTACGTCGCGTCGTGCGGGCCGGGCGACGCCTCGGGGTGATACTGCACGCTGAACAGCGCCTTGTCCGGATGGGTGAACCCCTCGACGGTGTCGTCGTTGAGGTTCACGTGCGTGATAATCGCCCCGGCGTCCCGGAGGCTGTCACCGTCGGCGGCGAACCCGTGGTTCTGCGAGGTGATCTCCACCTTGCCGGTGTTCACGTTTCGCACGGGCTGGTTCGCGCCGCGATGGCCGAACTTGAGCTTGTAGGTCGTTCCGCCCAGGGCCCAGGTCAGCAACTGATGGCCGAGGCAGATCCCGAACATCGGCTTTTTTCCCACGATCTCGCGCAGCGTTTCGATGGCGTAGGTGACGGCCTGGGGGTCGCCGGGGCCGTTGGACACGAACACCCCGTCGCACGGGCGGGCGAGGATCTCCTCAGCCGGCGTGCCGGCCGGTACGACCTGCACCCGGCAGCCACACTCGACGAGATTGCGGAAGATGTTGGTCTTCGCGCCGCAGTCGATGGCGACCACGTCGAAGACTTTCTCGCCGTGCTCGCGGTGCCCCTGGGCGAACGTGCTGATGTAGCCTTCGGGCCAATCGTATCCTGTTTCCGGGGCCACGGTTTTCACGTAGTCCGCGCCGGTCATGGATGGGGCGGATCGGGCGAGTTCCACGAGTTGGGCGTCGTCGAGGGTCTCGGTGGAGATCGCGCCGTTCATCGCACCGGCCGTCCGGATATGACGCGTCAGGGCGCGGGTGTCGATCCCCGCGATGCCCAGAACGCCCTCCTCCGTGAGATACTGTCCCAGCGAGCGGTCGGAGCGGAAGTTGCTCACCACCGGCGAGAGCTCTTTGATGACGAATGCCCGCACCTGGACCTTCTGGTTCTTGCTCTCGATGTCCTCGACGTTCACGCCGTAGTTGCCGATCTGCGGATACGTCATGGCCACGATCTGACCGGCGTAGGACGGGTCGGTGAGCACTTCCTGGTAGCCGCTCATGCCGGTGTTGAACACCACTTCGCCGACGGCGGTTCCCTCGGCGCCGAAGGCTGTTCCGGTGAACACGAGCCCGTCTTCCAGGGCGAGTTTGCAGGTCACGGGTTGTTTCATGGGGTGCGATTCCGTTCGTAATGCGTCGCGGCTGGCTGGGACCGTCGGGATATAGCGACGGCACAGAGACGCGGTTGCGGGTCTCTGCGCCGGTCCTTTTCCCAGCGTCGGGGCGCTCGCACGACCCGACGGGCATCAGTATAGCGGATGATCGGCGGCGATGCTACGTCGATTCGTAGCGGCAGGTTTCGCTGCCGTCCGAGCCGCAGCACTTGCCGAACCGCAGCCCGCTGTGACAGGGGCAGGCGCTGAACCAGTGGAGTTTGTGCCTGTCCGGCTCGTTGCTGTCGGCCGGGCGAACGCTCACTTGCTGCGGGGGAGACTGGCCGCTGCTCGCATCGGCGGGCTTCCTCTGGCTGTGTGTCTTCTCGGGAGTGCTCATGGCGT
>CAZYIH010000057.1:0-8517 GCA_964646915.1 uncultured Planctomycetaceae bacterium | reverse complement strand
CTCGCATCGGCGGGCTTCCTCTGGCTGTGTGTCTTCTCGGGAGTGCTCATGGCGTGTTCCTTTCGATGCAACCACTGTCCCAAACGGCCCGGCGAGCGATGACGTTCCGGCGATCGGCCAGTTGGGCAAGAGTGCGAACTGTATGTCAGCATCTTGACAGGACCATCTCCGCGTGGTAGCGTTCCAGCAATCAGACTGCCCCCAGGGAGGACACATCATGCAACTGCTGCACACCGATTCGCTGGCGAAGACGGTTGACGCGTGCAACGACGCGCTGTTGTTCGATCACACGAGATGCAAAAACGCCAGGCGGCGGGCGGCAGTCTGGATCGCCTCGCGCGTGGGCCAGCCGGGCGGCTATCACGGGTTGCCCGCCCTCACCCCCTCCGACTGCCGGGGAGCGTATGTTCTGTTCACCGGCGAGAAGGTCTCCTCCGACGCCGCCCGACGTCATGTTCTTGGCGAAGAGGCCTGCCGCGTGATGCGCATGATGGTCGTCAACGACGATCGGCTCAACCGCCCGGACGTCGTCGCTGCTGTCAGGGAGGCCGAGAGGGAACTGGTCACCGAGATTCTCGATTCGCCGGCGAACCGCAAGGATGGCTCGGAGGGGACTTTCTGCTGCGGGACGTGCTCGGTTGCGTTGTGGCGGAATCTGCTGGCCGGCGGGATGAATCGCCGGCGGGAGCGACTCAAGTCGGGTCTTGGGATACTCAAAGCAGAACGCGACGGCAAGGGACGATGGAAACGGTTCCCGTACTGGTACACGCTGTCGGCGCTGATCGAGATGCCGGGCCGGTTGCCGGATGAGGAGATTGAGTACGCTGCCCCCGGCTGCGAGCGACTGCTGCGCCGGACCGAGAAGGACGACCCGCACGAGCGCCGCCGACGGGAGATCGCACGGCGCGCACTGCAACGCGCAGGTGTGTTGGCCGACAGTGTTGCCTGAGGGGGGCTCTCTGTGCTTACGCCTGGTTTTCCGGTGACGGATCGGTGGCGGAAGCGGTCTCGATGGGCTCGGCCCGGAATGTCCAGAGCTTGTGTCCGGTGAAGTTGATCGCCAGGATCACGGGGATCGCGGCGAACACGGAGTTGGCTTCGCTGAGCAGGTCGCCGGTGACGACCGCTTTGACCACGACAGACCCGGCGGCCCACGAGACGAGGTTCACCGTGACGAACTGAACCGCCCGGCGGACGTGCTTGCCCTTGGAGGTGTGGCGGAACGTCCAGAATTTGTTCAGCAGAAAGCCGTTGACCATCCCCAGCGCGTAGCCCACCGTGTAGGCGGGAACGGCCGAGCTGCCCAGCCACACCAGCAGGCGGTGGGCGGCCACGGTGATAAGCGTGTTGACCGCGCCCACCACGCAGAAGGCGAGGAACTGCCTGGTGAGATGTGGATGGGGTAGCTTCATCGGCGCCGGGGCGGGTTACTCTGCCGGTTGGGCGGCCGGGACACCGGCGGCGTCGGACCGCCACGGCCGAAGGATGCCCTTGGAGTCCAGGTACGCTTCGCAGCGGGTCATCATGCCCGCGTCGTTGCCGTGGCCGTCAAACTGCAGCGACAGGAACGGCTTGCCCGAGGCCGACCGCACGAAGTGCTTGATGAACGAGTCGGGCCCGCACTTGAAGTTCGTGATGTAGATGATGTGCAGGTTCGGATGGTCGCCCACGATCTTGGCGGTGGCGAGAATACGCCGTCCCAGGTTCCAGTACATGTTGGGGTTTACGTCCTCGACGTCGATGTTGTCCAGGTCCAGGAAGTCCATCGGCAGGACGTTCACACCGTAGTAGTCCCGCAGCTTGCGTCCGACCGAGAGGCAGATGCCGTCGTCGTACATGTTGTACGGTCGGCCGACCAGGACAATGCCCAACTCGCCCGAGGCGTTGAGGGCATTGAGGGCGTGTCGTCCCTTGGCGAGCACCTTTGCCCGGAAGCGGTCCTGGGCGTCGTAGGCGGTCTGGACGGCGGCGCGAATACGCGATTTGCCCAGGGTCAGCTTTTCGGCGCCGGGCGCGTCGCCCGAGAGGAAGTACTGGGTGAGTTCCTTGGCGACCATCTTGCGTCCTTCGCGGAAACGCACCAGCGGGGAGAGGAACTTCTCAGCCAGCGGGGCGATCTGCGGGGAACGTCGGGTGACGAACGGAAGCGTCTGATGCCACGGGCACAGGTGCGCCTCGGTCTGCATCCAGCGTGTCTCCCCGGAGATGATGTTCGGAACGAGCACGGCGTCCACGTCGGCCTGCGCCATGAGAATGGCATGCCCGTGGGCGGCGATGATGGGGAAGCACGGCTCGGCGACGACGCTGTCGAGCCCGGCCTGGATGATGCGCTTGTTGGTCGGCTCGCCCAGTTCCACGCGATAGCCGATCTCCGCCAGGAAGGTCTGCCAGAAGGGCAGCAGCTCCCAGGCGAACATCGTCATGGGGATGCCCACCACCGGCGCGTCGGCGGGGGGGGCGGGCAGGTGCGCGTCGTCTCGAAGGGCGGCGTCGCGGAAGGCAAGCAGGTCGTCGATGGCCGGTTCGGTGGCGGCTTTGGCCTGTTTGCGGAAGCGGTCGGAGCATTTATCGCCCCAGTAAGTCTTCTCGCCCTCGACGGTGAATTCCTGGATCTGGCAGGCGTTGGAGCAGCCTTTGCAGGTGAACTCCCGAAGCGTGTAGTCCACCGCGGAAAGGTCGTAGCCGCGGAAGGACGTCCCCGCGGCTGAGGCGGCTGCGGCGTGTTCGGCGTCCGAGACGTATTCGCCCAGTTGCCCGCCGGCGCGAGAGGCGTCGACGTCGGGGTCGGCGGTCATCTTGTCTCGCGCGAGCAAGGCGGCGCCGATCGCACCGATCACGCCGTTGTGCGGCGGGACGATGATCTCCTTGCCGGTGACCTGGCTGAACGCGGCCGCGACGGCGTCGTTGTAGGCGGTTCCGCCCTGGAAGAAGATCGTCTCGCCGATGTGTCGGCCTCTCACGACGCGGTTGATGTAGTTGTAGACCACCGAATACGCCAGGCCGGCCACCACGTCGCCTTTCCGGGCGCCCCGCTGCATCGTGGAGTTGACGTCGCGCTCCATGAACACCGTGCATCGCTCGCCCAGGCGGATGGGCGAGGGGCTCGCCAGCGCCAGGTCCGCGAACTCGCCCTTGATGGAGATGTCCAGCTCCTCGGCGCGTTCCTCCAGGAAGCTGCCCGTCCCGGCGGCGCACGCTTCGTTCATCGTGAAGTCCACCACCACGCCGTCCTGCAGCGAGATGTACTTGGAGTCCTGCCCGCCGATCTCGAAGATCGTGTCCGGAACTCTGCCATCAAGCAGCGTCCGCCCGACGTAAGTCGAGCCGGTCTTGTGGCAGGTGATTTCGTCATTGATGGTGTCGGCCCCGATCAGGGCGCCGACCAGCTCCCGCCCGGATCCGGTCGTGCCCACTCCGCAGATGCGAAGCTTCGAGCCCCACTCCTCGGCAAGCTGCTTGAGGCCCTCGGAGACCACCTCGATGGGTCGCCCCTGGGTGCGCGTGTAGATCTCCGTGATGAGCCTGCCGCGGGAGTCGATCAGCACGAGGTTGGTCGAGACGCTGCCGATGTCGATGCCCAGGTAGGCGGGAATTGCCTCGTCGTCGGCGGGCGGTTGATAGGGTTTCACCCGGTCGCGCAGGAGCACGACGTTGTCCATGCTCAGCTGCGCGGTGCGCGGGAGCGCTTCGGGCTGCGACGAGGCCGACGGCGCGCCGCGGGAGTCCTGCCGGGCGGCGGTGCCTGCGGCGACCGCGGCGCCCACGGCGGGGACGTGCATGAAGTGCTCGGGGATGATCAGCTCATCGTCGCCGAGCGAGAAGATTTCGCGCATCGCACGGACGACCGCGACGTTGGCGGCCACGCCCCCGATGAATGCCACCGGCTGGCTCACCGGGTGCGAGCGGACCACGGCCGCCCGGAAGTTCCGTGCGACCGCGTCGCACAGGCCCCGCAGCACCTCGGCCGGCGTGAAGCCCTTCTGCTGGGCGTGGATCATGTCGCTCTTGGCGAACACGCTGCATCGCCCGGCCACCTGTGCCGACCGCTCGGCCTGGAGGCAGATGTCGCCGACCTTCTCGACTTCGTAACGCAGGCGGCCACACTGCTGGTCGATGAAGCTTCCCGTACCGGCGGCGCAGTCGCCGTTGGTGGCGTAGTCCACGATGGCTCGGCTGCCGTCGTCATTCCTGGTCAGGCGCAGGTACTTGGAGGCCTCTCCGCCCATCTCGAAGATCGTCTCGGCGGGAATGTCCATCGCGGCGACGCCATTGGCGATGGCCTTGAATTCGTTGACGGACACGGCGTTCAGCCCGCCGGCGGCGGCTTTGGAGGCGCTGCCCGTGACCGTCACGCCGGCGAGGTTGTCGTTGCCGACGGTCTGGATGATCTGCTGGAGGAGTTCGTCGGCCGCCTCCATGGGACGTCCTCGGGTGCGGCGGTATTCGCTGATGGCCAGCGTCTTCCCGGCGGCCGGTCCGAAGGGGATCTCACCGAGCGATTCCCATCCAGGCGGGATGGGCGTCTGCGGGTTGTCGCTGATCAGGGCAGCCTTCGCTGAGACGGCGCCCACGTCGATTCCTGCAAAGCAAGCCATGGAATGCTCCAGTGCCCGCGGCCGCGGTGACGGTTGTCAACGTCCCCCTGCCTTGGCGGGCGCTCCTTTTGGTTGTATTTCGGTCTGTCGATCGGCCGGGCCTTGCGGCGCGCGGGCCAACCGCGAAGTCCCGCTATTATGGACGATTCGTCCCGATCGGCCAAGAGAGATTCCGTGCAATCCGTCAGGCTTGGCGGCCCCAAATCGCGGCCGTCGGGGGAAGGCGGCCCGGATCGTACCTTCAAAACCCGTGGAGGGTCAGCGTTTGAGTGCGGTTTCGATGGCGTCGCAGACGGTTTCGATGGTCTTGACGCGGGCGAACCGCTTGCAGTTGCTCTCGACGATGGTCCAAGGCGCCTGCGGGGTCGAGGTGCGGAAAAGCATCTCCTCGACGGCGGCGTCGTAGTCGTCCCATCGCTCGCGGTTCCGCCAGTCTTCCTCGGTGATCTTCCACTGCTTATGCTCGGTCTGTTGGCGTGCCTCGAAGCGGGCGAGCTGCTCGGCCGGCGAAATGTGCAGCCAGAACTTCAGCAGCAGGTGCCCGAAGTTGGTGATGTGGCGTTCCATCTCGTTGATCTCGCGGTACGCCCGGCGCCACTGGGTTTCCGAGCAGAAGCCCTCCACCCGTTCGACCAGCACGCGGCCGTACCAGCTGCGATCGAATATCGTGATGTGCCCGGCCTTGGGGACCTGCGTCCAGAACCGCCAGAGGTAGTGGTGGGCCTTTTCGATGTCGTTTGGTGCGGCGATGGGGACCACTTCGTAGCCCCGCGGGTCCAGCTCGCGCGTCAGTCGACGGATATTCCCGCCTTTTCCCGCGGCGTCCCAGCCTTCGTAGACAATCGCGACGCCGATTCGCTCCATGTAGATGCGGTGTTCGAGCTTGCGGAGCTTTTTCTGGGCGGCGTCGAGACGGTCCTTGTACTCGGGCTTGTCCAGCGATTGAGTGAGGTCCACGTCTTCGAGAATGCTGGAACGCAGTTCGTCGGGCATCTCTGCCTTCTCGGCTGCGGGAGGGGCCGACGGCGATGCCGGTTGCTCGCCGGCCTGCCCCAGCGCCCGTTCGATCGCCAGGGCGGCTGTGTTGAAGATCTTCAGCGTGGCGAATCGCTCATCGTGGGCTTCGATGATCGTCCACGGGGCGTGTTCGGCGTCGGTCTCGGTGAGCATCTCGTTGGCGGCAGCGAGGTACTCGTCGTACTTCCTGTGTCGGGCCAGGTCGCTCTTTGTGACGCGCCAGGCGGTGGTCTTCTTCTTGCGGAGTTTCTTGAACCGCTTGGCCTGCTCGTCCTTGGAGATATGCAGGAACAGCTTGATCAGCACCGCGCCGTCGTCGGCGAGTTGACGCTCGAACGCCTGGATATCCTCGATCGCCCGGTGGAGCGGCGCGCCCTCGAGGCCGCCCTCGACGCGTTCGGTGAGCAGTTGGCGGTACCAGCTCCGATCGAAGATGGCAACTCGGCCGCGCTGGGGCGTGCGAATCCAAGGCCGCCACAGGAACGGGCGCAGAGATTCTTCCTCGGTGGGTTCCAGCGTGGAGTACACCTTCAGCCCGCGAGGATCCAGCGGCAGGATGAGGTTGTTGATGAGCGTTCCCTTGCCCGCGGCGTCCCAGCCCTCGAAGACGATCACGATGGGGATGTTCGCCTCGTGGGCGGCCCGCTGGAGCTGTCCGAGGCGGATGTCCCATTCGTCCTCGGCGGCCTTAAAGTCCTTCTTTCTTACGCGACGGGCCAGATCAATGTGTTCGAGCATGCATCGCCTTTCGGTCCGCCCGTCGTTGCGTCGAAGGAGCGGGGTCAGTCCTTGTCTTTGTCCTTGATTTTCTTGGGCTTGCAGAGCTTTTTCTTCTTCTCGTGGATTGCCCCGCATTTCTTGCAGCGGTAGTTGCCCGGTTTGTCCTTGGCCTTCTTCTTTCCTTTAAGGCATCCCATCTGTCACCTCGGGTGGTGCGAATATCTCGGCTGACCGGTGCCGACGATCGGCGTGCGACCCGGAAGTATTGTAGGCGCACCCGGGGAGGACCGCCCAAAGGCGACGTATCTTTCATCGGACAAAAGGGCTGCAGAGATGCAGACATACGGTACAATGCATAGGCTCGTTCATCGATCAGGCGGACGGGCAAAGGAGAATGATATGACTCCGCGACGAATGGTGTTTCTTGGCATCGCGACGGTTGTGGTGGCGCTGGTCGGACAGGCCGGCAGGGCAGAGGCCGCCGACGCAAATGACGTCCTCAAGGGGCTGGTGCAGCCTTACGTTCCGCAGCGCGAGCGGGCACGCTTTCTCAAGTCGGCCGGCAAGAACAACGAACTCTCGAAAGACGAGTTCCTTGCCAGCGCCAAAAAGAAGGATGGATTCGCCCGCGTTTTCGACCGCTGGAGTGACATCGCCGCGTATGACAAGGACCGCAACGGCGAGATCGACTGGTTCGAAGCCGACGCCTACCGCCGCGGGCTGGGCAGGAAGATCCTCGCTGCCTGGGACACCGGCAAGGACGGCAAGCTCTCGGCGAAAGAGTACGCTGCCGCCAACGCCGCCATGCGCGCCGGCAAGCTGCCCTGGCGGAAGAAGGTCGGCCCGGCCAAGCCGACAAACGGCGGCGGGAGTCCTGCCCAAGCCGACTCCAACGCTCCGCTGTTGCCGCCGATGCCCTCCGAGAAGATGCTGCTGAAGAAGTACGACGCGGATGGTGACGGGGCGCTCTCGCCCGGCGAGCGACGGACGGCCTATCGCACCGAGAACGGCCTTCGGTATAAGGCGCTGCTGGACCGCTACGACGCCGACGCCAACGGCGTGCTCACACACGAGGAACGCCGTCAGGTGTGGCGAGACCTGCATCGAGGCCGACGCAAACGCGAGCGCAAATGGGAGCTGCTGCTGTTCGACGACGACGGCGACGGCGAATTCTCCGACGAAGAGAAGGCCGTCCGCAAGACGTATCGCGACAAGATGCGGGATCTGGGCAAGCAGATTATGACGAAGGTGATGGACGCCGACGGTGACGGAGAAATCTCGCGGATGGAGAAGATGTCCATCATCAAGAACGCTCAGTTCATCGCGGCGGCCAACCGCGTGAAGAACCGCTTCCGCAACGAGATGGACATGGACGGCGACGGCAAGGCGGACATGGTCGAGAAGATCGATTTCGACCGTCGATCTCGCGAGGCGATGCAGAATTACGTCGAGAAGATGATCACGCCGCACGACCGCGACCAGGACGGGCGATTCAACGCCGACGAGCGAAAGCTGATCTGGGCGGAAATCGAGAAGCGGTTCGCCACCTACATGACCCGGGCCGACGCCGACGAGGACGGCACGCTTACCGTGCCCGAGGCCGAGTGGATGGTCACCACCTTCATGGAAGACGTGGGCGTACTCACTCCGCTGGGGGCGAAGTCCCAGCAGGCCAGCCCGGCAGACTCGCCCGATCGGTAGCGCCGCTGCGCATGGAAGCGGACCTTCCCTCGCCGGAGGAAAGGTCCGCGATGCTGTGTCCCGCTGGGGATGAAGCGAGCGGGGTTACTCGTTGCTCTGTTCGTTCTGTTCGGCCTGTTCGCTCTGTTCGGCCTTGCCGGCCTTTTCCGTCTGGTCGCTGTCGTTGCGGAGTTCGGCAACGGCGGCCCGTCGGGCTTCGCGTCGGGCACGTTCTTTGGCTTTGCGGGGAGCGTTCTTGCGGCGCGTCTCCGCCTGTTTTTTCAGTCGGCCATCCAGCCGTTCTCTTCGTTGACCCATGGGGACCTCGTCTGTCAGGGGTTAGCAAAGCGACGATTGTACGAATCAGGCGCCATCCATGCAACCCCTTTGAGGCGGTCATGCGCCGATCAACTGCCCCTCCGGCTGGGGCATCGGCTCGACCGTGTCGGGGAATGGCCTTCTCGGCCGGGCGGGGCTGGGCGTGTCGGGCAGTTCGCCGGGCTGC
>CAZYIH010000056.1:0-15428 GCA_964646915.1 uncultured Planctomycetaceae bacterium | reverse complement strand
GCCGAAGAGATGATCGTGAACCGGTTCCGGCGGGGTTCATGGCGCAGGCTGTCGGCCGAGTTTCCTACCGAGGTCCCGCTGTGGGCGTGGTTCACCGGGGCGATCCGGAATCACCACACGCGGGACGGCGTGGAATGGCGACGCCGCCAGGCGTCGGTGAGCAGCACCATTCGCGACTCGTACCTGCGGGACATGGTGGACTCCCTGGACCGGATCGACGCGCCGGGCGACTCGCTGGCCGCCGAGATCCACTCCATCATCCGCAATGGATGGTAAGGACTCCACTGACGTGTCAGCCGACCCGCCCCGACCTTCCCCCCCGCGTTCCCCGGCCAAACGGCGTCGCCGCCTGCTGGTCGGCCTGGCTGTGATGGTGCTGCTGGGTCTGACGGGTGTCTGGCTGGTTGGCGAGCTTTGGCCCGCTTCGGCCGCCAACGAGAATGCCCAGCCCGGAGATCTCCTGCAGTACGATCGCAATCGCCAGACCGGCCGGCGCAGCCCGCGGGGATTGGTCTCCGACCCCCTGGCCGAAGTCGGCATCAAGGCGATCGACGACGCCAATGGACCGCTGGATCCTCCCAGCCCGCTGGTTCGTGTGTTCGCGATGCGATCCCCGGACGGGGCGACGACGTTCCGCTACGAGGGCGATCTTCCGATGGCCGAGGCGGCCGACCACTACCGCTCGGCGCTGAAAAAGATGGGCTACAGACTCGTTCGGGACGCGGTGATGCGAAGCGGCGGGCTGATTCTGGTGGGCGAAAAAGCGGGCGACACGCTGGAGGTCACCTTGCGAAATCGCGAGAGAAAGAGCAAGATACAGGTAACCGTAATAGCCCGCGAGCAATCGGCTGCGGGTCGATCGAGGTGAAGGCATGGCTGACGAGCAACCGAGAGTGAACAACACCAAACTCCTGCTGATCTCCGTGTTTCTGGGGCTGGTGGTCATGGTGATCTACAACATCCACATCGAGCAGGTTCGCAGCGCGGCCCGTGGCGAGAGCAGGACGGTCTACCGTCTCCGCCGTGACGCTCGTGCCCGGGAAGAAATCGAGATGAGCGACCTGCGGGAGGTGTCCATCCCCGGGCGAGTTGCCGAGTCCCTCGGGACGCCGGTCTACAAGCAGGATATCGGCTCGGCGCTTCAGGACCGATTGCGTAAGCCGATCGATAAGAACGAAGTCCTCCTTTGGGACCATTTCATGTCGCCCGGCAACACGTCGGACGGGACGGACATCGAGATCGGCATGCGCGGGACCACCATCGAATTCGATCCGCGTAAATCGCCCGGCGAGCTGCTTCGCCGTGGGGATCACATCGACGTGCTGGGCATCCTTCGCCCGCCCGGTGAAAAGGCCGCCCGAACATTCGTGATCATACCGGCTGTCAAGGTCATCCGCGTTCCGGGCGAGGAGCTCGATGGGCGCGGCGGCTCGCGAAGCCGCTATCGCACGATCCAGGTGCAGGTGAGTCCGGAGGTTTCCAAGCAGCTCAAGAACGTAATGACGTGGGTCGAGGGCAGCTTGTGGATCGACGTTCGCCCGTCGACCGAATCCCGCCCGGAGGATGCCGGCAAGATCCACGATGAACTCGACGAGTTGCCCGCCAGGGTGGGTGGGCGTCGCGGTGGATCATCCGATGGGTTCGAATAGGCCGGGAGTCATACGTGGAAATCTGGGTCTACAATCAATACTCCGATGAGCGCGACGTCCACGAGGTCGATGACGAGAATGTCACCATCGGCCGCGAGGAAAGCAACGACGTGACGCTGCGCAGTCCGTTCGTGTCGCGCGAGCATGCCCGACTGTTCCGCGACAACGGGACGTACTTCATCGAATCGCTCGGCCTCAACGGCCTGACCGTCGCCAACCGCGATCTGGACGTTCAGGAACGGACGAAAGTCAGCTACGGCGACGAGATCCGCATCGGCGAGTTCAGCATCTACATGATGGAGCCTTCCTCGCGACGGGTGCAAGGGCAGAAGGTGTCCGCCTCGCCGAGGAAACGCGTCATCGAGCTGGAGCAGAATCTCCACGCCGAACTGCTCGAACGCCTGAACCTTCGTGTGACCGGCCAGGCCGGCGCCGACGAGCAACTGGTGATCATGATCAAGAAGAATCTCGATGAGATCATCGATCGCCACATCGAGGATATCGACACGGAGATGTCCGAGCACCTCGTCCGCGAGTTTCTCTGGCGGGCGGTGGTTACCGAGCTCACCCGACGGGCGACCGGCAAGCTGATGTACAGCTACGGCTTTGAGCATTCCGAGCTGCTCAACCAGACGCACGAGGAAGCGATCTCCCGGATGGTGGGCGACGTGGTGGGTTATTTCCCGCTTCGGCTGCGCCCGCACACGCTGAAAGAGGACGTCGCCACGGTCGAAGCCGAGTGGAACGCCCAGCTGCAGCGCATCACGCCCCGCCTGAGCCCGGAGCTGCGGCGGTACATCGTCCGGCGGATGCTCTCGAAGGAGATCGAAGACGTCGTGCTGGGCTACGGACCGCTGCAGGACCTTTTGGAGATGCCCAACATCAACGAGATCATGGTCGTCGGGCGCGACAAGATCTACATCGAGAAAGACGGCGTGCTGCAGAACACCGGGCGGAGCTTTTTCTCCGACGAGATCGTCGAAAGCGTTATCGAGCGAATCATCACACCGGTGGGACGGCGGATCGACCGGTCCACGCCGCTGGTGGACGCCCGCCTGCCGGACGGCTCGCGCGTGAATGCGGTCATCAATCCGCTGAGTCTCTCGGGCCCGACGCTGACGATCCGCAAGTTCGCCCGCATTCCGTTTACCATCGACGACCTCGTCGAGCGGGGCACGCTGAGCGAGTCGACCGCCCAGTTCCTGCGGGCCTGCGTTGTCGGCCGAAAGAATATCATGATCGCCGGCGGAACCGGCAGCGGCAAGACGACCACGCTGAACGTGTTGAGCAATTTCATTCCCGGCGACGAGCGCATTGTTACCATTGAAGACTCGGCTGAGCTGCAACTCCAGCAGGAGCACCTCGTCCGCCTCGAGACGCGCCCGGCCAACGTGGAAGGCAAGGGCGCCTACACGATCCGCGAGCTGGTCAAGAACGCCCTGCGCATGCGCCCCGATCGACTGATCGTGGGCGAGGTGCGCGGGCCCGAGGCGCTGGACATGCTCCAGGCGATGAACACCGGGCACGACGGGTCGCTGAGCACCATCCACGCCAACAACCCGGCCGACACGCTGCTGCGGATCGAGACGATGGTCCTGATGGCCGTCGAGATGCCCATCCGGGCGATCCGCGAGCAGATCGTCGCCGCGTTGGACCTGGTGGTCCAGATTTCGCGCTTCCAGGACGGATCGCGCCGCGTGACGCACGTCAGCGAGGTGGTCGGTCTGGATCCGGACACCAGTCGAATCATCACGGAGGACGTGTTCCTCGCCAAAGCGATTCCCGGCGAGCACGGCAAGGTGGGCCCGCTGCGGCATACGGGGTATTTGCCGATTTTCGCCCAGGAGCTGGTCGAGCGTGATATTCTCGGAATCGAGGTGTTCACGTGATCGCCCAACTGATCACATTCACCCCGGCGCAGGTTGCCGTCAGCGTGGTTTTGGGGCTTCTGACGGCCACCGCCGTCCGCATTGGCGGAAGGCCGCTGATGGCGTATCTCGGCGGGCAATACCGCAAGTTCGACGATGTCCTGCGCGGACAGATGCTCTCGTCCACCAATCCGGGCGTGGCGATGGCGTTCGTGTGGGTCCTGATCGTCATGACGGCGCTGCTGGGGTACGTCCTGACCAGCAGCATCTGGGGGGCGGTTCTGTTCTTCGTGGGCGGATTGTTCCTGCCGAACCTGGCGATGCGGTATCTCAAACGGCGACGCGTGAGTAAGCTGGAAGAGCAACTGGTCGGAGCGGTGCAGACACTTGCTTCCGGCGTGCGGGCCGGGCTCAACCTGGTGCAGGCGATGCAGATGATTGCCCGTGACGGGGCCGACCCGATCTGCGAGGAGTTCGGCCACCTGCTGCGGGAGTACGAATACGGCGTGCCGCTGGACGAGGCGATGGACAACGCGGCCGAGCGGATCGACTCGGGGGACTTCCGCCTGCTGTTTTCCGCATTGCACACCCACCGCGAGCGCGGCGGCGACCTCGGTGAGACGCTGGACCGCATCGCCGAGAGCGTCCGGGAGATCCAACGACTGGAGAAGCGCATCGAGTCGCTCACCGCCCAGGGGCGCGCCACGGCCCGCTGGCTGGGGGCCATGCCCGCCGTCGTGCTGGGGCTCCTGGCGCTGCTGGTGGACCCGGCCGGTGTGCGTGCGATGTTCACCACGGACATGGGCAAGCTGATTCTCGCGGTGATCCTGGTGCTGAACGTCGCGGGATTCCTCTGGATCCGCAAGATCGTGGCGGTGGACATATGAAACGGGGCCCGAGATGAAACGAACCACGGTTCTGATCCTCCTGGTCGTCCTGCCGATCTGCGTGGCGGGCGGTCTGGGGGCGATGCTTCTCAGCGGCGACCGCCTCCAGGGCGCGATGACCGCGCTGATCGGGCTGACCGTTGCCACGTTCATCGCGGGCCTGTTCGGGCAGTCCGGCTCGCCGAAGCTCTCCCCGCAACGCGCCGCAGCCATCGCGACCGGTCACTCCGACCGCGAGACCGTTTTCGAGCAGACCCTCACCAAGCCGCTGATGTGGGTGTTGCTGGGGGTCAGCCATTCGATTTCGCTGGGCGGGGTGAAGGACTGGGTCGACCGCAACCTTGTCTCGGCCGGCAGCCCGAACTATTACACTGCCGAGGAGTATCTGGCGGTGTGCATGGCCGGCGGTCTGGCGGCGGCGGGGCTCCTCGAAGCGTTCCACCTGCTTGTTCTCCAGCAATTCAGCGTGGTGTTGCTGATCGTGATGTTTCTCGGCGGGGTGGGCGTGGGGCTGTACAAGCTCTACGACAAGGCCCAGAAGCGGCTGATGGTCATCCGTCGGCGCGTTCCCTATGCCCTGGACCTGATCGCCCTGGCGATGGGCGCCGGGGCCAACTTCACCGAGGCCGTCCAGACCATTACCTCCGAAAGCGGGGACGACCCGCTGAACGTGGAGTTCAAAACGATGCTCGCGGAGATGGAGTTGGGCGCCACCCGCCGCCGGGCATTGCAGAACCTCGCGCGACGCGTTCCGCTGGAATCGCTGCGGAGCATCACCGCCAGCGTCATGCAGGCCGAGGAACTTGGAACACCGCTGGGCGTGGTCCTTCGCGACCAGGCGAAGCTGCTTCGGCTGCAGCGATCGGTGCGGGCGGAGAACAAGGCCGCCGTGGCCAGCGTGCGGATTCTCATCCCCTGTCTGCTGCTGGTGATGGCCGTCATTCTGGCGGTGTTCGGACCGGCGATCCTCCGGGGCGCCACAAAAGGATTGTTCTAGGTACAACCCGTCGACCGACGCCGAGTTCGGTCGGCCGGCATGAATGGAAAAACACATGGCAGAACCTTGTCCAGAGCTGGTATTCCTCTCGGGCCCGCAGGCGGGTGAGCATGCCGTGGTGCTTGGGCAGCAGGCGCTGATGGGACGCTCGTCGCAGGCGGACATCCCGCTGCGCGAGGAGGCGGCGTCCCGTGAGCAGTTGGTGTTCGAGCTCACGCCCGAAGGCTGGGCTGTGGAGAATCGCTCGGCAAACGGCACGGAGGTCAACGGCAAACGCTACAAGCGCAAGCAGATCCTCCTGGAGACCGGCGACATTCTGGGCGTCGGTCAGGAGACGCGCATCCTGTATGTCTCGCCCGAGGACGACCCGAAAGAAGCGATGGCCGAGCGAGGCCTCCAGCCGGTCAAGCCCGCTCCGCCTCCCACCCAGACGCCGGAGCAGGGTCCCAAGCCCCCCCCGATGGACTCTCCCGAGGCAGTGGCCGCGTCAGACCAGGCCGACGGCGAGAGCGAAGCCGACGCCCGCAAGAAGGCCAAGACGCGCAAGTACGTCATCTTCGGCGGGGTGTATCTGGCGGCAATGGTCGCCTTGATCCTGTTCTTCGCCACACGTGGCGGGGAGGAGGCCGATCGCGGCGGCGTTCCGGACATTCTCAGCCGCACCGAGATCAAGGAGGTCATCGAAGGACCTCTCGATATCAGCGTGCAGGTGGATGAGATCAAGGCCAAGGAGGCCCTTGAGAAGGCGCGCTCGCACTATCGCAACCGCGAGCGAACCGGCAACCTCGCATGGGCTGTGAAGTACTTCAAGCTTCACCAGGAGTACAAGGGCAGCGTCGCCTTTGCCCGCTCGCAGGACAGCACGATGTTCTTCAACGCCACGCGGGAGCTGGTGGATCGCGTCTACAGCGCCTACCGCAAAGCCTACATCAAAACGAAACGCAAACGGTGGGAGGACGCCGCCGAAGACTTCCAGCACGTCCGTGAGATGATCACGCCGCTGACGTCCCAGCCGTTCCCCGACAGCGACAACCAGCTGTGGAGGAACGTGCTGAGCCACCTGCGATACGCCAACAAGCAGATCGCCGCCGAGAAGAGTCGCTGAAACCGCGGTTCACGCGAGGCGAACCCTCCCGAACCGTTTACACCAGAAAAGAGAGACCAATGCCGAACCGTCAGCCGAACGTTGTTGTCATATTTATGGACGACATGGGATATGGAGACATGGGATGCTTCGGATCCACCTCGATCCGGACACCGAACATGGACCGCGTCGGAGAGACCGGGATCCGCTTCACGCAGATGTACGCCGCAGCCTCGATCTGCACGCCGTCGCGCTGCGGACTGCTTACCGGGCGGTATGGCCAGCGAGCGGGCATCGGACGCGTGCTGTTCCCGCGCGATACCGAAGGGATCGCCGCCCAGGACACCACCGTCGCCGAGTACCTCAAAACCGCCGGCTACGCGACCTGCATGGCCGGCAAGTGGCATCTCGGTTGCCGGCCCGAGCACAACCCGATCCGCCACGGGTTTGACGAGTACTTCGGGCTGCTCTACAGCAACGATATGAGTCCGCTGCACCTCTACGACGGCGAGGACGTTATCGAGGAAGAGGTCGACCAGGCGGACCTGACCCGGCGGTATACCGACCGGGCGATCGAGTTTGTCCAAGCCCATCGCGACGAGCCATTCTTCGTCTATCTCGCCCACACCATGCCCCACATCCCGCTGTACGTGGAGCCTGCTTTCCGCGGCCAATCGGACGGCGGAACGTACGGCGACACGATCGAGTGCATCGACTTCCATCTCGGGCGTCTGATGGACAAGCTCGACGAATTCGGCCTCGCCGAGGACACGCTGCTGATCGTGACCAGTGATAACGGTCCGTGGTTCGAGGGCAGCACGGGCGGCTTTCGCGGCCGAAAGTTCGACGTGTACGAGGGCGGTATCCGCATGCCGTTCGTCGCCCGTCAGCCGGGAACCATCCCGGCGGGCAGTGTCTGCGAGCAGGTCGCCAGCCAACTGGATCTGCTGCCCACCATCGCCAACCTCGCCGGGGCGGACCTGCCGGGCGAGCGGACCTTCGACGGAGTGGACATCTCCCCGGCCTTGGTCGGCGGCGACGTGCCGCCGCACGAGCAGCTGTGCTACTTCTTTCACGACACGCTGCAGGCGATTCGCGTGGGCAAGTGGAAGCTGCACGTGGCCTTCGGATTCGACGACAAGACCAAGGAAATGCCCCAACTGTTCGACATGGAACGCGACCCGCAGGAGAGCTACAACCTCGCGGATAAATACCCCGACGTGGTGGCGGATCTGCGTAAACGGCTCGACGCCTGCGCCGCGGATGTCCGGGCCGAGCGCGAGTCGCGCTCCTGACCCGATCGTCAGCCTCCGCTGGGCTGCCAGCCTTCTTCACCGATCAGGCGTACGAACCGCACGCCACAGCCGGTGGTTTCGTGCAGGATGCCATCGCGCTTCTCGCCGATCATGAGGTGCTGAGCGTGTTCGGGACCCACCGGGCAGATCAATCGGCCGCCCTCGGCGAGCTGGTCGATCCAGGGCTCGGGAATCTTCGGTCCGCCGGCACCGGAGATGATGCGGTCGAACGGGGCATGCTCCGGCCAACCCAGCGTCCCGTCACCGGTGCGCGTGGTGACATTGTCAATCTCCAGGTCGCGCAGGATTCCGTCCGCCCGCTTCGTGAGTGTTTCGATCCGCTCGATGGCGTACACGTGCTCAGCGAGCTTGGCCAGAAGGGCGGTCTGATATCCGCTGCCCAGGCCGATGTCCAGCACGCGGTCGGTGGGCTGAACCTGCAGCGCCTCGAGCATCACCGCCACGATGTAGGGCTGGGAGATCGTCTGCCCATGCCCGATGGGGCGTGGAGCGTCGGCGTAGGCCTCGCGGGGCGAAACGTCGCCCATGAAGGTTTCGCGCGGGACCACCCGGAAGGCGTCCAGGACGCGCTGATCCTCAATGCCGCGCTGGACGAGTTGGTGAAGCACCATCTGCTCACGATACGATGCGTGTTTTCCTTGTGTCTCTGCCATGATGCATAATGGTATCGCCGTCCGCCCGGGCACCCGGGAAAACGGGCGATTCACGCCGGCAGCAGCCCTCGCAGGACCGGCTCCATCACCGTCGCCTGGCGGAGGAACCCCACGTCGGTGGGGTGAATCCCGTCGATCGTGGCTTCGCCGTCGTCGCCGAACAGATCGCCGCCCGGGATGTAATGCAGATGGTCGATGCCCGCGTCGGCCAATGCGCGGAACTCGGCGCGGAAGGTGGCCCGCTTCTCCAGCCGTTCCTGGCGGCGCGACGAACTGAACACCGCCAGCGGGTGGTCCGCCTCTTCCACCAGGACAATCGGTGTGCTCGGGCTGTGCTCTCTCAGCCGACGCACGAACGGCCCGGTCCGGTCGGCCACGATCTCGGCCGAGCAGTTGGGAAGGCAGTCGATCACCACGATCACCGTATCCAGCTCACCCAGCAGATCGGCAATCGGCAGGTCCAGTTGCCCCTGCCCGGGAAAGCCGAGATTGTACACCGGCACGTCCAGCCGACGCCCGAGGATGTGCGGATGGGCCATTCCCGGGCGGGAGGCTGCCCCGCCATGGACGATGCTCGTACCGTAGAACACGATGGCGTTGGTCGTTCGCGGCGGGAGAGCGTCCAGCGTCGCACCGGGAACCGTGCCCACGTGCAACGCCTCGCATGCGCTTCCCAGGGGCAGATACAGCAGGTATTCCCGGGGCTGTGGGTCCATCTCGCTCCAGGTCAGCAACGCTTCCTGGTCGCTGGAATCGCTCTGGGCGAGGCCCTGTCCCGCCCATCGCCATGTACCCTTGGTGTCCCGGGCGTAGAGATCCAGCCCCGCCCTGCGCAGGAGCGTCTCTTGTCGAGCAGCGCCATTCAGCTCGGCCAGTCGCCATCGGGCCCACAGCCGAGGCGAGTCGCTGCGAAAGCGCACACAGAACCCCGCCGAGGTGAACACCTTGCTCCACAGCTCGGGGCGAAGGTGCTGCTGGGCCCGGTCGGGGAGGCGCTGCGAGAATCGGCTGGTGTCCGGAAAGGCCTTGCCTTCCACGCCGAAGGTCAGCGCGTCGTACCAGTGTGCGGTTTCGATGGTCTGCGGGACGTCAGGCAAAGTCGGGCTCCTTGGAATGCTGTTCTGTTGGACGGCCGCATCAGTGTACGCCTTCGGCGACCAAAGGTCCATTCGCCGGGCTTGCGACTGTCAGCGTCAGCCGTCATAATGCCCGGCGATGGCTACCGACGTGATACAGGTCGACGCGACGAACCTTCATGAGGTCGCCCTGCAGGCTGCCGACGCCCTGCGGGCCGGTCACATGGTGGGTTTCCCAACCGAGACGGTGTACGGCCTGGCTGTGCTGGCGTCGGACTCCGCTGCCCTCGCGCGCCTTCGGGAGCTGAAGGATCGCCCCGAGAACCCCTTTTCGCTGCACATCGGGGAGCTGGAGCAGCTGACGCGCTATCTCACGGAGGTCCCGGACACGGCAGGAAGGCTGATCCAGTCCATTTGGCCGGGCCCGGTCACCTGCCTGCTGCCGACCGGGGGCACGTTGGCCGATGATTCGCTCCAGTCGGCAGGGTTGCACGAGGTCTTGGCGCCGGGAGGCATCCTCGGGGTGCGTTTCCCGGACCATCCGACCGCCCGGGCCATGCTCTCTGCCGTCGACGGACCCGTCGTGGCCCCCAGCGCGAACCGCAAGGGCGAACCCTCGCCGCGGTCGGGCGACGACGTGCTGCGTTCGCTTGACGGCCGGTTCGATCTGCTGCTGGACGCCGGACCGACGTCGGGAATCGACAGCACCATCGTCCTCTTCCAGCCGGACGGGTCCTGGAAGATCGTGCGGGAAGGAATCTACTCCCACAGCCACATTGCCGAGGCGATGCGGTTTCGCGTGGCGTTCGTCTGTACGGGCAATACCTGCCGCAGCCCGATGGCCGAGGGAATCGCCCGGGCACTTCTGGCTGAGCGGATGGGATGTGCGACAGGGGAGTTGGCCGATCGCGGCGTGGAGGTACTCTCGGCGGGTGTGTTCGCGGGGGACGGAACGCCTCCGACGCCCGAAGCCGTCACCGCTGCGGAAGAATGGGGCGTGGATATCGGGTCACATCTGAGTCGACAAGCCACCCCCGAATTGTTACAGTCATGTGATGTGGTTTTCTGCATGACGGGCTCTCATGTTCAGCAGGTTCACCGGATGGTTCCTTCGGGGCCCGACGGTGTTCTGCCCCTGTTGGATGCGGGTGACGTGACCGACCCGATTGGTGGTGGGTTGGACGTCTACAGGGAAACCGCCCGGCAGATCGCACGGGCGATACGTACACGTATGGATGAAGGATTGCTATGAAGATTGCCGTGGCAGCCGACCATCGCGGGCACTCGGTCAAGGAAAAGACCTGCGTGCTGCTCAACGAGATGGGGCACGAGGTGCTCGATCTGGGCACCAATTCCGGGCAGAGTTGCGACTATCCGGACGTGGCGTTTCCGGCGTCCAAGGCCGTCGCCGACGGGCTGGTCGATCGGGGGATCCTCATCTGCGGAAGCGGGATCGGAATGGATATCTGCGCGAACAAAGTCCACGGCGTGCGCGCGGCACTCTGCCACGACGAGCTGACCGCCCAGATGTCACGACGGCACAACAATGCCAACGTCCTCTGCCTGGCCAGCGATGTGCTGGGCGAGGAACTCATTCGCCGTATCGTTTCCGGCTGGCTGGACACCGAGTTCGAAGGCGGAGGTCGACACGAGCGACGCGTCGCCAAGGTCAGCTGGATCGAACAGGGCAAAGATCCCGGCGATTACAAGGACTGACCCGCCCCCCGGCCGCCGCAGTTTGACCTCTCTCGCCCACCCGGCGCGAACGAATGCGGCCCCTGTGCGTCCAATACTCAGCGCCGCGGTAGAAAAACCCCTCACCGCGACTTGCGGGATATCCCCGAAGGTTCCGATAGAGAGAGTGGAACCCGCGGGGGCTGTGCGTGTTTAACGGGACGAGGCTATGGTGAATCGATCGATGTCAACCTGCGGGAGGGTCTGGCTGGCGGTCTGGCTGCTGGCGGGATTGCTCCACGCGCCGGGGGCATCGTCGGGTCAGACCGAGCCCAAGCCCGTCCTGACCAAGGCCGAGGCCACCGAGCTTCGCATCTGGGTGGCCCAGTTGGGGGAGGAAGGGCGATCCGCGAAGACTCGCCTGGAAGCGGCGGCCGGTCTGCTCACGCGGGACTATCCCCAGGCGATCGCCGCTCTGCGGGACTTCCTCAAAGACGCCGGAAACCGCCCCGCCCAGATCGCCGTCGCCGAGGCCATCGCCCGCCAGAACGGCGGACGGAAGGAATTCATCCCGCCGCTGATGGAGATGTTGACCGGGTCGGACGCGTCGGTTCGGCCGCACGCTGCCCGCGCGCTGGCGACGTACTCCAACCACGGCGTCACCAAGAAGCTCATCAAGATTGCGCTCGACGATCAGGCCGAGACATCCGTCCGCATCGCGACGATCACCGCGCTGCAGAACCTGCTGGACAAAAGCGCCGTCGACACCCTCGTGCAACTGCTGGACGACGAGAATGCAGCCATTCGCTCAGCTGCGTTCAAGGCGTTGGAGAGGCTCACGAACATCAGCGCTTTCGGCAACGACGCGGACCGTTGGAAGCAGTGGTGGGCCCGCAACAAAAACAAACCCCGTACCGTGTGGCTGGCGGATCTGGCCAACAGCCTGGCCGTCAGTAAGTCCACGCTGGAAGCCGAGAACACCCGGCTTCGCGAGCGGTTGACCCAGGCGATGTCGGACCTGTACACCGCCACGCCCCGCACGCAGCGCGACGCGATGCTGGTGGGACTCATGAAGGACCCTGTCCTCTCGGTGCGTCTGGCGGCGATGGGCCTGGTCGAGCGGCAGATTGCCGCCGGCGAGAGCATCTCCGAGTCCCTGCGCCAAGAGGTCCGCAAGGAGCTCAGCCAAAAGGAGCCCGCCGGGCGGCGTGTCTCGGCCCTGCTGGTGGCGAGTCTGGGCGATGAGAAGAGCATCCCCGCGCTGCTGGATCGCCTGGAGATCGAGAAGAATTCGCCGGTTCGCCAGGCGCTGCACAAAGCCGTCGGACGGCTCCGCGCGACCGACGCGATGGCCCTGCTGATTCGCGATATCGAGAGCACCGACGGACGCCTGACCGCCTCTGCCGCCGCCGCCTTGGGACGCATCGCCCAGGCGAGCAAGCTCAGCGAGAAGCTTCGGTCGGCCGCCCGCGATGCACTGCTCACACGGTACGCCAAAGTCGCCGCCTCGGACAACGACGTCGAGACCCGTACCTCGTTGCTGGTTGCGATGGGAACTCTCGGGGACGAGGCGTTCCTCGACGCCCTCAAGAGCGGGCTGAAGGACGAGTCCACGCGCGTTCGGCTGGCGGCGGTCAACGGGCTGATGAAGCTGGGGAGCGAAGAGACGGCCGAGGCGATCAAGCCGCTGCTGAAGGACAAGGACCGCGGGATTCGCCAGGCAAGCCTGGTTGCCTTGGGTCGGCTGGGCGGGGGAGACTATCTTAAGGATGTCTTCGCCCTGACCGATCCGAAGGCCGAGACAGAATCGGCCGTCCGCCGACAGGCGTGGGACGTGTCGATGGAACTGATGAAGACTGCTTCGGCCGAGACGTTGGCCGGGGTCGTGGCCGAGCTGAGCAAACGCACCGACTCGCCCGCTGAGCGGATCCGCGTGATGGAGATGTACGTCGCCACGCTGAAAAAGACCAAGAGCGACCGCCTTCCCTCCGCCCAGCGCGCATTGGGGCTGATGCTGGTCGACGCGAAGCGGCCGGCCGAGGGAGGACCCAAGCTCAAGAAGGCGATGGAGCACTACCGCGATGCCAACAGCCCGTTGGCCGAGACGGTCTGGCTGGAGTGGGTGACGGCCCAGTTGGCCGCCAACGACACCTCTGCGATCCAGGCCATCAGCGACCAGAAGAATCAGCAGCAGTACGGCAAGGCGATGGAGCTGTTCCGCAAGCGTCTCAACGCCCTGGTGACGAACGAGAACTGGTCGACCACCATCCTGCTGACCGAGCAGGCCCTTCGTCAGCTGAAGTCCCGCCTGGGCGAGACGCAGGACAAGGCGTTGCAGGCGATGCTTGCCGAAGCCCGCAACAGTCTCCATACCGCCGATCGCAAGCGGGTGGCCACGTTGGTCTCGCAACTGACCTCCTCGGACGCCTCGGCGCGAAAGGCCGCCCAGGACGGGCTGACGGGCATGGGTGGACGTGCGATCGCCCCGGTGCTCGAACAACTCGATACCCTGCTCCAGACCAAGGAGCCCAACGCCAAGTTGGAGCGAGAGCTTCTGAATGTGCTGCGCCAGATCGCGCCGGAACTCACCGGCTACGACGCCAGTGACCCCGCCAAGACACGCCGCGAAGTGATTCAGGGCTGGCGCAAAACGCTCTGACCGCCGCCCCCGCCGCGCCGTCTCTGTGGGCATCTCTCCCGAAGTCTCCTTGACCTCGCCGTCTCCTTGAGCGAATCTATGGGTCGATCCGGTGGCGATGCGCCGCGTGGGCCGGGTCGTCTTTCCTCCGGGGCGGGTTGACCGACATTGCCCCCGCACAGACGTAGAGAGGTGGTCCATGGAACGCCGTATTGAGATGATGCTGGTCTTGGTCGGTTTGCTTCTGGTTGCCGGGGGATGTGGTGAGGATCGCAAGACTCCCGCCGATGGGGGCACGAGCGGAACCGTGGGCTTCGAAGGGGCCAAGCATGAACGCCTGGAGTCGGCCGAGAGTGCCGGCAACCGGGGCGACCGGTCGGCCGTCCCCGCCCTGATCAACATGCTCGACGAGGACGATTCCGACCTCCGCCACGCAGCCGCCCAGGCATTGGGGAAGATCGGCGACCGCCGCGCCGTGCCCGCGCTGATCGCGACCCTGCGGGACCGCGACGCCTACGTGCGGCGCCAGGCGGCGATGTCATTGGGCTACATTGGCGACCCGTCTGCCGATGCGGCGTTGGCGCTGGCGGTGCAGGACGAACACAACCAGGTCGCCCAGGCCGCCGGCGAGTCGCTGGGTAAGATCGGTGAGCAGGCCGTCAACGAACTCGCCGAGCTCACCCGGCATCGTTCGCCGCAGGTGCGTCTGATCGCCGCGAAGAACCTCGGACGAACCGCCAGCGACCAGGCTGTCGAACCGTTGATCGCGTGCTTCAAGGACAAGGACTCGGACGTCCGCGACGCCGCCGCTCGAAGTCTCGCCCAGCTGGATGGCCGACCCCTGCGTCAACGCCTGATCGACCTGCTGGGCGCCGAGCATTGGCGTACCCGCGCGGGGGCTGCCCGCACGCTGGGATACTGCCAGGCGAACTCGGCGATCGATTCGCTGACCGGGCTGTTGGGCGACTCGCGTCCGGAGGTTCGTTGGGCTGCCGCCAACTCATTGGCCCGAATGGGGCGAAGCGCGATCGGCCCGCTCGTGAAGAAGCTCACCGGTGGAACTGCCGACACGCGCAGCCATGCCGCGATGGCGTTGGGCCGCATCGGCGATTCCCGCCCCGTGCCGGCGCTGATCGACGCGCTGGACGACGACGAGCCCTCCGTCGCTGCCGCAGCCGCCGATGCACTGGGACGCATCGGGCACGCCAAGGCCATCGATCCGCTGATCAAGGCGCTTGGGGCTGAGCAGGCAACGCTTCGCAAAGCAGCCGCCCGTGCCCTGCGTGTGATAGGCTCGCCGGCGGTGGACGCGTTGATCGGCGCACTGGACGCTAAAAGCTCCCGCGCGCGTGTCCTGGCCGCTCGTACACTGGGCGAGCTGGATTCCGCCCGCGCCGTCAAACCTCTCGGCGCAGCGCTGGAGGACGACGTACCTGCCGTTCGCATCGCCGCTGCCCGGGCCTTGGGAGAGATCGGCCACAAGGACGGCCTCTGGCCGTTGCTGGACGCCGCCGATGACGACGACCCGGCCGTGCGGCAGGCCATCGCCAAAGCCGCCCAGAAGGTCCGCGACGCGAACAAGTGAG
>CAZYIH010000055.1:0-15532 GCA_964646915.1 uncultured Planctomycetaceae bacterium | reverse complement strand
GCGGTGAGCGGGTCGACGGCCCAACAGCCACAAGGCGGAACGGGTCAACCGACCCAGCAGCAGGCGGCTGCCAAGTTGGCCGAGAAGGCCGAGTCGCTGGCGGATCGTCAGGAGAAGGTTCACAAACAGCTGAAGTCTCTCGACCAGGCCGATCTCGAATCGGTCGCTGCCGGCAAGCAGGAGGACGTGGAGTCCCGCACGCGTGACCTGTCGGACGCGGTCGAGAACGTCGCGGAGTTGGTTGAGGGCGTCTCGGGTGATGACGAGAGTCGCAAGCGGGCCCGCCGGGCAGCCGACGCATTGAGCAAGGCGTCCCAAGCCCAGCAGGAGGCCGAGAGTGCAATGTCTCAGGGTCGGCCGGCCGATGCGGCGTCGCGGCAGAAGCAGGCGGCCTCGGCGTTGGCCCAGGCGGGCGACGCATTGGACTCGCTGGCCGATCGACTCTCCGACCAGGCCGGCGAGAGTGGCGAGGGGGATACGCCCATCGCCGCCGATCAGACAGCCGAGAGCTTGGCTGAGGGGTACGAGCAGGCCTCACAGGCCGCCCAGACTCCCACGCCGTCGGCGGCCCAGAAGGCGGCAGCTGCGATGGCACAGGCCGCCCAGAGCGCCGCCGCCCAGGCCCGGCAGGCCGGCGTCTCTCCCAGCGCGGTTCCGGGCATGAGCGCCGCCCAGGCCCAAGGTCAGGGCCAAGGCGAAGGGCAGGGCCAGGGAGAAGGTCAGGGGCAAGGCGAGGGTCAAGGCCAGGGAGAAGGGCAAGGTCAGGCGTCGGGTCAGCCCGGCTCGGCAGCCGACTCGAAAATGGGTGTGGGGGCGATGTCCACCGATGCCCGCGACGCGCAGCTGGACAAGATGGGGCTCTCGCCCCGCGACTGGGCCCGCCTGCCGGGCAAGCTGAAAAACGAGATTCTCCAGGCCGCCCGCGAGGACGTGCCCGAGTCCTATCGGCCTTACGTGAAACGCTACTTCCGGGCGATGTCCCGGACGCGAGACGACGACAAGAAACCCAGTGGAAAGTGACCGGTGAGCCCATGAACGCCCCGATCCGTAAATACGCACCGAACGGCGCTGTCCGCATGACCGCCCGCGCAGTCCTGCTGAGTCTGCTGGCCGGGATGCTGCTGACCCCGCCCGTGCTTTCGCCCGCCCGCGCGGACAAGGCCTCGGGGAAGCTGGCGAAATACCGCAAGCCGCTGGATGAGTCCATCGACCGTGCGCTGAAGTATCTCGCCGAGCACCAGGAGAAGGACGGGTCTTTCAAGAGCAGCATGGACCGCAACACGGGCATTTCCTCGCTGTGCGTGATGGCTTTCCTCGCCAAGGGATACACTCCCGGGACCGGCCCGTATGGGGAGATTATCAACAAGGGGATCGACTTCGTGCTGGACTCCGCCGACAAGCAGGGCAAGCTGGTGGGCAAGCGGAAATCCCACGGGCCGATGTACAGCCATTACATCTCCACGCTGCTGCTCTCGGAGGTCTCGGGGATGGTGGATCCCTCGCGGCAGGAGCGAATCGACAAGACACTCCCCAAGGCGCTGAAGGTGATCCTCTCGGCCCAGAGCGTCAAGAAGTCACGGTCGCACGAGGGGGGCTGGCGGTATCAGCATACATCCCGAGACAGCGATATTTCATGCTCGGGCTGGGCACTGATGGCGTTGCGCAGTGCGCGGGGCAACGGGGCCCGCGTCCCGAAACAGGCGATCGACAAGGGCATCAAGTACATTCTCAAATGTCGTCACAAGGACGGCGGGTTCAATTATCAGCCCAGCCGCAAACAGCCCGGCCTCGGGCGGACCGGAACCGCGCTGCTGTGTCTCGAACTCACCGGCCGACATGGCGAGAAGGTCACGCGCCAGGCGGGCGAGTGGATCCGCAAGCACCTGCCGCGAAAGTTCCTGGGCGAGTCCCATTTCTACTACGCGATGTACTACGCCTCGCAGGGCATGTTTCAGCTCGGCGGTGAGTACTGGGAAGACTGGGCCGTCCGCATGTACGAGATGATGCTCAAATACCAGGAAGACCGCCAAGGCCGGAAAGACTACGGCAGTTGGTCGCCTGGGCAGGGCAACGAGGGCAAGGCCGGTCGGTGCTACTCGACCGCGATGGCCGTCCTGGCGATGAGCGTCTCCTACCGGCAACTGCCGATCTATCAGCGCTGAGTTGCTCGATCCGCTTCAGAGCGGTTTGGGTTGGCAGACGCCGTCGCGATAGGCCGTCAGACGATCGCACGCGCCGCAGTAGTATTTCATCTCTTTCATCGACGCCGGGTCGGCGTCTTCGTCCACCTGGCTGCGGAATTTGCAGTGGGCGATGACCATCGGGTCGTCCTCCTGGCAGAGGTGGTTCCGTCCGTGCATCGGTTTGCCGCAGTTGGGGCAGATCGGCGCGCTGTGCCGGTTCTTTCGCGAGAACCCTCCGGATCCGTGCGCCCGGCTACGGGTGCGGGCTCGCGGTGGGCGGGTTCGGTTTCTGGCTTTGCGAGGCATGTAAGTTCCTCCGTCCCGGGCGCCGGCGGCGAGGCCGACGCGTGTGGTTCATGTGGCGACTTTCAAAACGAGTTTGCCGAACTGGTCGCCGGCCTCCATTCGACCGGTGAGTTCGGCGATGTCCTCCAGCGGCGCGACCGAGTCGATCACGGGGCGGATCTCGTTGGCCGAGACCATCGCGAGCATCCCGCGGAAATCATCCCGGCTGCCCATGGTCGAGCCCAGCAGCGTCACCTGGTTCCAGTACAGCGCCTGGATGTTGATCTGGGCTGAGGCGCCGGTGGTGACCCCGCAGTGCACGATGCGTCCGCCCTTGCGGACGCTCTGAAAATTCGTCTCGAACGTGGCCGCCCCGACCGTGTCGAAGCAGATGTCCACGCCCCGTCCGTCGGTGACCTCTTTGACGCGGGCGGCGACGTCTTCGGTGGCGTAGTTGATGGTCACCGAAGCTCCCATCTCCCTGGCCTTGTCCAGCTTCCAGTCGTGCGAGCTTGTGACGATCGCCACGCCTCCGCTGCCCCGGACGATTTTCAGGGCGTCGATGGCGACCCCGCCGCCGATGCCGTGAATGAGCACCGTTTCACCGGGCTTGATCCGGGCGCGCGTCACGAGCATGCGATAGGCCGTCAGATGGGCCAAGGGCAGGGCGGCCGCTTCCTCAAACGTCAGGAAGGCGGGCTTGGCGTTGATGCAGACAGCCGGGACGCAGACCTTCTCGGCGTACGTGCCCTGGCGGGTGAGCCCGATAATGCCATACGACGTGCACAGGCTCTGCTCGCCGGAGCGGCAGAACTCGCACAACCCGCAGCTCAGGCCCGGGTCGAGAATGACCTCGTCGCCCACCTGCACGTTGCCCACCCCCTCGCCGACGGCGGAGACCACGCCCGAGGCGTCGCTTCCGAGCACGTGGGGCATCGGCAGGGACGATCGCCCGCCTTTACGCACCCACACGTCCAGGTGGTTCAGGGCGGCCGCCTTGACATCCACCACGACCTCGCCGTCCCGGAGGGTGGGTTCGGGGATGTCGTCGATGCGGATCCTGTCGAGTTCTCCGTGTTCGTGAATAACGGCCGCTCGCATGCGGGGCTCCTTCGGTTCATGGTAGGACAGTGTGGGGGCGCATTTCTGTTCATCGGCTGGATTGGCGGGGCGACGTGAGCCTTGGCGCGGGGGGCGAAGGGGCGATATCCTGAGTATCGTCGGTCGGCAGGACCTGTCGACCCATCTCAGACGCCGACAGGAGAGCATGATGCGACCAGGCAGCAGGCAATGGATGGCCCTTGGAGCACTGGGTGTACTCGTCCTCGCGGGATGCAACGGACCGCTCAGCCCCGAGGCCAAGCAGCTTCTCACCCAGGCACGGACCGCCTACGATCGGAACGACAACGGCGCGGTGGTGTCCCTGACCGGCCGATTCTTCCAGGAGCACCCCGACTCGATCGCGCTGGACGAGGCGCATTATCTTCGCGGGATGGCGCGGTTCCGTCTCTCGAAGTACCCCGCAGCCGTCGCCGATTTCAAGCGGGCGCTGGAGGTGACGAATCGCGATTCCATCCGGGCGCTGGCGTACACGCAACTGGGCGAGATCGCGTTCATGCGCAACGAACTCGATCGGGCCGATCAGTTCACCCGGGCGGCGCTGGAGCATACCGACCCTGCCGAACCGCCGGCGGACAAGGCGCTGTACCGCCTGGGATGCACGCTTCAGCGGCAGGGCAAGTGGGTCCAGGCCGATGAGCGTCTGGGCAAGGTCACCTTCTGGTTCCGCGGGACGGAGCTGGCCAGGCGGGCCAAACGACGCATCTCCGCCCGGGCGTGGACGGTGCGGGCGGGCACGTTCACGAAGCGGCGTTTTGCCGAGGCGGCCGTCCGCGAGCTGCGCAAGGCCAAGCTGAATCCGCAACTGCAGGTGGAGGTCCGCGAAGGCAAGCTGGTGTACCTCGTTGAAATCGGGCGGTTCCAGGAGTACACCCTGGCGAGGGCCCAGCTGGCGGCGGTTCGTCCCCACCAGGGCGACGCCTTCATCTTCGTGACGAGGTAACCGCCCCATGGCGAGGCTGACGCGGCTGTTGCACATCGGGTCCGTGACCGAATCGGTGGGCATCTACGTCACGGCCAAGATCGCCCAGAAGGGGATCGGGCTGATCCGCGTGCTGATTCTCGCGTGGCTGTTGGCATCGGTGCCGGTGCAGTACGGACTGGTCGGGGCGGCGACCGTGTTGATGGGCGTGGGGGCGGTGCTGGTCTCGCTGGGGGGCAATCACGGGTTGGTCCGCTACGCCAGCCGATTCTTCGCGAGAGGGCAGCTTCGCACGCTATCGTGGCGGTCGCTGTTGTGGTTGGCCGGCGGGACGCTGCTGGCCGGCGCGGCGGCAATGTCCTGCTCCGGGCCCATCGCGTCGCACCTGCTGGCGGCACGCGAGGGAGCGTCGGCAGTGGCGTATCGCTCGCTGCTTTGGCTGACGTGGGCGTGCATCGCCAACGCCGTTCTCGAAGCGAACTACAACAACCTCCTCGGGCTGCTCAACGGCCTGCGGGCGTACCGGCTCATCGCCGCGCTGGAGCTCACCTTCGCCGTGCTGTTCACGGCTTCGGCGGCAGGGGCGCTGCTGGTGTCCCGCACGGTGTTGGCGGTGCTGGCCGCCCATGGGGTGTGCGTCAGCCTGATGGTGCTTCTGGCGGGGTTGGCGGCGAGGGCGCTGCTGGGGCGGCTCGAGGCGCGGGGCGCCTCGGCGGCAGAGAGTGAGCAGCGCCCCAGGGGAACCGGAGTCGCCACGGCGGCCCGACTGGTGCGATACGGCTGGCCACTGTCGATCGGTGCGCTGGTGGCGCTGGCGGGGCAGTATGCCAGTTTCTACCTGGTGTACCACCGATTCGGCGAGGCCCGCGCGGGGGTGCTTTGGCTGTTCGTGCAGCTCTCTCAGCCCGTGGTGCTCATCGCGCAGGCGGCGTGGGCGGTGGTGCTGACCCACGTGGTCGCGCGGTGGGAGCAGGGCCGTCGCGACGAGGCGATGCTGCTGGTGCGCGTCGCGAGCAAAGGAATGACGTTGGGGCTGACCACGGTGGCGGTGACGATGTACGTGGCCTCGCCATGGTGGACGAGGCTGCTGCCCGGACGTTTCGCCGACGGCGGGGCGGTTTTGGGGGGGATGCTGATGTTCTTCCAGATGCTGGCGAACCTGGCGGTGGTGAACGTGCTGGCGCGGGTCCACGAGCGGCCGATCGTTCCGCCGATTCTTTCTGGGCTTGCCCTGGTGGTGAACGTGCTCCTGGCGCTGTGGTGGATGGATTCGATGGGCCCGGCCGGTGCTGCGTGGGCGGCCGGCGCGGCGATGCTGGGCGTGGGGGCCCTCCTCGGCGGCGGATACCTGCTCATCTCGCGGGCCCGCGTCGGGTGGGCGACGATGGTACTGCTGGTCAGTCCGGCGGTGTTGCTGGCCGGGCGATGGATGTCGGCTGCCCTGTGGGCGGGCGTGCTGCTGGCGGCGTTCGGGGGTGTCGGGCTGTTTGATCGGCGGGAGCGGGCAGTTCTTGGCGGGTTGTGGGGTCGGATCCGGGGCAGGTTGGTCGGCCGACGGTGAGACAGGCCGCTCGGCGATAAGGTTTGATCCGATGGGCGCTTAGAGATATCCGGCTCGCTCCGGGCGGATTGGCTACGCAGAGTCTGTCCGGGTAAGGGGTTACGCGTTCGGGAGGCAAAAAAACCCGCCTCTGATCGTCCTATCGTCTGCATCCCCGCCCCCTCTGTGCCGATGAGATACAGGAAGGTAAGTGCTTTTTGTCGGCCTGGGTTCGCCCGTCGGCATCGCCCGAGGCAGGGCGGCGCGGCGGTTTCTCGCTCGCGAACGGGTCGGCGGCAAGGGGCCAGGCCCCGCGGGAGACACATGTGAGCCATCTACTGGAAATCCTCGGGAAGGGGCTGGACCACGAGGTCGAGGATCTCTTGCGGGGATACTTCTCGTGTTCGGCGACCGAGCCGATCGAGCATCTCGAACGCGACATCGAGGGCGACGCCCAGCGACCCGACCGTCGGTTGGGACTGGCGTTGGCCTATCGCCTCGACCAGCGCGGCGACGACGCCCGCACCTGTCTGGAGGCGCTCCGCCAGGATTTCCCGGACTACGTGCCCGGCGCGATCGCGCTGGCTGTGGTGCTCTACGAGACCGGCAATGTCGAGGAAGCACTGAAGGAGCTTCGCTTCGCCGATCAGACCCAGCCGGGGGAGGCACCGATACTGCACTGCCTGGGGTTCTGCCTGGAGCGACGCGGCGAGCTCGAACCGGCGGCGGCGTGTTATCGTCAGGCGTTGCGTTCGGATGACTCGTACACCCCCAGCCGGCATCGCCTGGCGGCGGTCGCGCTGGTGCTGGAGGATGTCAATGAGGCCGTCGAGCAGTACAGCGTGTTGCGTCGGGACGATCCGCAGGATGGGTGGCTTCGCACATCGCTGGGGCATCTGCTCTACCGGGCGGGGCGGTACGCCGAGAGTTGCGAGGAGTTCGAGGCGGCGATCGTCATCGAGCCGGAAAACTGGGCTCTGGTGGACGACGAGGTCGAGTCGCTCGCCCAGGAGGGCAAAAATGCCGAAGCGATCGAGCGTCTCAAGGCGCTGATCGACGAGCAGGGCCCCTTTGCCGACCTGCACGTGCGAATCGCCGACCTGTACGACCAGATCGGCGACGAGGAATCCGCGACGAGACACTACCACCTTGCCCTGGAGATTCAGCCCAACTACCTCGAAGCAACCGTCAAGCTCGGAACGCATCATCTGTTGTTCGGGCGGTGGGAGGAGGCGGCTGAAACGTTCTACCAGGCGGCCGAACTCAACGACCGGGTGCTGATGAACTACATCGGCATGGGCGTTGCGCAGTACGCGGCCGGTCGTAAAACCGACGCGATGAACAGCTTTGATCTCGCCACGGCCGTCGAGCCCAACAGCACGCTGTTGCTGGGTGAGATGGCCCGGCTGCAGTTGCGTGCGGCGTTGGCGGATTCATTCACCAAGAGCTTCGGGGCGATCATCGAGGACGCCCCGCCGGAGATCGACCTGGACAACGAAGTGCTCGCGCGCCGCCAGTTGGAGCGTCACGAGGAGCAGATCCGTCGCACGCCGAACCGGGCCGACCTGCGCTATCGCTACGGTGTGCTGCTGCGGTCCGAAGGCAAGCTGGAGGCGGCCCGCGATGAGTTTCTCAGGGCGCTGGAGCTGTGTCCCGCCTACGCCACGGCGCGGGTGAAGTTGGGCATTACCCAGCAGGAGCTGGGGCATATCGCCCAAGCCGTCGAGACGTTTGCCCGATCGTTGCACGTGGAGCAGGCGCAGGTGGACCTGCACTACAAGCTGGGACTCATGTTCGTGGACCGCAACGAGTTCGAGACGGCGGTCCGTCACATGGAAGACGTCGGCGGCCAAACCGGCGACGACGGGCAGGTGCGCGCGGGCGTGGCGCTGTCGTTGCAGAACATGGGCCTCATGGACCGGGCGGCGGCAACTTGGCGCAGCCTGTATCACATACACACAGCCGCCTGATTGGCGGTTCATCGCGGCGGGAACAGGGAAAAGGAAAGGCCCGTGTCCTCTTGGGAGCACGGGCCTTGTTGCGTGTGGATCGGGTCGGTCAGCCTAGCATCTTCGCGAGGCGGTCGAGCCCTTCGTTGATCTGCTCCATGCCCGTGGCGAAGCTCAGGCGGATGCAGCGGTCCTCGCCGAATGCTCCGCCGGGAACGACCGCGACGTTCACGTCTTCCAGGGCGGCCTTGGCGAAGCTCATCGAGTCGGTCACATCCACCCCGCCGAGCGTCCTGCCGAAGTGTTCGCTGACGTCCGGGAAGCAATAGAACGCACCGGCAGGCGGCAGGCAGGAAACGCCGGGCATCGCGTTGAGTCGCTCGTGCATGTGTCGCCCGCGCTTCTCGAACTCCTGGCGCATCTGCTCGACGATCTCGTCGGCCTGCGGGTCGGTGTAGGCAGCCAGGGCGCCCGCCTGGGCGAAGCTCGTGGGGTTGGTGGTGGCGTGACTCATCAATCGACGCATGCCGCCGATGAGGTCCTTCGGACCGGCGGCCCAGCCGAGACGCCAACCGGTCATGGAGAAGGTCTTGCTGAGCCCGTTGAGCGTGATCGTGCGTTCGATCAGTCCATCGGCGAGCGTGGCGAAGGAGACGAATTTCGCTTCGCCGTAGATGAGCTTCTCGTAGATCTCGTCGGAGAAGACGATGAGGTCCGCGTCGATGCACGCCTGGGCGAGGGCAGCCAGTTCGTCGGGCGTATAGGCGATTCCGGTGGGGTTGGAGGGCGAGTTGAGGACGATCGCCTTGGCCGATGCGTGCCGGCGGACCTGCTCGGGGGTGATCTTGAACTCGGTGTCCGGGCTGGTTTCCAGAATCACCGGCGTCCCGCCTGCCAGCTGTACCTGCTCGGGATAGCTCACCCAGTAGGGGGCGGGGATGAGCACCTCATCGCCCGGATCGACGACGGCCTGGAACGCCAGATACAGGGCGTTCTTGCCGCCGAAGGTCATCACGATCTGGTCCGGGGCGTAGGTCAGGCCGTTGTCTTTCTTGAGCTTTTCGCTGATGGCCTGGAGGAGGGCCTTTCCCTGACGGGGGGTGTACTTCGTGTCGCCTTCCTGGAGCGCCTCAATGCAGGCGTCCTTGATGAACTGCGGCGTGTCGAAGTCCGGCTCGCCGGCGCCGAAGCTCACGACGGGCTTGCCCTCGTCCTTGAGTTCCTTGGCGCGGGCGGTGATGGCGATGGTCGCACTGGCGGAAACGGATTGGATTCTCTGGGATAGATTCATCTGTGGGCTCCTTTCGGGAGGATGCACAATACTCATTCAGTGCGATTTGTCAAGCGATTGGCTGTTTAAAGGCAAACGGTGCGCAAAAAAACGGGCGACCCCGGAGGATCGCTCGTTGATTCCCGCGTGCGTACTGTCCGCTAATACTTCAGCGTTTTCTGCGGCTTGTAGCCGGTGTGGGCGAGGAACCGCGTGGTATTGAGCACCGGAATGCCCAGCCGACGCGCTTCGTCCTTGAGGTTCTGGTATCGCAGGTATTCGCGAAGCTTCCGCTGATACTCGCCCTGGTCCTGCGTGCCTTCCTCGGGCTTGGTCGGCCGGGCCGGCTCGGTTCCGAGCACGAGGTAGTCGGTCTGCACGCTCAGTTCGTCGGTGACTTTTCCGCCGAACCGCTTGATGAGGTTCTTGACGATCTGGGCGTTCTCCGCGGTGGCGGTCCCTTCGCCGAACAGGTCGAACTCGCCGCGGACCACAAACGTCGGGGTGGCCATCGCATTGAACGCCACGTTGCTCACGACGTCTCCCCGCAGGAGGGGCTTGCCCTTTTCCTGCGAGAGGATCTGACATTCGGAGCTGAACTTGTCGGTGTTGCGGACCACGATCCGGGCCTTGCCATCGCCTTCGGGGGGGACGCCCTTGTCGGAGTAGACCGAGAAGGGCATGCCCACTTTCACGCCGTCACGCGAGCCGAGGTTGATGTAGCAGACGTCGTCGGCTTCGATCACCTTGATGACCTTGCCGTCCGGCTCGGCCTGGACGATCGCCGTTTTACCGTCGCCTTTGCCCTTGCCCGTCGGTCCGCGGAGCTTGTCTTCCAGTTCCTTGATCTGCTGTTCCTTGAGGTTCAGGGCGATCTGCAGGTCGTCGATCTGCGTGGAAAGGTCCTCGATCCGGGCCCGGAGGTCCTTCTGGATGGCGTTGGATTCCTCGCGGCCCTGGGAAAGCGCACGCTCGTGGGCGGTCTCTCGGGACTTGAGCATGTCATTCTGCTTGCTGATCTGGGAGCGGAGTTCCTCGACGGCGGCGGAATGTTCCTGCTTGAGAGAGGCGATCGTGCTTTCCCGCCCGCTCACTTCCTGGCGGCAGTTCTGCAGCTCGACGGCCACCCGCTCCTCGGCCTTGTTGGCGGCGCCGAGGCGTCCCCGCAGGGTCTCCACGAGCGGAACGAGTCCGCCGGCAGCGGTGGGGGCCTCGGGGTCCGCCTGGGTGATTTTCTGGTCGGTCTGGCGAAGGTCCTCCCACTGTTTGAGGGCCGCCTGGAAACCGGCTGCGTCCGCGTCGATCCAGTTGGTCAGTCGATCGATACGGTCGGTCAGTGTCTGGATGACCGTATCGTCGCCGTCCTTCATCATCGCCGCGATCCGGGCCTTGTTCAGGTCGGTGCTGCTGGCCAGGCGATCCAGCTGTTCCTGCTGCTGTTTGACCTGGACCGCGAGCTCGTCGGCCTCCATGTACTGCAATGTCGCGATCACCGTTGCGACCAGGAACAGAATCACAAACGCCACCAGCACATACACAACGGTCGGATTGCTGCGTCGTTGAACCACGCGTGCCATACGCTAACTCCTCAAGTGAATACGTCTTCGGGCTGCCCGTCTGTCGCTACGATCGATCGGATGCAATAATACCTGCTCACGTGCCCGCCGCCAGGCGGGACCTCGCAGAGGGGTGCCGAGGCAAGTATCCCCCACCCCGGGGCCAAACTCAACTGAAATTTCACATGCCTCTTACATCCCGAGTTTCTCGCGCAGGAGTTTCTGCACCTCGGCCGGTGGAGCCGCGCCGCGCGAGGCCTGCATGACCTGCCCCATGAGGAAACCGAACGCCTTTTTCTGCTTCTTGCCCGGGCTCCGTGCGTCGTCCACCGCCTGGGGATTGCCCGCGATGGCCTGATCGACCCACTGCTCGAGCTGGCCGCTATCCCGCACCGCCAGGAGGTCCAGTTCTTCGGCAACCTGCCTGGGCGCCCCGCCCTGTTCGATTACGTGCGCGAAAATCTGCTCGGCGGCTGTGGCGTTGACGTCGCCGGACTCCTGCATGGCTGCCAGTTCCGCCAGCGCCTCGGGGGAGATCCCGATCTCGCCGATCGGGCAGCCCCGTTCGTTTGCGACGGCGGCTGCCTTGCCCAGAAGAAGGTTCGCGCACCGCTTTGCCGGCGCGCCGGCCAAGACGGCAGCATCGAGGAGGTCGCCCGTGGACGCCTCCTGCGTAAGAGCGTCGGCCTCCTTGAAACTCAATCCCAACCGGTCGATGTATCGCTGTCGGCGGGCCAGGGGCAGTTCGGTGATCTCGGCGGCAACGCGCCGGCGCCATTCGTCGCTGACCGTGACGGGCACGAGGTCCGGGTCGGGGAAGTAGCGGTATTCGTGGGCCTCTTCCTTCTCGCGTTGCACCAGCGTGACCGCCCGGTCCACGTCGTAGCCGCGATTCTGCTTGCCGAGTGTCTCCAGCGTGAATCCCTCGGGGTTCTTTTCCCATTCCTGCTGCTGGCGACGGATTTCGTAGTCGATCGCGCCTTGAAGCGAGCGGAAGCTGTTGAGGTTCTTCACTTCGATGATCGGCGTCTTGTGTGTGGTTCCCCCGCGGGTGATGTGCAGGTTGATGTTCGGCTCGAACCGCATGTGGCCCATCTGCATGTTGGCTTCGCTCACGCCGAGCCATCGCACCAGCCGCTGCATGGCGCGGGCGTACTCGCCGGCCTCCTCGACGGAATTCATGTCCGGCTGCGAGACGATCTCCAGCAGCGGGACGCCCGCACGGTTGAGATCCACCCCCGTGTGGGCGGGGTTGTCGTGCACGTTCTTACCGGCGTCCTCCTCCAGGTGGGCCCGGAGGACGCGGATTTCCTTGGTGGACCCATCGGCCAGGCGAATCTCCAGCGTGCCGTTGGAACACAGCGGCAGGTCGTACTGCGAGATCTGGTAGTTCTTCGGCAGGTCGGGGTAGTAGTAGCCCTTGCGGTCCCACTTGGTGAACTCCGGAACGTGGCAGCCCAGCGCCAGGCCGACCTTCATGGCGTACTCGACGGCAGTGGCGTTCATCACCGGCAGCACGCCGGGCATGCCGATGCACACCGGGCAGACGTTCGTGTTCGGCGGGTCGCCGAAGTGGTTGCGGCAGCGGCAGAACATCTTGGTGGCCGTGTCCAGCTCGACGTGGATTTCCAGGCCGATGATCGGTTTGACGGTGATTTCGGGACTCATCGTGGGTTCCGTTTGGGTCGTTGGGTGTTCGTGGTTCGGGGCGTCATGTCACCATCGCCGGTGCCATGTCCCGCGCCGGGCTGATTGTCTCGGCCATCCGGGCCGCCCGAAGGACGAGGTCCTCGGCGAAGACCGGGCCGATGATCTGAGCCCCGATGGGCAGCCCCGCCTGCGTGGAGCCGACGGGAATCGAGATTCCCGGCAGGCCCGCGAGGTTCAGGCTCAGCGTGTAAATATCGGCGAGGTACATGCTCAGCGGGTCGTCGGTCTTCTCGCCCAGGGCGAAGGCGGGCGTGGGGCTGGTAGGGGCGAGGATGACGTCGCACTGCCGGAAGGCGGCGTCGAAGTCGTTCTTGATGAGGCGCCGGACTTTCAGCGCCTTGTTGTAGTAGGCGTCGTAGTAGCCGGCAGAGAGCGTGTAGGTTCCCAGCATGATCCGCCGTTTGACCTCCGGGCCGAAACCTTCCGCCCGCGAGCGCGAGAGCAGTTCGATGATGTCCCGGCAGGGGCGTTCGGTCCGGTGGCCGTAATGGACGCCGTCGTAGCGCGCGAGGTTGCTGGACGCCTCGGCCATCGCGACGATGTAGTAGCACGCCACGGCGTGGGAACTGAGCTTGCCTTCGTCGTCGCGGTCGATGGCGGAGGTCGGCAGGGAGACGTCGACGATGTCCGCCCCGGCGTCTTTGAGCCCGTCGGCTGTGGCGCGGATGGCTGCGGCGATCTCGCCGTCCAGGGCGTCGGAGAAAAACTCCCGCGGGAGTCCCACCCGCAGATTCTCGATCGGGGTGTTTACCGTCTCGCTGTAGGCGGGCACCTCGCGGGGCACGGAGGTGGAGTCCCGCCCGTCGTGGCCGGCGATGACCTCGGTGAGCAGCGCGGCGTCCTGGACCGTCCGGGTCAGCGGGCCGATCTGGTCCAGGCTGGACCCGTACGCCACCAGGCCGAACCGACTGACCCGGCCGTAGGTGGGCTTGAACCCCACCACGCCGCAGAACGCCGCCGGTTGACGGATGGACCCGCCGGTGTCGCTGCCCAGCGCGCCGGCACACAGCCGGGCCGCCACCGCCGCCGCCGACCCGCCGGAGGACCCGCCCGGTACGCGATCGAGGTCCCACGGGTTGCGGGTGGGGCCCACCCCGGAGTTCTCCGTCGATGAGCCCATCGCGAACTCGTCCATGTTGGTCTTGCCCAGGATGACCGCGCCGGCCGTGGTGAGTTTCTCGACGGCCGTGGCGGTGAACGGGGCGCGGAAGTCCGCGAGCATCTTCGACGAGCAGGTCGTTTTGCCCGATTGCGTGCAGAGGTTGTCTTTGATGGCGATGGGGACGCCCGTCAGCGGGCCGGGCCGATCGCCGGCGGCGAGGGCTGCGTCGATGTTCCCTGCCTGCTGCATCGCCGATTCTGCGTGGGTCTCGTTGTAGGCGCTGACGGCCGGGTCGCGCTGCTCGATGGCCTGGAGGTAGGCGCTGGTCGCGTCGACGGCCGATACGTCACCGGCGGCGATCGCGTCGCGAAGCTCGGTCAGTGTGTATGCAAGAATGTCGCTCATGGAAGCGGTTCCGTGGGTTGGGGTTCTCTTGGGGCTAGCTGCTCTCGCCGATGACCTTGGGCACCTTGAAAAAGTCCCCGTCGCGGGCGGGTGCGTTGGCCAGGGCCTGCTCGGGCGTGAGAGACGCGCCCAACTCATCGTCGGCCAGCACATTTCGCAGCTCGATGGCGTGGGGCATGGGCTCGACGCCGTCGGTGTCCAACTGCTGGAGCTTGTCGAAGTAGTCCAGGATCGCCCCGAGTTCTTCGGCCAATCGCGGGACTTCCTCGTCGGTCAGTTCGATTCGGCTGAGTTTTCCGATGGTCCGTACCTGCTCGGGCGGGATGGTGTGGCTCATGGTCGGCTCCGTTGCGTTGCGTCGGGTTCGGCGGACGATTTCCATCTTGGTGAATCGGGCGGTTTTGTCAACGCCGGTGCGAGGGGATCAATTGCGACCAAACCGCATTCGCGTCGTTGACGCCCCGCGCGGGTGCATCTATAATACAGCGATTCCCGCAGCTGTGAAGCCGGTAGGCCGACCGTTGGCCTCGCCGGGCGGGTCGAACGAGCAAGAGGAACCCTATGCCAAAAGGTGACGTGATTGAAGTGGAAGCGATTGTAAAGCAGTCGCTTCCCAACGCGATGTTCCGGCTCGAGATCGAGCTGGGTGAGAAGACCCACGAGATCATCGGCCATATTTCCGGCAAGATGCGCCGCCACTACATCCGCATCACTCCGGGCGATAAGGTCCTCGTCCAGATGAGCCCCTACGACCTCACGAAAGGCCGCATCGTCTACCGCCAGCGCTGAGTTTCTCTCCCCCAGGCCGGGAATACTGGAGCAGCAGGCCCCCCAAGGCGATCGGGTCAATCCCTGTTGGCGTCCCCGCTCTCTGCCGTCATCAGACGGTACGCGCCGTTCACGACGACCTCGCGGATATCGCCATTGGTCTCGATCGGCCGATCGCTCTGGATCCAGTATCGCCCGAGCATGTCCAGGTCATGGACGTCCCCGGCGTTGACCACCGGCAGCGACAGCTCGCCCGCCAGCGCCAGCGAATCGGCGGCCGACGAACCCTGCTGATTGCAGCTGAGGTACTCCATCGCGTCGCAGCGGCGCCCGTTGAGCAGCAAATCGTGTGCGCCCCGCCAGCGGAACGGGTGAGCCAGTACCGTCAGGCAGCCGGCCTGGCGGGCCTTGGAAAGCAGGTCGCCCGGGCGATCGCCCAGGCGGGTGAATTCAACGTCGCTCGTGCCCAGCACCAGCAGGTGCTCGCCGGTAATCAGCGTCACCTCCACGCCGCCGAAGACGCCGATATCAGGGAAACGCTTCCTCATCGCACGCAGCTTCCGCTCCGGCCAGACCGCGTCGTGCTCCGTGAAAAACAGAGCCTCGTAGCCCAGTCGCGACGCCTCGGTGAGCACCTCTTCCGGCGAGGCCACCGCGCAGCCGCTGTAACGGGTGGTATGACAATGCAACTCGATCTTCATGGCGACCATTGTAGCAGACGCG
>CAZYIH010000054.1:0-15970 GCA_964646915.1 uncultured Planctomycetaceae bacterium | reverse complement strand
CGAGATTCTACCGCCCCCAAGCGCCCCCTGCAACCTGCCTGCCGACAGGCAACGTGCAAACACTCCCCGGGCAAGCTGTTCCTACCTAAAGGGGGTCGTCCTGCGGGTCGATACAGCACATGGCGGAACGGCTCTGCGCGCGGGAGCACTGCGAGCCGGGCATGCCTGCGATAACACGTAGCAGACGATTCTGAAAATGGTTACCGGATTCTGTGGGACGGCCGGGAACCGGGATAGAGGAGGGGATTCGCCTGCGTCGCCCGCAGCCGACTCTCGGGACATGCCGCTACTGGACGGGTCACATCTCGACTTTATCTCCATGGTCCACGGCCTGCTGGCGGTGTTCCTGGCCGATGCCTGTCTGCATCTGGGCAAAGGCACCGGGCGACGCCGCGCCTGGATTCTGCTGGCCTGCTTCGCAGGCGGCGTGGCCGGCTGGCAGTGGTTGCTGGTGGCCGGCGCGTGGGTGGGCGACCCGCCGGGGCTGACGATCCTGCGATATTGCATCGCCGCAGCGGCCTTCCTGATGGTCTGGGAGGCGTCGCGCGAGGTGCTGAAAATCTACAGCGCAGTCCACCTGCCCCGATGGCTGATCGCCCTGCCGGTGGCGATGGTGGCGATCGTGATCCCCAGCGGATCGGACGCCTTCCTCTGGGCCGTGCGAGCGGGAATTGTCTTCCCGGCCGGCGTGCTGGGGCTGACAGCGGCGCTGCTGGCGCGGCGAGGGGTCTCCGGGCCCAAACGAACGCGGACAATACTCTCCGGACTGGCCCTGTTTCTCTACGCTGCCACATGTGCTTGCGGATGGGACGGCCTGGCGCTTTGTCGTGGGACGGCTGTGCTCATCATGGCGGCGATGACGCTGGGAACCATGATCTGGACCTCCCGCCGGGGACGGGTCGGCGTGAGTCTCTGGGGCAAGTCACGGCTGGTCCGCCCCACCATCGGGGTGCTGGCGATTATCATTGCCGCCGGCTGGCTGCTGACCAATCATCTCGGACATCGCGCCGATCAGGCCCTCAGAGCCCGCAGCAAAGACATCGCCAGCAACCTCGCCAAGCACGTCTCCGTCCACGTCCGGCAATCGGAAGCAACCGTTCGCGTGCTTGCCGGCGAGCCGGACATCCAGGTCCTGCTTACCGCGCCCAAGGCGTGGACGCTCCAAGCCGTCAACGAGCGTCTGGACCGTTTCCGCGAGATGTACGGATCGGCCGTCTGCTACGTTCTCAACAGACGGGGGCAGACGATCGCCTCGTCCAACCGGGATTCATCGGACAGTTTCATCGGCGAAAGCTACGAGTTCCGTCCCTACTTCCAGGCGGCGATGAACGGAACGGTCAATTCGTATCTCGCCGTCGGCGTGACCTCCGGGCGACGCGGGCTGTACACGGCGTGCCCGGTTTACTCACGGACAGGCAAGGTGTCCGGAGTCGTCGTACTCAAGACCGGGTTCGAGCGGTTCTCCACGGTCTTCCGCGAACACGGCGACGGATTGCTCATCTCCCCCGAGGGCGTGGTCATCATGGCGTCCATACCGGGGCTGGAGCTTCGTCCGTTGTGGCCGATGGACCGTCACACCCGCGAGCTTCTCATCCAGCGTCGACAGTTCGGGCAGTTCGGCGATGAGGCGATTCTTCCGGAAATGCCCCGCTCCGGTCAGTACGTCGAAATCAACGGCCGGCCCGCGCTGGCCACGATCGTCCCGACGGCCCTGACGGGCTGGCGAATCGTGGATCTCAGCCCGGCCGACGAGGTGCTCAGCGCCCGCGGCCTGGGGTTGGGCGTAACGGCCGCCCTGCTGGTCATCACGCTGGTGGGCTTCTGCATCATCCGCATGGAGGACGAGTCGCGCGAGCGGATCGCCACCTCCGAGCAGCGCCTCCAGCAGACGGTGGATTTCCTGCCGGACGCAACCTTCGCGATCGATCGGACGGGCAAAGTCATACTCTGGAACCGGGCGATGGAAGAGCTCACCGGCGTCGGGGCGGAGGACGTTCTGGGCAAGAGCGGCGGCGAGCACGCCCTGCCGTTTTACGGATATCGCAAGCCCCTGCTGGCCGACCTGCTGCTGGCCGATCCGCAACGCCTGGAATCCGACTATCCCGGACACCGGCGGGACACGGATACGGTCTTCGCGGAGATCTTCCTTCCCGAGATCGCCGACGGTCGATACGTCTGGGCCAAGGCCACCTGCCTGCGTGATGCACGGGGCGAAGTGGTCGGGGCGATCGAATCGATCCGGGACATCACCCACCTCAAGGAGGCCGAGCAGGCCATGAGGGCCAACGAGGACCTCATGCGGTACATCATCGCCCACGATCCCAACGCGGTGGCTGTGTTCGACCGCGACCTGCGGTTCATCTTCGTCTCGGAGCGGTATCTCCGGGATTACGGCCTGGGCAACATCGACGTGATCGGCAAGCATCACTATGAGGTGTTCCCCGAGATGCCCCAGCGATGGCGGGACGTGCACCGCCGGGCGCTGTCGGGGGCGATCGAGCGATCCGACGAAGACTTCTTCGTTCGCGGCGACGGACACGTGGAATGGACCCGCTGGGAGTGTCGACCCTGGTACGAGCAGGACGGCCGGGTGGGCGGCATGATCACCTATACGGAGGTCATCACCGACCGCAAGCAGGCCGAGCAGGCCATCCGCGAGAGCGAGAGCAAGTTCCGCCTGCTCTTCGAGGAGGCCAGCGACGCGATTTTCATCATGCGGCAGGACCAGTTCGTGGACTGCAACCCCACCGCGTTGACCATGTACGGCTGCGACCGGGAAGACTTTATGGAACGGACGCCGCTGGAGTTCTCCCCGTCGACCCAACCCGACGGGCAAAACTCGGTCGACAAGGCGTTGGAGAAGATCCGCACAGCCTTCAGCGGCAAGTCGCAGGTGTTCGAGTGGAGGCACTGCCGCAAGGACGGAACGCTGTTCGACGCGGAAGTCTCGCTGAACCGACTTTACATCGGCGATACCTACTACCTCCAGGCGATGGTCCGTGACATCACCGATCGCAAGCGCGTCGAAGAGTCGCTGCGGACCGCCAAGGCAAACGCCGAGGCCGCCTCCCTCGCCAAGACGCAGTTCCTGGCGAACATGTCCCACGAAATCCGCACGCCGATCAACGGCATCATGGGCATGACGGAACTCGCCCTGGCGACCGACCTCAACGGCGAACAACGCGAGTACCTCACCATGGCCCAGGACTCGGCACGGATTCTCCTGGAAGTGGTCAACGACGTGCTGGACTTCTCCAAAATTGAGGCCGGAAAGCTCACCCTGGAGCATGCACCGTTCGACCTGGTCGAGTGCTTCCAGCAGGCCCGTTCGGTGGTGAATGTCCTGGCCTCACAAAAGGGGCTGACCGTCTCGCTGCAGATGGGCGAGAACGTTCCCCGCCGCCTCATCGGAGACGTCGTTCGGCTGCGGCAGGTGTTCCTGAACCTCATGAGCAACGCCGTGAAGTTCACCGAGACCGGCGGCATCGCAGCCGTCGTGAGACTCGTCTCGCTTCGGGACGGGCAGGCCGAGATTTACCTGCAGATCGCCGATACGGGCGTCGGGATCAATTCCGGGAAACTCCCGTTCATCTTCGACGCGTTCAACCAGGCCGACGGATCCACCACCCGACGATTCGGCGGGACCGGGCTGGGGCTCTCGATCGTCCGTCAACTGGTCAACCTCATGGGCGGGAAGATCTGGGCCAACAGCGACCCTGACCGCGGAAGCACGTTCCACGTCACGCTCACGCTCGAGGTCGCACCGGAGAATGGCGACTGGGAACCGCCCGTCGAACAGACCGGCGACGACGTGTCCCGCCACACCTCCAAACCGATGCAAGTGCTGCTGGCTGAGGACAACCGCGTCAATCAGATGTTTGCCCAGCGCCTGCTCCAACAGTGGGGCCACAGCGTCACCATCGCTACCGACGGGCAACAGGCCATCGACGCGTGGCAGGACAGCCCGCCCGATCTGATCCTCATGGACGTGCAGATGCCCCAGGTTTCCGGCCTCGAAGCCGCCCAGACCATCCGCCAGCGCGAGGGCGAAGGCGAGCACGTCCCCATCATCGCACTGACCGCACACGCCACACCGGAAGACCGCGAGACCTGCCTGGCCGCCGGGATGGACGACTATCTCACCAAGCCCATCGCCGCGGGCAACCTGTTCAAGGCGGTCGAGAACACCGCAGCCGCCAGGACATCGCCATCTGACGATCGCTGGCGAACGCCCGATTCGTCATCCGTCGCTCAGGCGCCCCCGGCCGACGACTCGTCCGACGACTGAACGTCCACCGCTTCACGCAAGAGCCGCTCGATCGCGTCGGCCCCGTCGTGGATGTCCATCGCCGTGGTCAACTGCCAGACCTCCCTGCCGATGGGTTTCCGAGCAACCTTCACGTAGTCCTTGGCCGTGGTAATCATTACCTGCGCCGGGCAGTCAATTCCCTTTCCGCACGTCTGGCAGGTGATCTGTTCCAGTTGCAGGCCATACTCGTAATGGTCGTCCAGGGCGTGTCGACTGACGACGCGAGCGTTGAGCGATTCCAGCGTCCGGAAGAACGCCTCGGGATTGCCGATCCCGCAGAACGCGCACACCTTCCGCCCAGCCAATACGTCCAGCGGATGGTGCTCCCCCGAGGCGTCGATCACGCCGGCCGGTCGATGCGACGCCAGGGCGATCGTGGCGTCCGGGACGATCTCTCGAATCCGTCGGCGGATATCGTCCACAGCCTTGCTGCCCACCTGGTCGGCCCGGGTGATCACCACAGCCTCGGCGTCGCGCAGGGCGGCGACAGGCTCGCGGAGAATCCCCCGTGGCAGGCAATGGCCGTATCCCCAGGGCCTCGTCGCGTCGATCAGAACAATGTCCAGGTCCCGCCGCAGGCGAAGGTGCTGAAACCCGTCGTCCATCACCAGTGCGTCGGCCCCGTCCGCCACCGCGCGACTCGCGCCGGCGATGCGATCGGGATCCACGACCACCGCAGCCCCGGTCGCCTGTCCGAGCAGCTGGGCCTCATCGCTCACGCCGTCGCTGGCTTTGTATCCTCGCGTCAGGACCGCCGGGGCGCTTCCCAGTTGCTGGAGATACTCGACCACCCAGGCGACCATCGGCGTCTTGCCCGTCCCACCGGTGGTGAGATTGCCCACGCACACCACCGGGACCTGCGCGTTTCGCGACGGCAGCAGTCCCGCGCGATACGCCCCGCGACGCAGACGCATCAGCCCGGCGTACGGCCACGATGCCACCGCCAACACGCCGCGCATGAGCGAAACGCCCAGCCCCTTGCGTCTCCCGCTGAGGATCTCGTGTATGTCCGCCTGGTCCATGGTGTCTCACTCGTGTTGGCCAACCTGCTCGCGCAGAAACAGGGCGCGGCGACGACCGGTCCCCGCGCCCCGTGCTATCAGGCGTCGGTACCTACATCGCCTCGATAATTGCGTCGGCCATCTCGCTGGTTCCCACGGCCGAGGGGTCGTTGCGGTCCGCCTTCATATCGTAGGTCACCTTCTCCCCGGAGGCGATGACCTTCTCAATGGCGCGCTCGAGCGTCTTGGCGGCGTCGGCCTCGCCGAGATAGTCCAGCATGAGCATGCCCGAAAGAATCACCGCCGTGGGGTTGACCTTGTTCATGCCCTTGTACTTCGGGGCGCTGCCGTGGGTGGCCTCGAAGACCGCGCCGTTGTCGCCGATGTTCGCGCCGGGTGCCACGCCCAACCCACCGACCAGCCCCGCGCAGAGGTCCGAGAGAATATCCCCGTAGAGGTTCTCGGTGACGATCACGTCATACAGCTCGGGCTTCTGCACGAGCTGCATGCACATGTTGTCGATGAGTCGCTCCTCGCTCTCGATGTCCGGATACTCTGCAGCCACCTTCTCGGCGACCTCTTTGAACAGGCCATCGGTGTATTTCATGATGTTCGCCTTCTCGACGAACGTCACCTTTTTCCGCCCGTGCTTGCGGGCGTACTCGAAGGCAAACCGGACGATACGCTCGGTGTTCTGCTCGCTGATGGGCTTGATGCTCACGCCCGTGGACTCCGCCGGCGTATTGACCTGCTTGTCGGCCGAGAGACGATTGACCGTCTCGATCAGTTCGCCGACCTCCTTGGTGCCCTTCTCGAACTCAACGCCCGCGTAGAGGTCCTCGCAGTTCTCACGCACCAGCACCAGGTCGATATTCTCGTATTTGCTGCGCACGCCCTCGTAGCTCTTGCACGGCCTCAGGCAGCAGTACATATCCAGCGTCTGCCGCAGCAGCACGTTCACGCTGCGGAAGCCCGTTCCGATGGGCGTGGTGATGGGGGCTTTGAGTGTGGCGTCGGTATCGCGCACCGACTGGATCGTCTCCTCGGGCATGGGCGTGCCGGCCGATTCCATGATGTCCACGCCGGCCTCGCGCGTGACCCACTCGATCGACCCGGCGCCCTCGGTTTTCTCCAAGGCGGCATCCAGACACCGACGGGCCGCCTCGGCCAGCTCCGGGCCAACACCGTCTCCACGAATCAACGTCACAGTATGTGTAGCCATTGTCATCAATCCTTTCGGTTCGCAGGGCTCCCCGGGCATCCCGGGGGCAAGTCAAGCCCGGTATCCTACCGCCGCCGGGCAAACCCGTCAAGACGCTCACGCCCTGTCGATCATCGGCGGCGCTTCATCTCGCCCACCAGACGATCCGCCTGCCGCGTGGGCTCGGGCAGACGCACCCCCCGGCCGCAACGGAGCACCCAACGGATCGACTCCTCGATGGTGATCCGATTCCCCGGCGAGACATACAGCGGGCGAACGTCGTCACGGGTACGCACCACTGCCCCGACGACCTCGCTACCCACCTTCAACTGCGTGCGAGAACCCCTCCGCAGGCCCGGGGTGCGATGCTCTCCGCAGAGACGCGACTTGGCCACGCCGATCGTCGGGCAGGTCAGCCACAACCCCACGTGGGCAGCAAGCCCCAACCCGCGCGGATGGGCGATACCCTGCCCGTCGCACATCACCAGGTCCGGCTGGTGGGGCAGCGCCGCGATCGCTTCGAGAATCGCCGGGGCCTCCCGGAAACTCAACAGCCCCGAGACGTACGGAAATCGGCAGGGCTGATCCACCTCCGCACGCTCGAGAATCTCCATCGTCCCGGCCTCGCAGAGAACGGCCGCCGCCAGGATGCGCTTTCCTCCGTCGGCGAAGGCGCAGTCGATCCCCGCGATGGTTCGGACTTCATGCTTCACGGGGGTCTGCACCACCAGGCCCGCCAGCTCGCGCTGCAGCGCGACCGCCTCGGTGGGCGTCATATCCCAGCGGTGAGGAATCATTTCGGGCCCACCCCCTTCATTACGTTCTGGATGGCTCGTCGCGATCGGGCTTTCTGCCCCCGAAGACCGCCAACTCCAACCACTTGAAGTAGCAGTCCACATCTTCCAGCCCCGCATCTTCGAGCCAATCCAACTGAACACCCAACGGCTGAAGCAGCTTGCCGGCGCGATCGTCGCGATTGGCGTACCGATCGACGTGCTCGTCGAGCGTCTGATCGGAGTCGTCGAACAGCCCCATCTGCAGGCAGCGTTCCATGTAGAGATGGTTGTGCAGGTGAGTGATGTCCTCGGACGGTGAGTCGATCCAATCCATCGTCACAAACGCCCCTCCCGGCGCCAGCAGGCTGACGGCCTCGGCGTAGAAGTCCTTCTTGCGGTCGTTGGGCACGTGATGGATCGCGAACCCCGAGACGATCGCATCGAACGGGGCCAGGAAGCCCACCGCGTCCACCCAGCCGGGCGAGGCGAAGTCGGCCTCCACAAAGCGGATCTCCTTGTCGATCCCCTCCATCTCGGACCGGGCAGCCTTGAGCATCTCGGCGGAGAAATCCGCGAAGCACCCTCCCGCATCCGGGGCGACCTTCCAGACCTGCCGACCCACCTGCCCGCCGCCACAGCCGATATCCATGAACCGCAGGATCGGGCGGGAGGTGGCACGCAGCACCTGGCGCAGCAGCCCCAGCGTTTCGTCCTCGAACGGCCTGGGTCTGCGGCGGCGCTCGACGTACTCGCTTACGTGTGCGGCGTCTTTCCAGCGCGAACTCATGGAACCTTCCTTTTCCCGCAACTCCGTGGGCGTCTACAGCCCCAGCACGTCGGCGATGTCGTACATTCCCGCGTCCTTGTTGGCGATCCACAGCGCCGCCCGCAGCGCGCCGCGAACGAACGTGTCCCGCGTGTGAGCGCTGTGCGAGAGCGTCACCGTCTCCCCGAGATTGCCAAAATGCACCTCGTGCTCGCCGACGGTATCGCCCACGCGAAGCGCGTGCATGCCGATCTCCCCGGCGTTGCGGGGCTGATGGCCGCCGCGCCCGAAGATGGCCGTCTCGCCGTAGGTCTTTCCGGTGGCGTGGCAGATGCTCTTGGCGAGCATGATCGCCGTCCCCGAGGGGGCATCCTTCTTGAAGCGGTGGTGCGTCTCGGCGATCTCGATGTCATACGTCTCGCCCAGAATGCGGGCCGCCTCGGCCACCAGCTTCACCAGCAGGTTGATGCCCACCGAGTAGTTGCCCGCGTGAACAATCGCGATCTCGCTTGCGGCGTCGGCGACGGTCGCCTCCTGCGACTCGGTCAGGCCGGTCGTGCCGATGATCATCGCCACGCCGTTGGATCGGCAGTACTCGATCGCCTTCATCGTGCCCTCCGGCAGGGAGAAGTCGATCATCACGTCGGGCACGTCATCGCCGGGAGCGTCGGTGAGTTCCATACCGAAGTGTCCCACGCCCGCCAGCTCGCCGATGTCCGTGCCGATCGCGTCGTGGCCGGCTTCTTCGGTGGCCGAGACAATGTCGAACTGTCCACTTTCGATCGCCAAAGCGACGATGCGCTGACCCATTCGGCCGGCGGCTCCGTTGACTGCAATCTTGATCATCTTTCGATGTGTCCTTTCGGTTCGTGTGCGTCTGAAATTCGTTCAGGCCACCGGATCGACCGTCTGCTCGATGAATGCCCGGACGGCCTCGACGTCGTCGTCCAGCGTGACACACCGCGCGGGCAGGTCGGCGAGCTTCTCGATGGTCGGGTGCGTCGCGATGTCCTCCCGCCCGGTGGCCACCGCGATGGCAGCGGGGAACTTCGCCGGATGCGCCGTGGCGAGGCAGAGCATCGGCGTCTCGGCGCGGATGCGGTCGGCCGCCACGTGAACGCCCACCGCGGTATGCGGGTCCAGCAGGTAATGGTAGCGGTCCCACGTGCGGCGGATGGCGTCGAGTGTCTGTTCCTCGCTGGCCCGGCCGGCGGTGAAGGTCGGGTCCACGCCTTCTTCGTCCACCTCCACGTGCAGGGCGCCGCTGCGGGCGAACTCGGCCATCCTGGCCTTGAGGGCCTCGGCGTCCTCGCCCAGCAGATAGTAGAGGTACCGCTCGAAGTTGCTGGCGACCTGGATGTCCATCGAGGGCGAATGGCTGCGATGAACATCGCCGAGAGAGTACTCGCCGGTGTTGAAGAACCGCGCGAGAATGTCGTTCTGGTTCGTCGCGCAGATCAGTCGGCCGATCGGCAGGCCCATCCGGCGGGCGTACCAGCCGGCGAGAATGTCTCCGAAGTTGCCGGTCGGAACGCAGAGGTCCACCGTCGATTGGCCGGTCTCCTCCTGAACACGGAAGACGCCGTGGAAGTAATAGACGATCTGCGCCAGCACGCGCGCCCAGTTGACGCTGTTGACCGCCCCGAGGGCATAACGGCGTTTGAAGTCCAGCTCGCCGGCGAGCGTTTTCATGATGCGCTGGCAGTCGTCGAAGCTGCCGCGAATGGCGATGTTGTGCACGTTCGCATCCAGCACCGTGGTCATCTGACGCTGCTGAATGGGCGAGGTCCGCCCTTCGGGGTGCATCACGAAGATGTCGATCCCCTCGCGGCCACGGACACCGGCAATCGCGGCGCTGCCCGTGTCGCCGCTGGTGGCGCCCAGGATGTTCAGCCGACCGCCACGCCGGGCGAGGATGTACTCGAAGAGATTCCCCAGCAACTGCAGCGCCACGTCCTTGAACGCCAGCGTCGGCCCGTGGAACAGTTCGAGGATGTGCACCTCGCCGACCTCCCGGACGGGGGCGACGTTCTCGGGGAACGGCTGGCAGGACCGCTCGATCATGCTGCGCAGGTCCGCCGGCGGGATGTCCGTCGCGTACAGGCCGATCACCTCGGCCGCCAGATCGACGTAGGACAGCTCCGACCAGCGCGCGAGGCGATCGCGAACGTCGGGGATGGATGCGGGAATGACCAGCCCGCCGTCCTCGGCCAGGCCCATCATCACCGCGTCCTGAAAGTCGATCGGCTCGACGCCGCCACGTGTGGATTGGTACTTCATTGCGGGTTCCTCATCGGTTCGGGACCGGATTGTACGCGCACCGCCCGGCGATGGCAACGAAGTGCGACGGATCGCGACGATGGGTCCTGCTCCAGGACACACCGGTGGCACCCGGTTTGGGGAAGGCCGTGCTACAACCGTAGGGCCCGCAACTTGTTGCGGGCGGAACGACTATTGCAAGCGGTTATGCGCGTTCTATCTCCCACCTGACGGTGGGGGCTTCGTCAGGGGGCTTTTCGTGGCATGGGCTTCCAGCCCATGTATACCCGGCCCCTTCGACTTCGCTCAGGAATTTCAACTGGAAGGCCGGGCTGCGGGGCGGGTTCTATCCCCCACCTTACGGTGGGGGCTCCCTCGGGGGGTTTTCGTGGCATGGGGAGGCACCGGCGCGGGGACGGGCCGCGGGCTCAGAGACGGTTGATGTCGCGTTCATCGTCGCGTTGTCGGCGGGAGGTCTCCTGGAGGAACCGCTTTTCGGCGTTGGTGAGCGAGCCGATTCCCTCGTCGTGGATTTTCTGCAGAAGGCGGTCGATCTTGTCCTGCTCCTGGGCTTTCTGCTGCATTTTCTTCTTCCACGCGCCCATCTCCACGCGCTGCTGGGCTTCCTGGCGGGCCTGCAGCAGGCTGGGCAGCACCCAGATCCAGACGGCCGCCGCCACCGCGCCGCCGAGGTGGGCCACCTGCGACCAGAAATCGGGGTCGAATCGGCCCTGCCCGGAACTGACGCCCATGAGCACCTTGAGGATCATGCCTCCGAAGATCACCACCGCCGCGAGGCGAATGGGCACCGGGAAGAACAGGAAGATGATGCGGAAATGCGGGAAGAGCACCGCGCAGGCGAGCACCACGCCGTACACACCGCCGGACGCCCCGATCAGTGGGAAGTGCGGCGGCAGGTCCATCAGGTGACCCATCACCACATACGCCAGACCGGCACAGACGCCGCAGGAGAGGTAGAACTTCACGAACGCCTTCGAGCCCCACTTCTGCTCCAGGGGCGTTCCCAGCATGTACAGCCCGAGCATGTTCAGCGCGATATGAAAGATCCCCCCCGTGGAATGGAGGAACTGGAACGTGATGTATCGCCAGATCTGCCACCAGCCGGCTGCCGTCGCCCCGAGGTAGTGCGCCAAGGGCACCTCGCCCTTGCCGGCGATTCCCACGAGAATCTGCAGGCCGAACCCAACGCCGTTGAGAATCAGCAGGATCTTGACGGCCGCTGCGGGCTTTGGCAGGCCAATGCCCATGCCGCCACCGCCGCCCATGAACGGGCCTCCCCCGCCGCCGTGGCCTTGATCTTCTCGCCAATATGTTCGGTTGCCCAGTCCCATACTGCCTCAATTGGTCCGGTGTTCTCGGCTACTTCAGGTCCGTCGCGTCGCGTCGCATCCAATACCACGCCAGGGTCGCGATGGTCTTTCCGTCGCGGATCGTCCCATCGAGGACCATCTCGCGGACCCGCGGTTCGGGGAGCACGTCGACCTCGATCTGCTCGTAGCCTTCGAGGTTCTGCTCGCCGTCGGTCAGCCCGGTCGCCAGGAACGCGTGCATCTCTTCGTTGCTGGTGCCCGGTGTCGTGTAGAACATCCCCAGCGGGCGGATCTCATCGGCCGTGTAGCCGGTCTCTTCGGTCAGCTCGCGTGCGGCACAGACGGCCGGGTCTTCGTCTTTCTCCAGCATGCCGGCCGGCAGCTCCCAGAGCGTCTGGTCGACGGCGAACCGGTAGTTGCGGATCATCACGATGGACCCGTCCCCCAGCACGGGCAGAATGACCGCGGCTCCGGTGTAGAGAATCAGGTCGCGATCGACGACGTTTCCGTCGGGCATTTTCACGCCCACCTTATGCACTTCGGAAACTCGCCCCTCGTAGATCAACTCGTCGTGCTCAAATCTCGATTTCATGGCGGGGGATTATATCAGCGCCACGGGTCGCTTGCGAAGCCCCCCCGGATTTTGTGCCCGTCCCCGCGACGGCCAGGCCGTCCCCGGGGTCGACGCTATCGGCCCATGAGCACGTCGACGGTGTCTCGCGGCTGGCGGGTCTCGGGGTCCACCAGGCCGAAGCTCGTTCCGGCGTAGTCCCAGTGCGACCAGGCAATCTCATGCGACTCGAACAGGTCGATCAGGTCGCGATACCACCGCAGGCGGTCTTCGGTGGGTGTCTCGCGTACCACCCCGAACTCTCCGCAATGCAGCGGCAGGCCGGTTTCCTTCGCCTTGGCGAGGGGTTGGGCGAGCATCTCGGCCATCTTCTCGGCGTCGAAATGCACATTCCAGTCCAGCAGCTCCTGCTTTTCGGGGCAGTCGGGCAGGGCGCGAATCGCCTCGGGCGGGGCCTGCACGCCAGGGTACTTCGTGGGCCCGTCGTAAATGCGGCAGGGAGTCCAACTCGCCCGGTAGTGCGTGATGAGCATCGGGTAGTAGAAATGGAATGTGCAAATGAGATTCTCGTCGTCTGGCACGTCCAGGGCGTCGTAAGTGACGACGTTGTTGAACTTGTTCGAGCCGATCAGCACGGTCCGCGTGGGTTCGCCTTCGCGGATGGCTGCCAGCGGAACGCGCAGCACGCGGTTCCAGTCGTCTTCGTCTGGGGCGACGGCCTCGTTGAGCAACTCATAGGCGACGCGGTCTTCGCTGCGCGACTGGAGCCGACCGGACAGTTGGCGCCAAAGGTCGGCAAAGTGCTCTGCCGCGGCAGGATCGGTCCACAGCGGCGAGGTTTCGCCGGTAAGGAAGTAGTGCGATCGCAAAATGTGCAGATCCACGACCGCCCGCAGGTCGGCCTGCTCGCACCAGTCCAGCGTGCGGTCCATCAGGTCCCACGCCTCGGCGTCGGGGAGATTGTCCTCGGACCACATCTGCTCTTCGTCGATGGGCAGGCGGACGTGGTCCATGCCCCACCCTGCGATCTGCTCGATGTCGCTCTTGTGGAGATACTCCGCCCGCTCAACGCCCCGCTTCTTCGATTGGCTGAGGTAGTGCGAGAGGTTCACGCCGCGTCGGATGGGGAAACTCATAGCCGCTTCCTTTTGGTCTGCGTTACGACTTGCCCAACAGTCGGGCGTAAAGGTTCTTGACGGTCGTAAACGCCTGCTTCACCCGACGATACTCGTCCACGACGCCCTTGTTGTTGAACGCCCTGGGACGCCCGATGGCCTTGCTGACCTGGTGGGAGGTGCGACAATCGCCGAACTGCCAGATCGTCAGGCCGAAGAAGCGGTCGCTGGTCTCGAACATGTGCTCGATGACGACGGTCAGCAGCTTGCTCTGGTACTGCTCGGTCCAGCGCGTCTCGTGGTCGTCCCGCCAGCCGTAGAGGGCACCGGCCCCGATCTCGGCGATCATCATCGGTTTGTCGTCGAAGCCTTCGTCCTTGAACCGTTTCACGACCTTGTCGATGAACGCGGGGACCGCCTCGATATCCGAACCGTACCAGCCCGGGTAGATGTTGATGGCGACGATGTCGGCCAGATCCATGCAGATATCGTGCTCCCAGCGGTTGCAGGCGTACGTCACCGGACGGGTCGGGTCGCACTCGCGGATATGGGCGATGAGCGTCTCGTACCCTTTGCGGGCGTCGGCATCGTTGGAGTGGGACTCGTTGATCAGCCCCCACATGATGACCGAGGGGTGGTTCTTGGCGGCAGCGATCATCTCGCCGAGATTGGTCTTCTGGGCGTTGACGAATTTGGGATCGGTCAACTGCTCAGCCGTGTGCTGCCAGCCGATCCCCTCATTCCACACGCATAGCCCCACCTCGTCGCAGAGATCCAGGAACCGCACGTCCTGGGGATAGTGACTGCCACGGACGAAGTTGCAGTTCATTTCCCTGAGTTGCTGGACGTCCGAGACGATCAGCTGGCTGGGCAACCCGTGCCCGAACTGCGGATGCGCCTCGTGCCGGTTGAACCCCAAAAGCCGCTGGGGCTGACCGTTGATGCACACATCGCGGCCGCGGACCTCCACCGTCCGGATGCCCGTCCTTTCGCGCAGATCGTCCTCGCCCAACCTCACGTGAACCATGTGCAGGTTGGGCTCTTCGGGCGACCACAAAGCCGCCCCGGGCAGCTCGATGGTTCGCCCGATTTTGCCGAAACGGTTGTCCAGCGTGACCGTATCGCGAATCTTCTCCTCGCCGTCGATGGAGATGACCAGTTCCGGAGAGAGCGGCTTGGAGGTTGCCTGGTATTCGATCTCCACGCGAAGAGTCGGCGGATCGATGCTCTCGGTGACCACGCGGACGTCGTTGATGCTCAGCTCGCCGAGACGATGCAGCTCCGCGCCGCGAGAAAGCCCGCCGTAGTGATACCAGTCAAAGTAATCCAGGTGCAGCGGGCAGCGGTCGTAGTCGATGCGGTTGTCCACCAGCACGACGATCCGGACCTCGCCGGGCCCTGCCGGCGTGAAGTCGGCCGAGAACTGGGTGAACCCGCCGAGGTGCTCGGCGATCTGCTTACCGTCCACGAACACGCGGGCCGCGTGGTGTACCCCGTCCAGGATCAGCCGATGTGGGGTGGCGTCGGCCACCAGGGCGGTCTTACCGAAGGCCGACATTCCGCGGGCTCCGGGGTACCCGGGCGTCGCGTCGAAGTTGCCCGGGATGGCCATCACTTCCTCGAAGCGGATCCGGGCAGGGTCGACTTCGTCGAACTCCACCTCGCCGAGGAACTGGAAATCCCAGAAGCCGCCCAGATCCGTCACATTTCTCCGGTCGTGTCGCCGGTATCGTCGCTGCATGAGTCGTCCTTGCCCCGCTGGGGCGCTCGGGTCGTGTTGCGAACGCGGGAGTATAGAGGGTATCCGGGCGAATGCAAAGGGGGGATTGCTTCGAGAGGGCGCGATGAGCGCATAAAAAAGGGTAAGCCGCAAATGTCGATCGTCCCAGGCGAAGGGCGCAGGTACTTCAGGGCTCCTCGATCCCTGCCTATGGAAGGCCGAGTCAACGGCGACTTACCCCATTGACCGAAGTCATTATAGAGCGTCTCACGGAATTGTGTCAATACAATCGAAGGATTTGCAGAATATTCACAACCGCCCTTTTCGGCGCTCTGCCGCCCGGGGAGACCTCCCAAAGCCCCGGGGAATGAGCCTCAATATCGGCCTGAATCGCCATTGCCGTTCAGGTTACGCCCTCCCTCGTCCGATACCCCCACCGGATGGAGCGCCGTGCTCGCTGGCCGGGTTGAATCTCTCCGCCCCTGGGGTGAACAAACGCTGCCGGCCGACGTCTATTAAGATGCCGCCCACCGAGCCCCACGCAGAACGGACAGCCCCGACGCCGATCGGCCGCAATATCCGACGCGGAGGCACGTTTTGCCAGAGGAACCGAACCACCAATCGAAGGAATCGGCCATGCTGACGGGGATGGAACATCTTGCCGCCGAATCGACGGATCCGCCCATCGAGGAGATCTGGCAGACGTCGCTCGCGCTGAGTGGGGAACACCGAGGGGCACAATTCGAGCCCGACTTCTTCCACCAGGTGGAGTTGCCCTCGGCGCGCTGGCTCAAGCAGGCCGTCGACGCCTGAGACGCAAACCTGCCCCATCCGTCCGCGGGGCAGGCTCTCTTCGCATCGCCCGATCGGTCTTTACAGCCCGAAGATCCGCGCCAGGTCCTGCCAGGTCAGCAGCAGGAA
>CAZYIH010000053.1:0-16093 GCA_964646915.1 uncultured Planctomycetaceae bacterium | reverse complement strand
GGGCGAAGGCCAGTTCGCCGGCGATGCCGACACGATCAAAACCGCCGAGGATGAACTGGCCGACGTGGAGTAAACCGGTCCGCGCCTCAGGCCACGGAAATCACATACCGTCGGCCTTGGCGCTTTCGCGTGATGAGCCCGGCGTTTTCGAGATTGTCCAAGGCGGTGTGCATTGCCTTGCGCGTGCATCCCGCAAAGCGCGTGAGGTCGGCTTCGCTGGGGCAAGGAAGCTGTTCCTCCATCAAAGCAGCAACCACGCGGCTGCGAACGTCGCCCCTGAAAAGCCAGCGCAGCCGATAAGTCTGATTGTGCTGTGCGATCCACGACGCCGGCCGAAGGGATTCGACCTTGAGGCGATCCATCGGCCTGGCCCAGAGTCCCCATCGCAATGAGATTTCAGAGGCCTGCTTGCGTACCAGTTCGGCCAGTGGCGGCGAGGCTTCTGCCCGGAAGAGCGGTTTGGGCGTTTCCGCCGGGTGACATACCTCCGCCGCCTGCTGGAAGACCGTCGATCCGATCCAGCCCTGAGCGGCCTCCAGGAGCAGGCCCAGCCGTGACGAAGCATCCCCGTGCAGACGAACCGCCCGTTCGGCCAGCCGCTCCACGTCTACGATAGGGTGGTTCTGCGTCAACCATGTCACGACCAGAGCGAACAGCCGGGCGTTTCCATGGAGCATACCGGAAGTGTCCACGAGCAACCCCTCAACGCTGCAGGGTCGGCAGGCCGCCTCGACAGCGAAGCTGACTCCCCACCGCTTCCAGCGGGACAGGACAGACGGATCCCCGGACTGATTCACGTTCGACGCTCCTTCCTCAGAGCCTCCAGAACCGCAAAAGCACGCTCAAGCTGCTCAGGGGTGATGTTTCGTCGATGTGACGCCCTAAGCGACTCGAGATACGCCCGGATATGCGCCAAGTCCTCTGCTGAAAGCTGCGTGGCGCAGGACAGAACATCCTCGATGTCCTGAGGCCGTCCGGCGTAGACCTTCATAGCCAGAAGGTCCCGCCTGCACGGGCAGATCACCCGCAGGTTCTGGTACGAACCGATCCGCACAGATCGTGCCCGCCATCCGTCGGGAAGTGTGTCCAACGACCCGAAAGACAGGAAATCGTCATTCAACCAATACGGAGAAAGGCCCAACTCTTCGGCAGTGTCCCGGGCCGCCAGCAACAGAGCATGGCGAGGTTGAGACGGCGGCGAGATCTCCGCGATATCGACGTCTTCGGTCACCCGCTCGCCAGGCCAGAGCCCCAGAAGCATGCCGGCGGCTCCGCCAACGATCGCAATTTCAATCACGAATGGCCAATCGAGCTTCTCGCCGGTTCTCTCCAGCGCAGTTAGCAGATCGGAATGGTCAAGTTGGTCTGTCATATAAGCATTCTTTTTATAGGCATATTCTTTCTATACTTTTTCTTCTGACGTGTCAAGCACCTGAATCGAGGCGAATTCACCGGCGGGCGGTCCGTCGCCCAGAACTGCCTCCCGGGAACTGGTCGTTTGGGATTTGAAATTGTTGGCCGGGGGACGTAGCTTCTGATCCAACGCTCCCGAGGATTGGAGAAACTTCGACGTGCCAACCAGCGACGCTCCCGCGCGGAAGCCCAACATCGTGTTCATCTTCGCCGATGAGTGGCGAGCCCAGGCGACCGGCTACAACGGCGACCCCAACTGCATCACCCCGCAGCTGGACCAACTGGCCGACCAGAGCGTGAACGTCTCCCGGGCCGTTTCCGGCCATCCGGTGTGCTGCCCGTACCGCGCATCGCTGATGACCGGCCAATACCCGCTCACACACGGAGTGTTCATCAACGACGTCGAGCTCGACCCGGCCTGCAGGTCGATTGCCGACGTGTTCTCCGCCGGCGGCTACCGAACCGGGTACATCGGCAAGTGGCACCTTTACGGCAGCCCCGAAGGCCGATGCGAACGGCGCAGGCAACGTGTTCCCCGCGAATACCAACTGCGGTTCGACGACTGGTGGGGGTACGAGTGCTGCCACGATTACTGGAACTCGCCGTACTGGTACAACGACGACCCGACCGAGCGCAACTGGGAGGGCTACGACCTCCACGCCCAGTCGCGCCACGCCGCGGACTACATCCGTAGCCACGCGGACGATGATGAACCCTTCCTGCTGATGCTCTCCTGGGGGCCGCCGCATTTCCCGCTGCACACCGCGCCCGAGCCGTACCGCCAGCTCTACGCCGATCGGCCCATCGAACTGCGCCCCAATGTGCCCGAACGCCACCGCGAGCAGGCCGTCGAGGAATCCCGCGGCTACTACGCCCACATCGCCGCCCTCGACGACGGGCTGGCGATGGTGCTCGACGCAATCGACCAGGCCGACATCGCCGAGAATACCATCCTCGTGGTGACATCCGACCATGGCGAGATGACCTGGTCGCAGGGGCTGCCCACCAAGCACATGCCCTTCGACGAGTCGCTGCGCGTGCCGTTCCTGCTCCGCTGGCCGGGCGGACTTCGCGAAGCTCCCCGCCAGTGCCCCATCCCGCTGGACGCTCCGGACATCCTGCCGACGCTGGCCGGCCTGACGGGCGTGGCGGTGCCCGACACCGTCGAAGGACGCGACTGGTCGCCCTGGTTGCGGGGACAGCGAGAGGTCACCGGCGGGGAGTCCGCCTTCCTGCAGGTGCCCGCCGCCTACACGCGGCTGCTCCGGCGGGGCATTCCGCCCTACCGCGGCGTGCGGACGCGAGACATTACCTACGTCCGCACCACCGATGGCCCGTGGCTGCTGCTGGACAACGCCGCCGACCCCTGCCAGATGCACAATCTCATCGACGACCCGGCCTGCGGCGAGCTCCGGATCGAAATGGAGGCCAAGCTGCAGGAATGGATGGACCGTCTCGGCGACGAGTTCGACACAGGCCCGGAGTACCTCCAACGCGCCGGGCTGGACCACTACCGCGAAGCCAACAACGAACTCATCGAGCAGTGGACCTGGCCGTGGGGAGGGTAACTCCCGCCCCCCCAACCCCCCGCAGCCGTCGTCCTGAGTTTCTGCTTGTCGATCCGACGCATTCGGGAGATAATCCACGCACAAACAGGGGCGTTTTGGAGCAGGTCGGCTGGGGCATTTCGCTCGGCCGATCGGCTCGGCCCCGACGCACGAGCATCGCTCCACCAACTCGCTGTCAAGGGAGACACACATGGGATCGCGCACGAAGACCGCAGGCGCCGGGATATCGGCGATTCTGGCAGCCGTCCTGCTGACCGCCATCACGGCCGCCCCTGCCGATGACCCCACCACCCAACCAGCCCAGCCCGACGCCAACACCGCCCCTGTTGCCGAAGCGAAAAGGCCCGACGCGAACACCCCCAAAGGCTACCTCGAACAATACAGCAGCCAGGTCCGCAGACTGATCCGCCTGCGCTGGACCAAAGAAAGCCCGCGATTTGACCGCGGCGTCTGGGAACGGAACGTCACCCCCGCTCAGAGGGAGATGATGTACAAGAGGCTTCTCAAGAGGTTCAGGCGTTGGTCGGACCCCGAAGAGTCCGCCGAGTTCATCAGCAAGGGGCCGGCGGTGGGCTTGCTGTGGTTTGAGCTGCACGAAAAGGTCGGTGGCTATCACAGCGACGACGACAAGCCATGGCGCAAGAAGATCACCCGGAAAATCAAAAACGGTAAGCTGCACGGCCTGCTGCATACCCGTCCCAGCCGTATGGTCATCCATCTGACCGAACTGGTCTCCGTCCCGCGCCAGATGTTCGTTTGCGACCGCGAGAAATGGGGCTTCCGGCTGACCATCACAGACGACTCGGCACGGATGTTCATCTCGCTGTACGCGCCCAAAGACGGCCGCGTGCGGATGGTCTACCTGACACCCGAGGCCAGCCACGTTGCCGAAGCCTCCACCTTCCGCGAACTCTACAGTCAGAACGCCAAGGAGTTTGAAGAGCTGATGTTCCCCATGCTCCGTCGGCTGGGCGTGTCGCTGCCGCCCGGTCGCCTGGAACCGCCGGTGGTGGGCGCGGTGCTCTCCGAGCTGATGGGCGAAATCGACCAGGCCGAACGGAATGAGCTCGCCTCGCTCTTCACGGACCTGTGCGGAGCAAAGGCCGACCGCCGGTCGGCCGGCGATCGACTCAACCGCTACTTCGGCCGCTATCGAAAGGCCATCGAGGCCGAGCTGGAGAAGAAAGACCTCTCCTCGGCCGTCCTCAAGGAACTTCGGACGATCGCAGCCAGTCACCCCGTCCCCGAGGAGTACGCCCAGTTGGTTGAAGCGCTGGGCCTGCTGGACGACGCCGAGTACCTCGGCTCGCTGCTTGCCGACGCCGACCCCACCGAGAAGACGCTGCTGGCCGACCGCCTGGCGAAGCTCACCGGCAAGGACTTCGGAACCGACGGCGACGCCTGGGGCAAGTGGCTTACCGCCCGCCCCGAGCCGCCCGCTCCGCCCGGTGCCGACGCGAAGCACGTCGTCGCCGAAGCGGCCTTCGGCAAACACAAAAAGTACATCTCGAAGATCGCCTGTCTCAAGTGGACCTCCCAGGGAATCCGCGTAGACCAGGACAAATGGAAGACAGGCTTTGAGGACCAGTCCGATGCAGAACTGCTCGACGAGCTGCATCGTCTGCTTCGGGCAGCGGGGCAGCCCGAGGAGCGCATCAAGCGGCAGTTGCGAGTCGCCACCTCGGGGGCGCCTTGGGCAAAAGCGTACAATTTGATGTACTGGGCCGCCAAGTCACGAGGCGGCGGAATCGGTCGCAGGGAATTCTTGAAGGTGACAACCCATTACGCGCACTTCAAGGGCGGCGATCTCAAGGGGGGCATCAGCAGTGACTGCCGACGGGTGGAGCTGACATTCCAGGAGGAGAACCCCCCCGAGCGGCTGATCAAAATCTACGACGATGCCAAGGGCGCCTTCCGCATGAGCTTCATCGAGCCGGCAGGCCGACAGGTGGTGGTGTACAACGAGGCCCGCGACGGAAAGATCCGCCTGCTCTGCCTCCACGGCCAAGAGCATCTCATCACCGAAGCCGCCTCGCTCGAAGCCCTCTACAAGGCGCACAAGGACCGACTGACCCGGGACGTGTTCCCCATATTCGAAGCGGTGGGGGTCTCGCTGCCCGACGGGGCTCCGCCGAAGAACGACCCGAGCCCGGTGAAGGACCCGGTCAAACCCCTGGTGATCACCGTGACCATCGAAAACTCCGACCCGAACATCCCGCCGCAGGTGATTGATCTCGATGACGACGACAGCGACCTGAACGATGACGACTTCCCCAAAGTATTTCCCAAAGACATAGAAAAGGATAAGAAGAAGTGATCGAGCAGTGGACCTGGCCGTGGGGGTGAGCACTCCAGGTCTCCAACAGCCTTGAGACTCCGAGACATCACCAAGGCGCCCGCCCCTCTCCATCTCCGTGGCCTGTGCGCCCGGGCTGGTTACCATCCTCTCCCGCAAGAACCTCCCCGCCCGGCGCGGGTTGCATGGGGGAGAGGTATTCCATGCATACGAAACGATTGGCTGTAACCATCGGATTGGCGGCGACGATGTTCGCTGTCGGGGCGCCCGCGGCAGGGGAGACTCCTACGGGGCACATCGAAATGGTCCTGGAAAACGCGCTGCCATACGTGGGCGACCGTCATACGCGCAACCACCTGCACGACCTGAATATTACGTGCACAATCGGCGACGGGCACGTGGATGCCAACGCCTGGGCGTGGTCCCCGGCGTGCCCTGCCGTCGAGCACCCGGCCGTCGTGACGGAAGGCAAACTCACCGCCGACGCCCTGGAGCTGACCCTCACCATCGACGTCAAACCCGTCCTGCCGAGATTCCGCGGGGGCAAGGGAGTGGTCACACTTTCGCTGCGGCGCGACGGCAATCAGTTGCTCGGCTCATACGACGCGAACTTCGTCGCCCCGACCCCGAAAGAACTGAACGAGTGGTGGCGATCGATCGGCGGCGGCCGGGACTGCCCCGCCACGGCCGGCCTGCGAACCCATCGCACCCACTCGGTGCTGCGCGTCCCCAGGCGATTCAGCGGTGCCGGCGGAGACGCAGCCCAGCCGGTGGTCGCCCGGGGGGCGATCAAACTCTCCCAACCACACAACGGGACGCGCGGCGGATTGCTCCTGCCCGATGCGAAACCTCCGTTGGCGGGCGACCGGGCGCGTCACGTCGTCAAGGTGCTCACCGACGAGCCCAACGACCCGCTCTCGCTCGGCGTTGCACACCGGGTTCGTCCCGAGCAGGGCTCTGCCGACCGGGCGCACAAGGCCGGACTGGCCACCCTGGCTGCCCTGGAAACGGGCTGGCAGGAGCGCACTCTCACGCCGCTGACCTTCGGGCGAAGGCTGGCCCACGCAGCGGCTGCTCTGGATCTCTGCGGCAGCGAATGGAACAAAAAGCAACGCGACGCGTACGCCGCGAAGCTCGTGACGTGGGCCCGACGCGGGATGATGCACCGGACACCGGAGTCGATCGACGACGTCCCCCCCGCAGACTTCCTGCTGAGGCAGGCCGACGGCGCATTCGACGCGAAGATCGCCGTGGTCCGCGCCGCCCAGGGCCTGGCGGCGTTGGTGGCCCATCGGGCCGGTCAGCCGACCACAGACACCCACGACCCCCGCGCGACGGCCCGGCGGTCCGTTCAGCGGTACGCCGAGACCGCCTTCGGGCGGAACGGCGCACCGATCGGCCAGCATGGGCTCACCGAGGCACTGCAGATCATCGCGATGTACGTCCACGCCGAATCCCGCCACCCCGGAGCGGGCGTCGCAGCCGACACGGGCCTGACGCGCGTCGGGAAGTGGGGTTGGGTCACGCGTGGAATGGGCATCGACGGAAAACGCCTCTCCAAGAACGCCGATTGGCTCCCGGCTGCCACGTTGCTGGCGAACGGCAAGCTCGCTGCCGAACTGCGGGGAGCAATGGAGAAGGCAGCCGCTCCCGCCAGCCCGTCGGCGGCAGCGCTGGCGATTCTCGCGATGGCGAACGGGCCTGTCGGCGAAGCGCCACACCGCCCGACGGCAGCCATCGACCGTACGGTGAAGTCCGTCGTCTTCAACGACCAGGCCGCCGGAGCGACCACGCTGTTCCACGCGGCGGAGGTCCCGCGCATCGCCGCCCGACGCCGGGGACATTTCACCGTCTCGGCGCTGGGTCGCGAGTGGATCTGCACGCCTGACTCGCCCGCCCCGCTCGCCTGGCCAACGGCCCGCGGATCGAACGCGCTGCAGGTGTACCGCGCGTCGATCACCTCGCGCACCGGTGCCGCCCCACTCGGGGCCGGTCGGTTGATGCGCGTGCGTTCGTTCGACCGAGGCGGCAGCGTCAGCATGCTGGCCGGCGGCTTTCAGCAACTCGACGAACAGGGCAAGCCCACCGGCAAGGAAGTCGACGACGACACGCGCATCTGGCGGACGCTCGGGGTGGACACCTCGGGCCGATGCGGGGCCGAGATGCTGCTGGTGACCGTCGGTGGCGCCACCGGGCTGAAGGACCGCCACCGCGTGTGGGAAATCAACGTCGGTGATCTTCCCGCCGAGCACGTGAGCATCCAGGGGCGAACGTTCACCATCGCCCCGCCCGACGCCAACGCGACGCTCACCGGGACCATGATTTATCCGCCGACCGGCTACATCACCTATCGTCCGCCGGCAGACGGGCTGTCCGGACGCATCCGCTGTGCGATGACGCCGCCCGGGAAAACCAACGAGCAGATGCTCCAGGACAGCATGGCCGCCAAGCTCAACGAGGTCCGCAAGCTGGCTGAGGGCATCGACTGGGAAGATCCCAACGCCATCGAACTGGAGATCGAAGCCCCGTTCGACATCCCCAAGGAGACCAGCAAGGACCCCGTCAAAGACCAGGCCGACGCCCAGGCGGTACTCAACAAGCTCTTCCGGCACACCAGTTCGACGAAGATGGGCGGCGGCGACCGGTTCCTCCGTGCCATCGCCGGCTGCGTGGTGGTGCTCACCATCCAGACCGGCGAAGCGCCCTCCGTCGTGGTCGCACCGAAAGACGCCCGCGAGCTGCTCACCGTCGGCGACGTCCGCGTCCGCTACCGCGAGCACCTGATCACATTCGAGCCGAAGACCAAGGATGCGAAATGATGGCCGACCCCCGACCAACCACCGCGGTACTGTCCGCGATGCTGCTAACGGTAATGGCGCTCTGGCCCGCCTCAGTCCTCGCCGACCAGGCGGACCCCTTCGACGGGCGGGTGCGCCTCACGCTGACCGATGCGCTGACGTTCAAGACGTTGCGGAAGGATCGCCGCGTGCCGTTCGCCGCCACGCAGGACCTGCAACTGGACCTCACCTGCCGCGACGGGAAGTGGGCTGCTCCCGCCTGGGGTTTCACGAAGTACATTCCCGGCCAGGAGCACCTCGGGCGGGTAACGTCTCAGCAGACCGGCGACGACGGCAGCGTGACGCTGACGATCGCGATGGAATTCAACCCGTCGCGCCATCGGCCTTGCGTGCTGGGTGGGCCGGGCGAGCTGACGCTCACGCTCACGCCGGACGCCAACGCGGTGAGAGGCACCTTCACGCTCAAGACCACCGACACGCACCGCCCCGCCGTCATCGATCGGCTCGAGGAGCGATGGGGCATGGGGCGCGAGCCCGGCCAGAAGAGCTGGTCTCAGCCGACGGTGCGAAACCGCCTCCACGCGTACCTCAAGACCGCCACCACCCGCGGCAAGGCGACGGGGACCGTCGAACCTCACGTCGCGAGAATCGATGGATTCACCCCGCCGGTGCCCGGTAAGCACCCCCGGCTGCTGTTCGGCAAGAGCGAATTGGCCCACCTGCAACGTCGCGCCCAGACGCCGCAGGGACAGAAAATCATCGCCGAGCTGAAGGACATGCTCGAGCGGGCCCGCAAGTACGGCTACGGGTTTCGCTACCCGCAGGCGGAGCACACGATGGGGCCGATGTGGGCGGCCGGCTGGGGATTGCTCTACCAGCTCACCGGCGAGCAGCAGTACGCTGACATCGCGGCTGAGCAGTTCGGCGGACCCATGTACAACTCGTACTACTACGGCGGCTGGTGGATTCACCCCTACGCCCTGATGGGGATGGCCGCCTCGTACGACCTGTGCAAAGACGCATGGACGCCCGAAAAGCGCGAGGTCGTCTACGCCTTCCTGGAGAAGAACGTCCGCGACCTGGCCCACCGTCACGATCTGGACGACCTGCTGGGCACCTCCCGGCGATACCACTTCGCCAACGACCAGACGGACTTCGAGGTCGACTCGCCGACCCACACCAAGGCCGCCAAGTACCGGGCGGCAGCGGCGATGGCAGCCTTGGCGCTGGTGGGCGATCGGCCGCCCATTTATCAGCCTCCCGCGATGAACGAGGTCCGCCGCATCGAACCGGCCGACGAGTACGACCCGTCGATCGGCACGCCGGTGGTCAAGCTCGAAGATGACACGATGTTCCGCCGCTGGCTGGTGAACGGGCCCTTTCGCCGCGGCACGCAGGACGAGTACATCGCCCGCCTGGGAGGCTGGGAGGCGCTGCGGCCCGAGCCGGGCCAGTCGGTCGAGGTCGACGGTGAGACGCTGGAGTTCCGCTTGTACCTGCCGACCAACGCCCGCTCGAAGACCACCCCGCCGAGCATCTACTCCCGCAACTGCGCCCGCTACTGGACCAGTGCCACCGGCGGGGGGCATTGGCCTGGCATTCGCCTCGTGCGGAAATGGCACAAGCAGATGGGGCGTCGCCCGGCGATCAACGTGGTACTCTACACCGTCCTGCGCAACGAGCGGGAGCGGGTCATCCAGGCGCTGCCGAACTGGCGGTCGCGGTCGGAAGGAACGCGCATGTGGATCAACGGCAAGCGCGTGCGCGACGGCGAACTGGTGCGATTGGGCGAGGGGCTGTTCCCGATCGTCGTGGACGTGCCGGTCTTCGGCGGCTACTCCGCCCAGGCTCCCAAGCTCCGCGAGTACACCCCGCGGATGCACGCCGCCGACGTGGCCCGGGCCCGACACGCCCGACACGCTTACAGCGGCGACGACGTGTTCTCCAACGAAATGCTCCGCAGCGCCACGGTTCTGAAGCGGTCGACGCGGCGGTATCTCGACGCGGCCGTCGCGCCGGATGGCTGGGGCGGCTGGGACACGCACGAAACCGTCCTGCCGATGCTGCTGGCGATCCGTAACGTCCTGGGCGAGGTCCCCGACCCCAACGCCGGGCTGCGGAAGCTGATGCCCATCGCCGCGCGTCTTCGCGGCCATCACAGGACCCGTGCGTGTGACACGATGGTCTCGCAGGGGGCGTTTCTGATGTCCCGGGAGGACCGTCGCATCGCGCGGTGGTACCTGGACAACCACACCCTCGGACTGCGTCGCCCGATGGACGCGGTGATCGCCCTGGCCACGCACCCGCTGGAGGCAGAGGCGGTTCATCCCTCGCCGAAATACCCCGCTGCGCGCTTCCACCCGTCGGGACAGGCCCTGACGTGCATCGGCGGCTGGGGCGGCGTGGAGGATCCGTTCGCGATGGTGCAGGCCGGCAGCACGGGCGTGGACGAGTCGATCTACCAGGCAGGGCACCTGCAGATCCAGGCGTTCGGACGGCGATGGGCGCGAACGCGCCATGGCGGATGGGATCCGGGAGACTGGGACCAGATGAACAACATCTCCGTGCGGAACCTCCTGCCGATCGCCCCGGCGAAGGTTACGCACCTCCGCACGCGGGAGGACGGGTCAGCCACGATCACGATGAGGCTGGGGCAGCTCCGCGAGATCATCGGCAGGACGCACCGCGGCCAACCGATTCTCGCCAAGACCGACCCGAACATCGTGCTGCAACGGTCGGTGCTGGTGGACACCAATCCCGGCGATGGCGCGCTGACGGTCATCACCGCCGACCGGATCTCCGGGGCGGGCAAGCGGGAGAAGGTCTGGCGTATGGACCTGGACCGCGTGTACACGACGACCGCCTACAACCGCCGTCGTCCCACGCTGACGGTGAACAAACGGACCGTGCGCGTAATGCCCAAGAAGGTCGACGCGACGATGGCCATCACGTTCGCCGGCCCCGACGGCCTCAAGCTGCACACCCGCTCAGCCAGCGGGAAGAACCAGAAGGGCACGATCCTCGAAGCGAAGCTGCACCGGCATGTCTCGAAGATCGAGAAGCTCAAGAAGAAGCAGCTCACCGCCGGCAGCGAGGAACTCATCCGTTCCGGTGGCGACATCAGCCCGGGCGACCCAGCCGCGGACAGCGGGACTCCCTCCCTGGACAGCGGTGACGGCGAACTGATTGAGGACATGGAAGACGACCTGCATCGCAAGCGCATGCAGCGGGAGGCCAAGCTCCCCCCGGTGACCATCGTCTCGGTGATCACGTTGCAGAAGGCCGATCCGCCGAAGGTGACCATCTCCGCCGATGGCGAGACGCGCACCATCACCGTCGGCGAGACGACGTACCACTACGACGGCAAGACGTTGCAGCGCAGAAAGTAGCGAAGGCGACAGACGCTGGGCCCGTACCGCTGGTTCGATGGCGATCTCTATCGTCGATACTGCAGCACGTACTTCAGCAGGTCTCCCAGCGGGATCGTCGCCAGCGAGATGCACGTATCGCAACAGCCGTAATAGATGAAGACGGTGTCGTCTTTGACGACGTTGGCCGACGGGAACACCACATGGGGGATGATCAGCCCGGTCCGTTCGTAATACTCCTCGGGCTCGAGGATGAACTCCGGGCTGCGGGCGATGACTTTCGTGGGATCGTCGAGATCCAGGAGCATCACGCCGGAGCGGTACGTCACGCCGGCATCCACGCCGTGGTAAATGATCAGCCAACCTTCGTCGGTCTTCATGGGCGTGGCCCCGGCCCCGATCTTACCGCCCTCCCAGGAGGCGTTCTCGGGGGTCGCCACCAGCGCCGGCGTCGTCCATTCCAGCAGGTCATCGGAGTAGCTCAGCCAGATGCTCGGGCCGTCGCAGCCGAACTCCGGGCCCACGAAATTCATCGGGCGTCTCAGCATGGCGAATCGGCCGGCGATTTTCTCGGGAAACAGCACGCAGTCGCGGTCGTCGAGGTTCTCGCCGGTCACCAGCCCGAGGTCTTCCCAGGTTCGCAGGTCGGCGGATTTCGCCACGCCGGAGCGGTAGTTGTTCAGGTCATCGTCCGGCACGTCCGACGGATCGGAGTACAGCGGAATGCCCACGCCATTGGGATAGCACGACGAGACGTAGTTGCGGTGCACGTACGTCATGTAGTACGTCCCGTCGACGTGGACCACGCGGGCGTCTTCCACCGTGCCGCGCGGCGTGCCCAGTTGGGCGGCTGTGAAGACCGGCTCGTCGCTGACGTGCTCGAAGTGGATTCCGTCGTCGCTTCGCAGCAGCCCGAAGTGGCTGTACAACGGTGCGAGGTTCGAGCAGGCCCGTTCGAGCATCCAGAACACGCCCTCTGCGTCGAGCACCACGCCGGGGTTGAACGTCGCCACCCGCCGCCAGGAATATCCTCCCGGAGCGACGATGGGATTGTCTTCGTATCGCTTCAGTCTCATGATGGGATCCTCTCAATCGGGAATCGGCGGGCTCAGCCGACCTGGCCGCCCGCAATCGGCTGGAGGATTCTCGCACGCAAGGCCGGTTTCTGCAAGCAACCCAACTCGCTGCAGAACCATTTCGATCCGGTGCGGTTGCATTGTTTAGGTGGCCCATATAGAAATGCCGCAGTCGGCCTCCGAGCAGAATCGCACATTCCGAAAGGATGACCTTCATGCATTCATTGACGCATCGCGGGGGACGGGTGGCGACCGCCATCGTCATCGCCCTGACCATCGTTGCCCTTGGGGCCGCCTTCTATGCCTGGATTTGGCCGTCGCTGTGGGTCGAGCGGGTGTTCACCGAGGAATCCAAGCAGCGCCTGGCCGACCCGGCCACCCGGGCCGAGGAAGCCCGTCGGCTGGGCGAGCACCGTATCGCCCGGGCGGTCCCGTACATCGCACCGATCCTCAAGACCGACGACGCCGCCGATCGCCTGGCGGCGGCCTGGTCGCTGTCGCGTATCGCAACGCCGTCGGCCCTGCGCGCACTGGAACCGCTCGTTGACGATCCCGACGAGACACTGCGGGCGCAGCTCGCCATCGGCCTGGCCCGGTCCAGTGCCGATCCGAACCAACCCATCGTGCGCAGACTCGCCCGGGATGAGGCGACCGGTGTACGCGTCGCGCTGGCCGACCTGCTGCGCACCGCGCCGCCCGGGGGGGCGCTCGAACAGCTCACCGACACGCTCCTGTCGGACCCTTCACCGACGGTCCGCATCGCCGCGACCAATGCATTGGCAGCCCGCGGTGGGCCCGCCGGCTTTGGGGGGGTGGCCCGCGCCCAACAGGACGCCGACCCCAACGTCGCCGCCGCTGCCGACGAGGCCATCCGCTCCCAGTCGCGGCGTCTGTTGCCGGTGATCCTTCAACTTGCGCGCAGCGAGCCAAGCTACGCCGAGAGACTCGCCGCCCTGCCGGTATTGGCTGCCACGGAGGATGCCCGCGGCGTGTTGCCCATTCTCAAACTCTGCACCACTGGGGCAGGTCGAGGGGAGTTCACCGACGAACAGGTACGTTCGCTCATCGCCGCGTCGGCCGACGCCCTGGCGAAGATCGGCGAGCCCGCCATCGCCCCGCTCGTTCGCGAAACCATCGACGGGGAATACCCCCCGCCGGCTGAGGAGGCCGCCGCCCGGGCATGTGCCAAGATCGGCGCCCTCGCCGCCAGACCGGTGGCCGAGGCGATCACCCGGTGGCGCATCTTCCCCGATCCGGCGGAGTTGGGGATGTGGGTGGATGCCCTGGGCGAGATGCGCTCCCCGGCAGCCCTGCCCGCGCTGGACCTGGCCTTGGCGCAGGGAGTCGACGGCCTGGCCGACCGCGTAGCCACCGCCCGGGCGAAGATCGCCGAATCGGCTGACACCCCCCTTCCCGCACCGAACCCGCCGGGCGACCTGCTTCTCGGCGAGGCCGACGCCAACGCCTACGGATCGCTCTACCCCGCAGGAGCGCTGGTGACCCCGCTGAGGGGGCAGGCCAACACGCTGCCCGACAATGGCGTGGTCCGGCTGGAACTCGCAACGGCGGTCTACACCAATCGAGGCGGCGGAACCACGAGTAAGCACGACGTGGCGATGGACCTGGTCCGGCGAGACGGCAAGTGGGACCGGGACTTCCTGGCTGTGTCCATCGGCTTCAACAAACGCGTGCATGACGGGCAGATCACGAAGGTCTCCGACGACGGACGAACGCTCGCGATGCAGATCGTGTACCGCAACGACCTCTGGCGACGATCGGCGATGGGCGAGTACACCGTTACTCTCAGCGAAGACGGCGGGATGCTCACGGGCAGCTACGACGGCCATTGCAATTACGACAAGGCCAAAGGAGCGGTCAACGTGGTGGCCTACGAACGGGACTGGTCAAAGCGGCCGACGCGCGAGCTGAAAGAGGGGCTGCACCCGAGGCTGTTCTTCCGTCCGAGCGAGCTTCCGCGCCTGCGACAGCGGGCTCGCACGCCGTTCGGCCGACGGGTGCTGGGACATATCCGGCGCCGGTTGTCACATGGAAAACTGCTCTACAAGACCAAGCTGAACTACATTACCAACTGGCAACCGGGCGTGGAGAAGGCGATGGGCCACGGACTGCTGGCGACGCTGTTCGACGACGAGCGCCACGGCCGACGGGCCGCGGCTCTGCTCATGCCCCGCACCAGGCAGTATCCCTACATCGGCGAGCACGGCGAACGGCTGCCCGAACCGCTCTCGATGTATCCCTGGGCGTACGACCTGACGCACCCGTTCCTGACCGAAGAAGAGTTCCGTGAAGTCCGCGAGACGCGGGCGTGGGTGCGCATGGAGTTCACCACGCGCGTCGGGCCTGGCGGGGTGTTCTCCGCTCATCGGGCGGTATTGGCGATTCCCGCACTGGGCTGCCTCTCGCTGCTGGAGGAGCAGGCGACCTACTTCACCATGGACCGTTACCGCGAGCCACCCAAAGTCATGGATTTCCCCGCTGCGACGGATCTCAAAATCGCCAAGGACGTGCCCGTCAACGATATCCAGGCGGGCAAGCCGATCGGCAATTGGCTGGTGGCTGGTCCCATGCCCCGCAGCGCGAAGAACGAGCCCGTCGAAGCCGGGCCGCTGGCGGACCTCGGCGGGCCCGCCAAAGCCGACATCACACCGGGCACGCGGATTCGCTATGCAGGCAGCGGGTACGTCTTCGGGCGTCTGGGCAGCGAGCCCACCCGCGAAATCGCGGGCATCAAGACCAGCCGACACGTGCTGGTGCTTCCCACCCAGCCTGATGGTCGACGGTACCTGCTCTATTCGGTGCTGCAGGCCGAGAAAGAGGTGGCCTTCCAACTGCCGGTGCGTCGGCAATTCGGCGATATGCGATCGGCTGTCTACATCGACGGGCAACGCGTTCCGCTGGGCACGGTGGTCGTACTGGACAAGGGACTTCACCGCATCCTCATCGACGCGATCGGCCCGCTGGTGAGCGTGGAGTATCCCGGTGTCGACGCCGGATACGCCCGGGCCAACCACCGCAAGTACGAATGGCTCCAGGCCCAGTGGGAAGCCGCGCAGACGCGATACCGCCGGACGGGCAAGTTCCAGTCGCTGCCCTACATCCTCCAACGATGCGACGCAGCCGTCCGCGAGCAGGCGCGATACCAGATGGCCCAGGTCGCCAAAGGGAAGAAGTACAAATCCGCCAAATGGGTCTGGCCGTACGTGGCGGCCCGGTGGGTGGCGCAGGGACAGGGAATGTACCCCGACACGCCGATGGCAACGCTCACGAGCAATGTCCCACCCGACACGCTGCCCGACCGGGAACTGGTGTTCTCGCTGGCCTACGCTCCGCCCAGCCATCGTGCCGCACTGAAGACCGAGTTCGACAGGCGATTCGCCTCAGGCAATCTCGGTCGGCTGGGAATGCTGGAGCTGATCGCAGCCTTCGTGCATTACCCTTTAAGCAACTAGCAACTAGCAATTAGCAACTAGCTACTGGCAACTGGCATCTGGCGGCGGTTGGTTTATCGCTTCTTCCACAGGAGCACCGTCATCGACAGCACCAACAATCCTGC
>CAZYIH010000052.1:7871-16232 GCA_964646915.1 uncultured Planctomycetaceae bacterium | reverse complement strand
CGACGCCGCCGTCTACACCGACACCAAGGACCTCATCGCCGATGCGGGCGTGGACTTGGTGCATATCGCCACGCCGCCCTCGTCGCATTACGACCTCGTCAAGGCCGCCGCCGCTGCCGGGAAGCATGTGCTCTGCGAGAAACCCCTGGCCATGAACATCGCCCAGGCCGACGACATGCTCGACGAGATGGCCCGGACCGACCGTATCTGCCCGGTGAACTTCGTGCTCCGCTACAATCGGGTAACCGACGCAGTCAAGACCGTTTTGGACTCGGGGGTGCTTGGCAAGCCGCTGACGGCCCGGCTGACGAACCTCGCCAAGGATTCCAACCTCGATGAGCACCACTGGTTCTGGGACCCGCTGGTCTCGGGGGGGATCTTCATCGAGCACGGCGTGCATTTTTTCGACCTGTATCGCTATTGGCTGGGCGACGGGCAGATCTGCTCGGCCCACACCGAAACGCGCGAGGGCACTACGCAGGAAGACCGCGCGATGTGCCTGATCCGTTTCGACAGCGGTGCGGTGGCCCATCATCATCACCAGTTCGATCAGCCTTGGATGCTGGACCGCACCGACCATCGCATCGTCTGCGAACTGGGCGATATCCGCGTGGACGGGTGGATTCCGCTGGAGATGACCGTCGACCTGATGACCGACGAAGCCGGCATCGAGACGCTCGCCGACCTCGTGCCCGACGCCGAGATCACCGTCACCAAAACCTACGACGGCCAGCAGGCCGACACCATGTCCCGCGGGAAGGACCGGCACTTGACCAGACGCGTGACGCTGCACTACTACCCCGACGACGACAAGCAGCGGGTGTACTCCAACTCCGTCCGTGATTTGATGATCGACCAGGTGAATTATCTGCGTGATTCGTCGCACGATCGCGCCGTTGTCGAAGAGAACGGCCGAGCTGCCGTGCGCCTGGCCGAAACCGCCGTCAACCTGGCAAAACAGTCCTGAGACCCGCAACCCCGCCCCGGCAGGCGTGCCTGCCCGATGCCCATCCCTGCCTTCCCATCCGTCTGCGCAGCCGGGGCGTGCTCGCCCTCCCGTCACCCATGGGCCGAAATTGATCTACCAGTTCCAGAGAAACACCGCCCGCGCAGGCGGGTTCCATTTCTGCAGCGCTAACCGCGACAACTCTCTATCTAAAGGATCCGTGTATGCAACGCCTGACTTCGTGCGTTTTGGCCCTTCTCGTGTTGACCGGGTGCAGTCTGACCTCGGCGAATTCCGCCGACACCGACGACGGTAACCCCGTCCCGAAATCTCGCAACATCATCGGCAAACCGTTCGAGCTACCGGAGGTCTCCAAGGACACGTTCCGGGCGAAACTCATGCTGGTGGGCCTGATTCCACGGCCCAAGACACCGACCAACTTCGAGGTCACGCTCGAACGGGCGGAAGGCCAGTGGCGGTCCGTCCGCGGAAAGGCGTACAAGTACAACACCTCCAGCCACCCCGTGAAGAACACCGGTCTCAAGCCCACCGACGATGGCGTGAGCGGCAAGGTGCATATCACGATCAATCCTGATGCGTGGGTGCCGTCCGACGGCAAGAAGCGCGAGATTGACGTGACGCTCGACGCCGAATTCGGCAAGCCGGCAGACGACCGCAGCCGACAGGCGACCGGGACATACACGGCCGTCATCAACCATCCCGACGGCGGAAGCAGGAAGGTCGCCGGCAAGATTGTTGGATCGGCCGAGAGCTTCCGCCTGCCGGGCACGTGGACACGCGGCAAGAAGGCCGACGACGAGGGAGTTCGCTTCGCATTCGACATGGGAACCAGGCGGGTGAACTGGAACCACCAGCGGTCGGCCGTCCAGGAGCTGCCGGCCGTGTACGACCTCAGCGGATTCCGCGGGCTGCGATGCAAGGTCAGCACAACCCAGCCCCGGGACGACGTAAACGTCACGTTGTGGATTCGGGAAGACGACGGCAGCTGGTATTACCTGCGGTCGGCCGTCCCGCTGATCGACAAGAGCAACCAGGCCGAGATCCTCTTCGAGGACTTCACCGAGGCAGAGTGGGTCGCCCCGGGCAGCCACATCGACGAGGACTTCGTGCTGGACCTCACGAGCATTTCGCACATCGCCGTGGGCGTGGTGAACCCCCTGGGCGTGGGCAAGGTGAGCTTCACGCTGGAGAAGCTCGAGCTGCTGCCCGCCGAGCAGAAAAAGCCCACGTCGGTGAAGCTGACCTGCACGGGCAAGACGCTCAGCGTGAACGATCACGACGTCGTGCCGGCCGGCGTGATCGGCGGCTTTGCCGGGCATCTTCCGCAGAAATACCGCCCGGGAACGCAGCGGCATCTCTATGCCCGCAGCACGCCGCGAAACCCCTGGACCAACTACGAACACTTCCACACTCCCGATTTTTCGGACTGGAAGCCGTTGATGAAGATCTTCGCCGGCGAGGACAAGGAGACAGCCAAGCTGGTGACCTACCTCCACAGCCGAGTCGATGGCGACAAATACGTCAAGCGGTTCGACACCTGGTCGCTGGAGAAGCACAAAAAGTCAAGCGAGCGCCACGTATCCCCGGACATCCTGCGGGGATTCCTTAACAAGTTGCTCTCGGCGCCGCAGCTGTATGACGCCAAGGCATGGGCAGGTTACGACCTTCCCAAGGAGCTGGTCGGTCGACTCACGAAGAAGGACATGGACCGCGTGCAGCTGTATCGCGCCAATCGCGACCTGATCGAGGCGACGTTCCCGGAGTACATCATCCCGAAAACCGGCGAGCCCAGCGAGATGTTCTACATCAACTGCTACGGCGAGCGGAAGGAGCCCGCCCGCATGCTGCTGGCGACGGCCCGCTGGAAGGACCAGTTCGCCGGCTTCGCTGCCGGGCTCACCAGCCACGCCGAGTACCTCCAGAAGTACGGCGAGGTGACGCTGGAGTTCTGGAACGAGCCCTATCTGCACTGGGGCTCGAAAGACCGCATAAACCTCAAGAACCACTACTACCGCGAGGACCTGGCCAAGGAAAACGGCCCGGTAATGATCAAGATCAACCCCGGCATCCACCCCAGCAACGTGACCGACTGGCAGGCCGTCGCCAAACGGGCTGCCAAGGACGACGCGCTGGGCAAGCTGATGCGCGAACAGCTCGATCGCAAGCGCGAATGGCAACGGTGGAACCCGAAAGAGGAAAAGACTCCAGACCGCAGGACAGCCGACCGGGCCGCCGACGCTCTGAGCGATCTGCTTAAGAGTAAGAAGCTGCCCGCCCTGAAGCTCTGGGACGAGCTGAAACTGCCCGAGAAGGTCGGCAAGCTGCTCAAGGAGGCACGCGACGGAAAGCTGGGGGACTATCGCCTCAAGGTGCTCAACCGCAGCCTGCTCAATGCCGCCCTCGGCGAGGCGCTGGAGGCGAACCCGGCCATCGAGGACGGACCCATCGTGCCGCACCTGGCGTGGCGGCCCGGGCCCGACGGTAAGCTCCGCGTGGAAGACACCACCGCCTTCACCTACTGGGCCGGCAAGGGCAACGGGTGGATCTACGACACGATGTATCGCGTGATGGCCGGCGAGGTGAAGAAACGCAACCCGAAGGTCACCATGATCGCCGGGTGGGGCTTCCGCTGGCTGGAAGACCACTGGGCCGCCTGGGACATGCTCTACAAGAACACCATCGATCGCAACATCGACCTGATCGACGGCGTCCACGAACACCACTACCAGGGCGACGTGACCGCCATCCCGGGCATGTACGAAGTGCTCACCGCCTACGGCGTGACCGAACACAACAAGTGGCTTTACGGCTACAACACGGAAACCAACGACCTGCTGGACGCCCCCTCCCGCGGCAGCGTCGCCAGCTCGGCCGAGGCACGCCGGGCGACCGAGTATCGCCGCATGAGCTACAACCTGCGGGACATTGTCTACTGCATCAACCAGGTGCCCGACAAAGCTCGCGGCCGAACGATGATCCACCCCACCTCCACCAAGCAGGCGCTGGAAGTGGGCTTCGGGCTTATCCGCAATCTCCGGGGCCGACTGATCCACTGCGAGACCGACGATCCGGATGTGTGGGTGACGGCCGCGGTGGACGGGACCGACCCCAACGCCATGCCCCCCGGCTACGACGGGACGCAGAAGCTTGTGGTGGTGGCGTTCAACGACCATCGCGAGGATCGCGAGGTGCAACTGACCGTGGCCGCCCCGACGGGCACGACGTTCCGCAACGGCATCGCACATCGCACCCACGTGGACAAAAGCGACTACCGGATCTCACGCCCCACCGAGAAAGTCGCCGCCGACGGCAAGACCGAGTTGACCTTTACCGTCACCATCCAGGGCCGGGGCGGCTGGGCGGTGGAACTGCCCCTCAGCAAACACATCACGCCGAAAACCGAGGTGGCGCACAAGCAGTTCTTCTCGCCGGATATCCTGAAGACCGTCCAGCGGGACAAGCCCGTCCGGACCGCCATCACCGTGGACCCCGCCTGGAGAACCAGCGCGAAACGTGCCTGGCTGAAACTGGTGGTGGAAAACGTCGCCCCAGGCGAGGCGAGCGTGACCATCGGCGGGACGACCGTGGAGATCCCCAAGGCCTACACCGCCGACAACGTCAACCGCATCCATTGGCTGCCCGTGCCGCTGAAATCGCTCAGCGACAAGACGAAGCTGGAGTTTGTCGTCAACGACGGCAACCATTCCGGCTACCGGGTGGACACAGCCAGTCTCGTACTGGAGAAAACCGAGTAACGCCGCCACCAGTGCAGCGGCGCGCGACGGTCAGTCCGTCCTGCGCAGAATGAGAAACTGTCGCTCACCGGCGCCCCCCGGCAGCGAGAACGGCCGCGAGACATCCAGCTCAAAGCCGTACTTGTCCGCCTCGCGCAGGGCGATGGGTTTCTCCTCGTCGACCGCCTCGGGCGTCTTGTAGAAAATGATCGCCGAGGCGGGATCGGGCTTGAGCAGGCCCCGGACCTGACGGACCATCTTGCCGGCGGTACCCACCGCACGCAGGAGCACGCGATCGTAGGCCTGGCGATGCGGGGGTTTCTGACCGGCCTCGCGCGCCTGTTGATGAATCGCCTCGGCGTTGGCAAGACCCAGCGCGTCGGCCTCGGCTTTGAGGAACTCCGCCTTGCGGTAGCGGGACTCGATCCCCGTAATCCGCAGCGACGGATTCGCCCACGCCAGCGGAAAAATCGGAAACCCACCGCCACAGCCGACGTCGGCCACCGTCAGCGAATCGGTGAGCAGTTCGCCGCAGACCCGCCCCACCGACAGGCTGTCGGCCACGTGCAATGTCCAGAACTCGCCGGCGTCGGTGATGCGCGTCAGGTTGAGGTCCTCGTTGACGCGTTCGAGATCGCGCTGCAGTTGATGCATCGTCTCGACGGACCGGTCGCCCGCCAGGCCGCACTCGTCAAGGAATTCGCGTTGGGATGCGTTCGGATAGCTCATCCCTGCGGAATACACGCCGGCGAACGATTCGTCAAGGCATGAGGCAAACCTCGCGCGCTGGCTTGGTTGGCGACACGCGCCGTTGAGACGCCGGCCGATCCGGGTCGATGCCCTATTGCAGTTCGTCGATCTTCGCTGCCAGCACGAAGTCCGCCCGCGAGAGGCCGTCAACGCTGTGGGTGAAGATCTTGATATCCGCCTCGCCGTAGGTGAAGCAGATATTGGGGTGATGCCCCTCCTGCTCGGCAACCTCGCCGACGCGATTGACAAAGCCCAGCGCCGCCTTGAAGTCGTCGAACTCGAAGTGCTTCTGGATGTGGTGCTCATCGACCACGTCCCAGCCGGTGACCTCCTCGGCGAGCTTGCAGAGTTCCTCGCCCTTCAGCGCGTCGGTCTGGCCTTGGCAGGGCTTGCAGGTTTCCTGGGAAAGCGATGTCATCGCGAGTCTCCTCTCTCATTGCGGTCTGCTCAGCGAATTGTAGCGCCGCGAGAAGAAATTATCGTCCATGCCTCAAAATCGGCTGCTCGCGAACCGCTCCGCCTCGGCGAACATCGCCACCACATCCTGCTCGTCCAGCCCGGCCGACCGGCAGACCGCCTCGGCGAACCCCGGCGTCGCCAACTGACCCGGCGTGTGCGCGTCGGACCCGAACATCAGCGTCGCCCCCTGCTGGATCGCCAGCTTCGCGACGTGTCCGTTGGCCAGACAGTGACCGCTCTTGGCGGATATCTCCAGCCGAACGCCACCCTCCGCCGCCTCGGCGACGAGCGCTTCGGAAATGAGTCCCGGATGGGCGAGAATGTCCACCCCCGCGGCGATGGCGGCAGCGTTGGTTCCTTCCATCACCGGCTCGACGAGCGTCTCGCCATGGCAGATCACCACCTGCGCTCCCAGCTTGCGCGCCCGCCGCGTTGCCTCCGCGATGTGGACCGGGCGAACGTGCGTCAGCTCCACGCCGGCCAATACGCGCATCGCTCCGCCCAGCTCATTCTCGCGATCCGCCGCCTCGATCAACTGCGGCAGGACGGTTTCCATCGTCGCCAGGTCCACATGGTCGGCAAACCCGAGAATTCCATACCCCTGTGACTCGGCCCGGCGGATGTGCTCGGCCGGCACGAGCGCACCGTCGCTGAGCAGCGTGTGGGTGTGGAGGTCCACGAGCATGGGTCAGTACTGCTTCCGTTTGCGGGCGGGGGGGATGTCCATCAGGCCGCGGTACTTCGCGACGGTTCGGCGGGCGATGTCGATGCCGTGCTTTTTCAGCTCTGCCGCCAGTTTGTCGTCGTTGAGAGGCTTGGACTTGTCTTCGTTGTCGACGACTTCCTGGAGCTTGGCCTTGACGGCGTCCCAGGAGACGTCCTCGCCGCCGGCGGTCGTCGTCCCGCCGGAGAAGAACATCCGCAACGGCACGATGCCGCGCGGCGTCTGCGCGTACTTCCCCGCCACTGCCCGCGAAATCGTCGCCACGTGCACGTCCACCTTCTGGGCGATGTCGGCCATCGGCAGGGGCTTGAGCGCCTCCTTGCCGTGTTCGAGGTAGGCCTTCTGCACCTCGAAGACCTCCTGCGTCACGCGATACACCGTGTGGCGCCGCTGCTGAACCGCCCCGATGAGCCACTGGGCCGAGCGGATGTTCCGCTTGAGGAACTCCTTGGCTGCCTTGTCCACGCCCTTGGTGCGCGCCATCTTGCGATACGGACCTGAAATGTACAGCTGCGGGACGTTGCCGTCGGGCATGGTGACCACAATCTCGCCGTTCTCGTCCAGTTCCACGACCACGTCCGGCGTGATGCCCGGAACATTCCGCTCGCCCACCAGCGAGCCGGGCCGAGGGTTCAGCCGTGAGAGGTCCTCCAGGGCGCTCTTGATCTCCTCGATATCCCTGCCGGTGCGTTTGGCGATCTGCGGAAGGCGGTTGAGCTCGATGTCCCGCAGGAAGTTCTCCACCAGCGTCTGCTCCAGCCGCACGTCCATGCCCGCCTCAGCCTCCTGGCGAAGCTGCAGCAGCAGGCACTCCCGCACGTCGCGGGCGCCCACGCCGATCGGCTCGAGCGTCTGCACGCGAGCCAGCACATCTGCCAATTGCTTCTCGGTAACGCCTTCGAGCCCGTCGGCGATGTCCGCAAGCGGCGTGCGAAGGTAGCCGTCGTCGTCGATGTGGTCGATCAGCACCTCACCCAACCGTGCGGTGGTCTCGTCGGCCTCGATGAACGCCCACTGCTCCAGGAGGTGCTCGTGCAGCGTCTGGGAGGGTGCCGCCGTATTGGCCATCGCTTCGAGCTTGCGGTCGCCCGCCTCCGGAGACGCCGGCGCCTTGGGGGCGCCCTCGGCCGGGGTGAAGTCAGGCCCGTACTCGTCCTCGAAATCCGCCAGGCGGTTGAAGTCCTCGCTATGGCCGTTGTCGTCGCGGACCACCAGCGGCTCCTCGCCGCGATCGCGCGATTCCTCCTCGCGCTGCAGGGGCTCGTTCTCGTCACCACCCGGCTCGCGAAGTTCCAACACCGGATTGGACTGCAGCTCGGCGTCGATGCGCTCCTGCAGCGCGAGCATCGGAAGCTGGAGGATCTCCATCGCCTGGATGATCCTCGGAGACAGCTTCATCTGCTGTTCGAGACGAGCCTGTTGTGAGACGTCCAATCGCATGATGTCCTCATTCTACACCGGCCAGACTCAGCCGCAAGCTGGCTCGCGGCGAACGGCGCCGAAACCGGGGGTTTGCAAAGCTTTCACAACGCCGGGAACCCCGCCGGAGACCTCTGGTCATATCGGAACAGGTGGGGATGGCATTTCGCCGCCAGTGCGATCGGGGCAATTTTGGCGTGACGCGGAAAGGCGGCTGGTCATACCATATACATATGAAACCCACGAGTTGCCTGCCTTCGCTCGCCTCCGGTACCCGCTGGCTGGGCTGTATCGGCGGAGCGATCGTC
>CAZYIH010000052.1:0-7771 GCA_964646915.1 uncultured Planctomycetaceae bacterium | reverse complement strand
GCCTTCGCTCGCCTCCGGTACCCGCTGGCTGGGCTGTATCGGCGGAGCGATCGTCGGGCAGGTTTTCGGCGGAGTCGTCTGCTCGAACGTCCACAGCATCCATCTGCGCCGAATGCGACAGGCGGACAGATGAACGATTCAAACGTCCACCGGCCACCCGAACGCCCCACAAGCGAAGCAAAAGTGCTTCTGCCGCGCGGCCCGGTCAGTGCCATCTATCTGTTCGCCTGCCTGGGCGGCGGGGTGGTCTCGTGGTGGCTGGGCGGCGTGACCGGCATGTTGTACGGCTACGATTCCATACCGTTCCTCGGTGTTTTCACGATGCCGTTGCTGGGGGCGTGCCTCGGTGGGGTCACCGGCGTGCTGTCGGGCGTGTGGTGGACTCGACTGGTGATGAAATCCGTCCATCACAGACTGACTGAAGACGGCCACGTCTGTGCCGAAGCCATTTTCGGGAAGCATCTGAGCCATGCGTCGCTTCTGGGGTTGTTCTGTGCGGCGATCGTACACACCGTGCTGCTCGCAGTCGTTATCGTGTCCGAATCGGACCCGGGCATACTTCTTGAGGCGCGAGTAACTTTTCTGGTGGGGCTGTTGATCGGACTGATCGGAGGGGCTCTTCTGGGCCTGGTTCTGGGGATTGTGACGTATGTGCTCATCACCATCGCTGTTGAGCTGCAGCGGAGAGCAAAGCCATGAAGCCTCTGCCGCGATGGCGGGCGGCTATGCTCTTTGCCAGGCTGGTCGGCAGAGTCCCGCTGGGTCATCTGGCGTATCTCTACCGCCGATTGGCCGGCGAGAAACCTCACCGTTTCGCCGGGCAGGTGCGGATCAACACGTTCTTTCCGCCGGCGCCGTCCGAGGCGTTCAATCGCTTCTGCGCTGCCGTCGCCGACCGGCGTCGCGTGCCGTACTCGACCTACATCGCGGTCACCGCCCGCTGCCCGTTCGCCTGCGCGCATTGCTCGTCGGCCGACCGGAACAACGCCCCCGACCGCCCCGCCGGCGACCTGCTGGAACTGATCGATCACGTCAAATCGCTCGGCGGATGCACGCTGGGGCTCACCGGCGGCGAGCCGCTCGTTCGGGAGGATCTGCCCGAATTGCTCTCGGCGGCCAAGCCCGAACTGGCGACGGTGGTCTTCTCCACCGGTTGGGGGCTGGACGACGCCCTCGCCGATCGACTCGCCAAGGCGGGCACGGACTGCGTGACTCTGGGCGTGGAATCGGCCGAGGCGACCTCGCATGACGCGCTGCGCGGGGTCGCGGGCTCGTTCGCCGCTGCACGCACCGCCGCTGACGCGTTGCGATGTGCCGGCGTGTACGTCGCGCTGTCCACCATCGCCACGCGAGAGGCGATCCACGCCGGACAGTTGGACCGCATCTACGAATTGGCGCACGCCTGGGGCGCCGGCGAGCTGCGCGTGCTCTCGCCGGTGGCCACGGGACGATGGCGGGGCGACGCGGACGTGATGCTCACCGAAGAGCACTTGCGGCAGGTCCGGGCGTTCCACCTCGCCCATAACGCCCGGCGCACCGGCCCGGCGGTGGCGTCGTTCGCCCGGCTCGAATCGCCCGACCTGTTCGGCTGCGGGGGCGGTTACCACCACCTCTACATCGACGCAGCCGGTGAGGTCTGCCCCTGCGACCTGACGCCTCTCTCGCTGGGCAACGCTTTCCAGCAGCCCCTGCCCGAGATCTACAACGCCATGGCTGAGCACTTCTCCCGCCCGCGACGCTCCTGCCTGATGCATCATCTCGCCGGGACGCTGGGTGGCGCCCCCCTGCCCCTGCCGCCGGGGCGATCGCGCAAGTTGCTGGACGACCTGCCCGACGAGCCCCTGCCCGAAGGCTATCGCCGTCTGCTGTGAGCGGCCGACTCAGAAACCCAGCACCACCGGGTCGACCAGCGCGAAGACCCCGACGATGACGAACTCGACGTAGATCGCCAGGAGCTTGCGCCCCAGCGAGCGCGCCTGCACCGCCCAGCCGGCAGCGGCGATCATGCCCACGATGCCCGCGGCGTACAACCACCGACAGCCCAGAAAGGCCGGGGCGATCAGCAAAGCCGCTCCCAGCGTGATGCCCGCCTCGCCGGCCTGCTTCCAGAGCAGCGGATGGGCCTGCAGCGAATTGGGCGGCGCGTCGGTCGCCCGATCGCCGCGACGGTCGCGGAGGTCCTTGAACGTTTCGTAGGCGAAGCTGGACACGAACATCCACGCGGCGAACGGAAGCAGCGCCCATCGACGCGGGCCCAGCGCACCGCCCGCCTGGGCGATCGCCAGCGGATAGATGCTCGTCATCAGGGCAGCCACCACCAGTTGCTTGGCCGACCCGAGGCGTTTGGAGTAGAGGTCGTACGCCACCAGTCCGGCCGCGACGGCCGACAGCGCCGTGGCGAACCGCACCGACACGAACCAGCCGACGACCACCCCCGCGAGCATACACACCGCGCCGATCGCACCGGCCAGGAGTCGACCGATCTGCCCGGCGGGGATGGGACGGGTCGGAACATTGCGGGCGTCAACGTGGGCATCGATCGCGTCGTTCAGCGCGTAGGCCCCGGCGATTACCGCCAGCAGGCCGACCGTCGCGAGCCCATCGCTACCCCACGCCAGCCAACCGCCCCGGGCGTAGTAGACCGTCAGCAGAAACGTCCCGGCCATCGGCACGCCGTAGTAAAGACGCAGCAGCTTCAGCGGCGCAGGCAGCGTCATCGCTTTCGGCCGATGCACTGGAGATAGCGATGGACGATCGGCACGCCGCGCGGGCCCATGCAGCGCTGCTCGATGATTTCGGCGAACCGCTCGAAAACCGCCTCATGTCGATCCGCCGACGGGGCGAACTCGAAGCCCGCCGCGGCACCGGTGGCGGTGAGGCGGGCAATGGCATCGCTGCCGGTGGGCACGTGGTAGGTCTTCGCGCCGTCCCGTCGCGAGCAAACGCCCAGCCCCGCCAGGCGCATCAGACCCGCCAGCACGCAGCTGCGCGGCAGGAACCGCACGCTCATCGCGTGGTGCAGGGCGCCGGGCGTCTCGGCGAAGGTGAACATCGCCGCGGTGAGCACCTCGGCCAGCGAGGTGAGCGAGTTGTCGATAATCGCCAGCTTCCCGCCGGGGGCCAGCACGCGGGCCGACTCGCGAACGACCCGCCAGGGACGCGAGTATCCAAGCGCCCACGCACAGGTGATTACTTCGAAGGACGCTGCCGGCAGACGGGCGATGACCTCGGCGGCGTCGCCCTGGCGGAAGTCGCACGCCGGATGGTTGGCCCGCGCTTCGGCGAGCATTCCCCCCGAGGCGTCCACGCCGATGACCCGGTCGCCGGTGCGTCGGGCGAGTTCGCCCGTCACAAACCCGGTCCCGCAGCAGAGGTCCAAACAGCGTGCCCCCCGGGGCGGGTCGAGTTCATCGAGCATCGCCAGCGAGAGCGGACGCATGTGGTTCGTCCAGGCGTCGTCGTAGCCTGGCGCGACGTGGTCGTAGCTGCGGCGGACAAGCTCAGCCGTCGGTTGGGCGGGCCTTGCCAGCAGCCAGGCCGCCCGAATACCCAACGCCAGCCAACGTCGTCTGGGCCGATCGGCCATGCGATTCTCCCTGGGCGGCGAATGGGTTCCCACCCCGGCGCCGATGCCGCCCACCGGCCCGGGCGTTCATTTTACTACGACGCCGGAAGTCGGCAACGCTTGGGCGAAAACTTCGACCGATCGGAGAAACAGAACGGCTGTGGGACGCTCTTACAGCTCGCGCCGTTCGTTCAGGGCGTCGGAGAGAATGGACTTGTTGGAGTATTCGATCTGCCCGCCGGTGGGCAGCCCGCGAGCGAGTCGGCTGATTCGGACGTCCACGTCTTCGAGCATCGTCTGAATGTGCAACGCGGTGGCGTCCCCGGCGACGGTGGGGTTGGTCGCCAGGATGATCTCCTCGATCTCGGGTTTTGCGGCCCGCTCGGCAAGCGAATCCAACGTGAGGTCTTCCGGCTCGCTGCCTTCCAGCGGTGCGATGTGCCCCATCAGCACATGGTACAGCCCGCGATACATCCCGGTGGACTCCAGCGCCAGGAGGTCCTTGGGCTGCTCGACGACGCAGATGGTGTTCTGATCGCGGCGAGGGTCGGAGCAGACCGCACACAGTTCGCCCTCGGCGAGGTTGAAGCACTGTCGGCAGGGGCGGATCTTGGTCTTTACGTCGTGAATCGCCCGCGCCAGCCCCATCGCCTCTTCCTGGGAAGATCGCAGAAGGTGGAAAGCGAGGCGCTCGGCCGTCCGCGCGCCGATGCCCGGGAGCTTGCCGAGCTCGTCCATGAGTCGTTCGATGGTTTCGGAATATTGGGCCATGCCTGGTGTCCGTCCGTGGCTATCTATCCGAAGCAGCGGCCGCGGTTTGCTCGCGGGCCTGCTGGGCCTCGGTGGAGGTGGGCGTTCCGCCGTCGAGCATGTCTTCCAGGCTCACGCCGGGGTGGTGGTATCGCGGCTGGGAGCGGGTCTTCTGGCCGTACTGGATCGCCGAGACCGGACACCAGTGCAGGCAGGCGAAGCATTGCTCGCAGTGTCCCTGCCAGGTGGGGCGTCCGTCGACGAGTTTGACATCGCCCACCGGGCAGATCGCCTCGCATCGACCACAGGAAATGCAATTCTTCTCGACCCAGAAGTTCCTATCTGCATCCGCCCAGTGTCGGCTGGCGAAGTGGTTCACGACGCGGCTGATCATTCGCATGAGGGTCCCGCGAGCGGGCACGGACATCTTGCCGGCATTGATGCGTTCGGCGGCGCGGCCGATGCTTCTGTCGGCGTCGGCGAGGATCCGCTCGATGCCCTCGCGGTTGGGCGGGCCTCCCATGGGCGGATAGTTCTCGGGCATGGTCACCACGTACCCCCCCGAGAGCTTCCTGCCGTCGGCCTTGAGCAGACGTTTGACCTGATGGAGTGTTGCCCCGCGCGAAGCGGCGCAGGTGACCACCGAAAACAGCACCGGCCTGCCCGCCAGGGGCAACCCCTCGGCGAGCCGACGGGCCACCAGGTTCGGAGCCCCCCACCCATACACCGGGAAGATCAATCCGACGCGGTCCGCCTCGATCGGATCGATGCCCACCAGCTTGCTGAACGGAATCAGCTCGGCCTCGCCCTCGAGCTTCTCGGCGAGGCGCTTGGCGACGTACAGGGAGTTGCCTGTTCCCGAGAACCACAGGAGTGTTGTTTTCATGGGAAGCTCCGGACGTCGAACCCTAGGCAGCCAAAGGGGCTACATGCCCAGCATATCGGTCATGCCGGGAATTTCCATCCCGCCTGTGAGTTCTTTCATGGCCGTGGCGGCCTCTTCGGCGGCTTTGGTCTGGGCGGCAGAGACGGCCGCCTTGATGAGATCCTCGAGCATTTCGACGTCGCCATCGGCGAACACCGACGGATCGATCGAGACGTCCACGATCTGCATCTTGCCGGTAACCGTCGCGCTGACGACCCCGCCGCCGGCCTGGGCGGAATACTCCGACTCGGCCAGCTTCTTCTGCAGCTCGGGCATCTTCGTTTTCATCTGAGAGGCAATCTGCATCATCTTGCCGATATTACCCATGTTGCCAAACATCGCTTCTCCTTCAATCGGCCGATCAGTCCTCGTCGGCTGAGTCTGGTTCCGTTCGGTCGCCCGGGTCCGCCTCGGGCAGGTCGGGCGCGACGCGGGGATACTCCACCACCTTGCCGCCGAAGAGCGTGACCACCTCCTCTACGGCAGGGTCTTTCTGGATGTCCGCCTTCTCCTGCGAAGAAAGCTCTTTGACCGGTTTCGACGGCGTTCGGGCCACCTGGGGCGCGTTCGCCTGGCCGGTCTCTGCAGGCGGCGGCGAGGCCGACTGCCCGCCCGGTGTTCTGCCAGGCGGGTTCTTCCCAGTCACCGTGGGGGCTGGGCTGTTGGGAACATACGAACTTCGCCCCTCAGCCTCTACCGGGCGTGGGGACTTTTTTTTTTGGCCCGCCGGGCCGATCGCTCCGCCCCGATTGAGGGCTTCCAGCCGCTGGATGAGGCTGGCGGGGTCGGTGAATTTCTCGGCTTCGCTGAGGCGTACCAGGGCGGCCTCCACCAGCGCCCGCCCCACGCTGCTGCCTCGCAGATTCCGCCCGCAGGTATCCAGAATCGCCACGCCCTGAACCAGGGCGGGCATGGATGTTTTCTTTGTGAGCTCAGCCACGACGGACCGCGAGGCGTCGGGCAGCTCGATCAATTCGCTGTCGGCCCCGCAGGTGGCGGCGACCATCACGTTGCGGAAGGCGGCTGCCAGCGCCCGGACGATGGACGCCAGGGCCACGCCAGCTTCCAGCATGGCCGAGAGTTCTCCGAGCACCTTCGGCGTGTCACCGGCGGCGATCGCGTCGGCCATCGCCAACGTCCGCTCGTCGGAGGGCGTTCCCAGCACTCGCAGAACGTCCTCGCTGGTAACGGATCGACCGGCCGAGAGGAGCTGGTCCAGCAGGCTCAGCCCGTCGCGCATGGACCCGTTGGCCGCCCGGGCGATGCGGAAGAGGGCTTCGTTCTCGGCTTCGACGTCCTCGTTGGAGCAGATGCTCGCCAGGTGGTCGGCGATGCGTCGGGTGGGGATGTTGCGGAAGTCGAACCGCTGGCAGCGCGAGAGAATCGTCGCGGGGACTTTCTCGGCTTCGGTGGTGGCGAAGATGAATTTCACGTGCTCGGGAGGCTCTTCGAGCGTCTTGAGCAACGCGTTGAAGGCCTCTTTGGTGAGCATGTGAACTTCGTCGATGTAGTAGATTTTGTAGCGGCAGCGGGCCGGGCGGAACACGGCGTTGGCGCGAAGCTCGCGGATCTCATCGATGCCGCGATTGGACGCACCGTCGATTTCCACGACGTCCACGTCGTCGCCGCGCCCGATGGCGATGCAGGCGTCGCACTCCCCGCAGGGGGTGGGGGTGGCCTGGTCGGCGGACATGCAGTTCAGCGCCTTGGCGAGAATGCGGGCCATGGTGGTCTTGCCCACGCCGCGCGTGCCGGTGAACAGGTAGGCGTGATGCACCCGACCGGTCTTGATCGCGTTGACCAGCGTCTGCGCAATGGGCTCCTGGCCCACGACCTCATCGAAGGTGGTGCTGCGATACTTCCGGGCGAGTACAAGGTAACCGGCCATCATTCCTCATCGGTGAAGAGTTCCCCTCCCATTATGCCCACCAGCGGCTGCGAATCAACCTCGACGGGCGATCCGCAATGCGAAGCGCATAAAAAAACCGGGCAACCAGAAGGGCCAGGCACCCTCCGGCACATGGACAGACGTCGCTTATGGCTGCTTCCTTCCGGACCTGACCAATTTCACGGCCTGCCCATTGCAGAGGACCCGGCCCTTCCAGCCGCCCGGAGTTGTATCCATCCGAACGCCGCAAGAACCAGCGTGATTCAGCAGTTTAGCAGACCCGTCCCCGCTAAGCAAGCGAATCGAAAAACGCGACGAGACGGCGGGTGCGACATTGTTCGAGGACGAGTCGGTCGGCCAAGACCTTGCATGCATGGGCAGGATGCCCATGCCACCATTCACGTAGCACGGGCTTCCAGCCCGTGTTTCCATGGGCAGGATGCCCATGCTACGAAGCTTCCCGTCATTCCGCCCGCAACAAGTTGGGGGCGCTACGGCTGTCCCGAGAAACGCCGTTGCGCCTTCGGCTGGACCGGGGGCGATTTGCGCGACCTTTACTTGAGGATAATCGTCAGCCAGTCGCGTTGTGCTTCGGATCGGCCGCCACCCACCTGGGCCGGGGCGAACACGAACACCAGGTGAA
>CAZYIH010000051.1:12671-16439 GCA_964646915.1 uncultured Planctomycetaceae bacterium | reverse complement strand
CGTGCTACGGGTCATTTGCTCAGGTATTTTCGCGGCGGGCGACGCAGATACCGCTTGTCGAAGATATCATCCGGCAGGGCGACGTTGTAGTCCACGTCGCTGTAGCTCAGGTCCGTGTAGCCGCCGGTCTTGAGGTCTTTCATCTGCGACTTGACCACGGTCGGATAGCCCTCGATGGTCTTGACGCCCTTGGCGGTGTACTTGCGATACGCCTTGCCCTGCTTGTCGTAGTAGGTCGTCTGCACCACCAGAAACGTCTTGCGGTGGACGTACATGACGTAATGGCCGAACTCGACGTCATTGGGATTCTTCGGGGTGTTCTTGAGCACGAAGTAGGTCTTGTTCGTGTCGATCAGCTCGTGCTTGTCCAGGTCGATATTCCGCCCGCTGACGTCCTCATAGAGGAAATGAGACCCGACGAAGCTCGTCCGTTTGTCGGCAGCCGAGATGCGTTTCACCAGGTCGAGGTTCGGGAAGTACATCCAGCGGTCGTCGTTCCGGCCGATGTGCTTCCACACCAGGAAGACCGTCTTGGCCACGTCGGCGGGCTTGCGGAAATAGACGTAGTACTTCTGCTCGCCGGTGTAAACATGATCGCCTTCGACCAGCTCGCTTTGCGGCTGGCTGGCTGCTTCCGGCAGGTCGCTCCTGGCGCCCTCCACAGCTTTCGTGACGGCCTTGAGAAACGCCGCGGATTTGACATCCTTCTTGCCGACGGCCCGGATGGTCGATCGGCCCGGCTCGGAGACGGAATCCATGGTATCCACGCCGTCGACGTCCTTCAGCGCTGCTTCGAGTTTCTTCGTGAGGGTATCTTCCACCTGCTTGGCTGTGCTGCCCTTGAGAGTGACGGCCACGCGGACGACGGGCGCGTTGGCGTCGGGCTGGTCGTCGCGGCGAAGGATGGTGAACTGGCGGGTTCGCTTTTGGCCGCGATCGTCCACGATGTCCATCTGCACGTTGGCCCTGCCTGTGTGTCCCTGGTAGTACGACCGGAAGTTCGTCCAGTGCACCACCTGGTCGACGGTGAGGTCCTTCGTGCCATCCGGCATGCCGGTGGGCTGGGCGTTGGCGTCGGCTGCCCCGGCGAGGCCGGGGACGACGGTCACAGCCAGCAGTACCGTCAGCAGGATCCGTGTGAATGTGTTGTTGAGTGTCTTCATGGGATACCTCATTCCTCATTGGGTTGTTTGATGTTGCACTTGTCGCGTCGCGAAAGCAACGCACAACCGACCGCCACCAACGGCACAGCCACCAACGCGATGATCGTCAGCGTCGTCAGCGGAATCGCCAGGTACTGGTAGGCGTTCAACGCCAGCAGCGCCACGGCCGCGACCGCCACGGCCACGCACGTCCCGCACACGCAGGAGGGCCCGGCCTTGGTTTTCGCCGCCTGGAAGAGCGGCTTTTCCAGCAGTCTCATCAGGGCAGGGAGAATCAACAGCGTCGCCAGCCCGCTGACCACCAGGATCGTCGCCAGCAGCATGCCCACCGTCTGATACGGAACCAGCGGCGCCAGCAGCAGCGGCAGGAAGCCCGCGGCGATCACGATGATGTTCCGCGTGATCGCCCTGGCCGGTTCGCCGAACACCTTTGGCGCGGTCTCTTTCCACGAACCGGTCTCCAGGTACATCCGGCGCGCCCGGGCCAGGAAGTGAATCGCGAAGTCCACCGCCAGCCCCAGCGTGAGGCTGCTCAGGACGGCTGTGGGCATGTCGTAGTCCTTGCCGACGATCCCCAGCGCCCCGTAGATCGCCGCGATGGTCACCGTCAGGGGCACCATGCTCAGCAGGCCCCACAGTGCCGAGCGGAACAGAATCGTCATCAGCAGGAACACCACCAGGAAGCTGCCCGTGAAGCTCTGGAGCATGCCCCAGACCATCTTCTCCTGCCAGACCACGTTGATGTACGTCAGGCCGAACCATTTGTGCTCCATCGCACGCGGCGGCGGGTTCTGATCGACCCACTCATCGACCGCTCGCACAACGGCGGACATGTCCTGGTTGTCGCCGCTGGTGAGCTGGACCCACATGCTGGCGTTTCGATAGTCCTTGGTAATCAGATGCCACAGATCGTAAGGCCGGTGCGAGTTCTCGTACCACTGCAACGTCTCAGCCACGCCGCTGGATGTTTCGGGCACGACGTAGTTGGGGTCGTTCTCCGGCGGGATGTACGTCGGGCTCTGAGCGTGCAGGTCGCGATTGATGGTCCGCACGATGTCGGCGATGGAGTTGCTCTTCCCGACCACCTTCTGCCCGCGGGTTTCGATGGTCAGCAGGTACTCCTGCAGATCGGCCAGCCATCGCAGCGTTGCAGGGTCCTTGAACGTGTCGGAATATGCCTGTCGCCGCTTGCCCACGAAATTGTCGAGCTCATCGGCCAGGCCTTCGGGAGCGATGCGGGCCGCCTCCGTCTTCAGTTCGCCGAAGAAGATCTCTGCCGACGCGGCGTCGGTGTGTTTCTCAGCCGACTCGATCAGCTCGTCCAGCGCTGCCCGCATGTTGGGGTCGCTCTGCCGCCGGGCTGCCTGGCGCATGTTCTCCAGCATGGGCTGGGGCTTCCACTGTCGCGGCTGGGACTCCAGCGAGAGATAAGCCATGTACGTCCCGCCGAAGTGGTCGTTGAGCACCTTGTCGGCCACCCGGATGGGGTGGGATGGCTCGAACCACTTGACCGGGTTGTCGTTGACGTTGATCTGGCTGATGCCCCAGCCGGCGATGACCATGATCACGACGGTCATCGCCAGAATGGGCTTGGCGGCGCGGTAGGTCCCGCTTCCGACGGCATTGAGGAATCGTCCGATGAGTCCCGGATGGGCCTCGCCGGCGGAATGATCGTGTTTGGCGCCGAAGCCTTCCAGGCGCGATTCGGGAATGAACATCACGAAGGCCGGGATGAACGTCACCGTGAACAGCCACGCCGCCAGGATCCCCATCGCCACGAACACGCCAAAGACCTGCACCGGCGGAATCGGTGTCAGTGCGAGGCTGGCAAAGCCGGCCGCCGAGGTCAGGGAGGTGTAGAGCATCGGGGCGAACAGGGCGTCCATCACCGCATGGAGGGTCTTTCGGCGGTCGCGCGTCTCCTGGTACTTCTCGAAGAACTCCGAGATGATGTGAATGCTGTCCAGCACCGCGATGGGCATGATGAAAATCGGGATCATGCTGCTCATGATGTGAACCGGGAACCCCGCGATCACCAGCGAGCCCATCGTGAGCACCGTGCAGACCATCGCCACGATCATCGGGGAGATGATCAGCACCAGCTTGCGGAAGAACACCAGCATCAGGATGAAGATCACCAGCATCGCGGTCGGCGCGGAGATGGCCATCTGAACGAACATCTCGAACCCGAAGGTGTCCTCGGCCACCGGAAGACCGGTGATGTGAACCTCCTCCGGCCCGCCGAGCTGGGCGACCGCTTCCTGCAACTGCAGATACACATCGTGGCTGAGGTCTTTCTTCGTCAGCGGCAGGTAGATGGCGACCATCTTCCCGTCCTCGCTGACCATCGTCCCGTTGAGGAACGGAATCCGCCGGGCTGCCTTGCGGACGTCGATGGCGCCTTGGGGCGTTCGCGGTGGATGCCGCATCAACCAACTGAAACGAATCCCACCGGCCGTCGGGATGATCTTATCCACGGTGGAGGGGGCGATGATGTCCCGCTCGACGACGATGTCCTCAGCCGACGCGGGAGTCGGCTCGGATGGCTGGACCGGTTCGGGCTCGTCTTCCGTTTCCGCGTCGGGCTCCTCGCCACCCATGCCGG
>CAZYIH010000051.1:0-12571 GCA_964646915.1 uncultured Planctomycetaceae bacterium | reverse complement strand
CGGGCTCGTCTTCCGTTTCCGCGTCGGGCTCCTCGCCACCCATGCCGGCCGGCAGATCAGGCCCGTCTTCGCCGTCCATGCCGGCCGGCAGGTCAGGTGCGTCTTCGCCGTCCATGCCGGTCGGCAGGTCAGGTGCGTCGCTCTCACCGAGCCCCTCGGGCAGGGCATCGGGCCCAGCCGGCGCAGCCGAGCCTTCGTCCGTCGGGGCGGGCGACGGAGCGTTACCGTCGCGGTACTCGGCCGGAAGCGGTGGCATTTTGCCCACCATGTCACCGTTGGGGTCGAACGTAAGCGACTTGGCGAAGCCGGTGAGCTTCCAGACTTTCGTAAGCGTGTCCGGATTGAACACACCGTCGGGATGCTCAGCGTTCAGCACGCCGATGACGACCATGTCGTTGAGACGGAACCGCTCCTTCATGCGATTGTGGAAGACGCGGACCGGCTCGTCCTCGCGGAGCATGTTCTCCGGATCGGTGTCCACCGTAATCTGGTTTAGCGACCCAGCCCACTCGGGATACAGCGTCGGCAACACCGCCACCGCCGCCACCGTAACCGTGACCACCAGCATGACCGCCGTCAGCAGCTCGGGGTGTTTCACGGAGAAATTCGTCATTGCCTGGCCGATGCGATTCATGCGTCAGCTGCCCTTCACGACAGAGGAGAGAATTTTCGCTTCGTCGCGGGCCACCTGCCCGCCCATGACGTCCGCGACGTTGCCGCCGAACATCGTACCCATCAGGCGGGTGTTCATCCCGGAAACGTACACTTTACCATCATCCCCTTTATAGACGGCTGACGCTCCCAGCAACAGGCCCGCCAGCAGCACAATGCCCGGCCGACTGAGCAGACGGCGGGAGGGGCAGGCGGCGTTCGGTGTATCGGTGTTTTGTGCGTTCAACGCGAAACTCCTTGGTCTCTTGGTTGTGGGGGCGGCTGCGGGGCCTACTTCGCCCGGCTGATGGCTTGCTGCAGGGCTTGGAGACTCTGCAGCCCGACCAGACGGTCGATCTCCCTGCCGTCCTTGAAGACCACGATCAGCGGGATGGCCGATACGCCGACCTTCCGGGCCAGGGCGGGGTTCTCGTCCACGTTGACTTTCGCGACGGCTGCGTCTTCGCCGACCTGCCCGGCGAGTTCTTCCAGGACCGGCCCGAGCATGCGGCAGGGGCCACACCACGGGGCCCAGAAATCGACAAGCGTAATGCCCTCAGCCGTGACGGCTTCGAAGTCCGATTCGTTCAGGTGTGCGATGGTGTTGGTCGTCATGAGCATTCTCCTCGTGGTTGCGTCGTCTCGACAGGGCCCGTTGCCCGGCTGACCCTGGTAATTGCACACACCATGCCACACACCAAACCGCACTGGCTTAGTTCCCATAAGATCGTCCTTCAGATTATGTTATGCGCTCTGTTCGGCTGGCGAGTTGGAAAACTGCTCTGCCACGGAGGATACGCTCAGGGAGGCGGTTGGCGCCAACATGCGCCAATGGGTATGCGCGCGAGCTGAATGCTGCCTCATGGGACATGATAGAACGGGATATCCGGATATGATGGTTTGGTCTTGGCGTTTCGCCGGGGCTGTGGTAGGCTCGTATTGCTCGCAGACCGGTCGGACAGGTCGGTCGGTGGGCTCCGCAGATCGGCTGTGGGAGGGATATTCAGGATGTCGCAGAACGGGAAGATGGAAGGCCACGTCGGCGATTCCCAACAAAGCGAGGGTTCGTACGAGACAGGCCCGGCGGATGACGGCGCGAACGCGCCGGACGCCGCTGTTGCGCGCGGACTGATCGAGACCTTCCCCGATGCCGTGCTGATCTGCGATCTGCAGGGGACGGTTCGACATGTCAACGCGGCCGCGGCTGGGTTGTACGATACGTCGGTCGAGGAGTTGGTCGGCCGGGCGTATGTTTCGCTGGTGGATGAGGAGTATCACGCCTTCTGGGAGTGCGGATTGCGATCGGTGGCGGGCGGTGAGACGTTCGAAGCCCAGAGCGTTCATCGTCGGCCCGACGGGGTGGAAATTCCGGTCGAAGAGCGGGTGATACCACTCCGCAAGGACGGGCAAACGCTGGCGGCCGCCGTGGTACGGGACATCACCGCCCGAAAGAACCGCGAGCGCGAACTGCTGGCGATCCGCGACCGCTACCAACGACTCTACGACCAGGCCAACGTGGGCTACTTCCGCACGGACCTCACCGACGGGGCGCTGTTGGAGAGCAACGAGAACCTCGCCCGCATGTTCGGCTACGAGAGCAGCGATGATATTTTCGACCGGTCGGCCCCGTGGCTGCACTGCCTGGACCCGGATATCTATCAGCGGGTGGTGGACCGCCTCGAGGACGAAGGTCAGGTCAGCGGCTGGCAGGTGGAGTATCTCCGTCGGGACGGGACGGTCGCCTGGGCCCGGATGTACTGCCACGTGGTTCCCGAGAAGGGCTATCTCGAATGCGTGATGGCCGACATGACCGACGAGAAGCTCGCCGCCGAGGCGCTGCGACGCGAGCGGGACTTCGCCCAACGTCTGCTGGAAACCGCCCACACCATCGTCATGGTGCTCGGGCTCTCCGGGCGGGTGTTGCGGATCAACCGATACGCCCGTGACGTCACCGGCCTCTCGGAGAGCGAGGTGCTCGGACGCGACTGGTTCGAGCTGTTCGCCCCGCCCGATCAGCGAAACGAACTGCGCCAGGTGTTCATGAAGGTGATCGATGGATGGCGGTCGGTGGGCACCGAACGCGAGCTGCAGACCTGCCAGGGCAAGCTGGCGGTGCAGTGGTATGCCTCGGCCCTGCGCGACGGGGAGGGCAAAGCCGTCGGGCTGATGGTGATTGGCCATGACATTACCGAGATCCGCACGAAGGAAGAGCAACTCCGCGACGCAGCCAAAATGGAAGCGGTCGGGCGACTGGCCGGGGGAATCGCCCATGACTTCAACAACCAGTTGACCATCATCAAAGGCTACTGCGACCTGCTGCTGCGACGGGTCCAAGGCGACCAGGCGATCGAGAAGCCGCTGGGCAGTATCGTCTCGGCGGCCATGACCGCCTCATCGCTGACGCGCGAGCTGTTGATGTTCAGCCGAAAGCACACGCTGAATCCGCGCCTGGTGGATGTCAACCGCACGCTGACCGACCTGGCCGACCCGATCGAGCGCGTGCTCGGGGCGGACGTGGCGCTGACGCTGGAACTGGACAACGAGCTCGGTGCGGTGAAGCTCGACCCGGTGCAGTTCGAGCAGGCGATGATCAATCTCGCCGCCAACGCTCGCGACGCCATGCCCGAAGGCGGGCAGCTGACCATCCGCACGGAGAACGCTTCGGCAGGGAGCGACGACGAACAGAACGCCGAGACTGCCTGCACGAAGATCACGATTATCGATACCGGCGTGGGCATGACCGAAGAGACGGCCGGGCAGATCTTCGAGCCGTTCTTCACCACCAAACCCGAGGGGATGGGCTCCGGCCTGGCGTTGGCGTCGGCGTACGGGTTCGTCAAGCAAAGCGGCGGCTGGATCGACGTGAAATCTCAGCCCGGGCAGGGCACGGAGTTCGAGGTGTACCTGCCGCAACTGGACCAGCGGGACCTGGCGCGGGAGGCCGGCGAGCAACCCGAACGGATCGCCGAAGGCGGCAGGACGATCCTGGTGGTGGAAGACTCCCAAGCCGTCCGTGAGATTGTGGTCCGCGTGCTGGGTGAGAGCGGCTATCGCGTGCTGCAGGCGCCCAACGCACGGAACGCGCTGCCGATTCTCGACGAGGACGGCGACGAGATCGACCTGCTGGTGACCGACGTGATCATGCCCGGCATGACGGGGGTGGAGTTGGCCCACGAGGCGAAGCGCCGCCTGCCGGACCTGCCGGTGCTGTACATCAGCGGATACGTGGGCGAGCGTCTCTCCCGGCAGGGGCTGGACGCCGACCGACACAATCTGCTGCAGAAACCCTTCGAAGCCGGCGACCTCACCCGCGCGGTCAAACGCCTCCTGCAGGAATCCCACACCGAGACGGAGTAGCCGCCGCCTGCTGCCTTCCGAGCACCCCACGCGCCGTTACCGCGGCCAATGGTCTTCGCCGTTGCGCCGATCGATGACGCGTTTGGCCTTGCCCATGAAGCGTTCGAGCGTTTTGGGGGCAACCAGTTCGACCCGCACGCGAATGCCCGCCACCGCGTGGATCTCGCGATCGATTCGCTCGCGCAGGGCCTGCATCTGCCGCATCTCGTCGGAGAAGTCCTTCGTGCGGACTTCCACGCGGACGACCACCTCGTCGAGGTTCCCGGGCCGCGAGACGTCGATCTGGTAGTGCGGGGCGGTTTCCTCGACCCGCAGCAGCGCTTCCTCGATCTGGGAGGGGAAAACGTTGACCCCGCGGATGATGAGCATGTCGTCGGTTCGCCCGACCACGCGGGACATTCGCGTGGTGGTTCGTCCGCAGGGGCAGGGCGATCGGTCGAGGGTGGCGATGTCGCGCGTGCGATAGCGAAGGATCGGCAGTGCCTCCTTGGTCAGCGCGGTGAATACCAGCTCGCCCGGTTCGCCTTCGGCGACGGGCTCGAGCGTTTCGGGGTCGACGCACTCGACGATGAAATGGTCTTCCTGGATGTGCATGCCCGTCCGGGCGACGCACTCGCCGCTGACGCCCGGGCCGATGACCTCGCTGAGGCCGTAATTGTTGAACGCCAGCAGGCCCATTTCCCGCTCGATCTCGATGCGCATGTCCTCGGTCCACGGCTCACCGCCGAAGTGGGCGAACTTCAGCGGCAGCTCGGCCGGGTCCAGCCCCTCGCTGCGGGCGACGTCGGCGATGTTCAGCGCGTAGCTCGGCGTGCAGACCAGCACGTCGGTGGCAAGATCCCGCATGAGCATGATCTGCCGCGGCGTGTTGCCCGAGGCGGCCGGTACGATGCCCGCCCCGACCTTCTCCACTCCGTAGTGCAGCCCGAACCCGCCGGTGAACAGCCCGTACCCGAAGGCGATCTGCACGAGGTGCTCCGGTCGCAGCCCGCCGGCGGTCAGGAAACGGGCACAGAGGTTCGCCCAAGTGTCCAAATCCCCGCGCGTGTATGCCACGAACGTCGGCCTGCCCGTGGTGCCCGAGGAACCGTGAATGCGCAGAATCTCCTCGCGCTGGACCGCGAGAAACCCCATCGGGTACTGATCGCGCAGATCGGCCTTGGTGGTGAACGGCAGGCGGCGCAGGTCGTCCAGCGTGGTCACGTCGTCGGGAGTGATTCCCTTCTCGGCGAATGCCCGGCGATAGAACGGGACGCTCTGGAGGCGACCGACCAACTCCTGCAGCCGGGCTAGTTGCACCATGCCACGCTCGTCGGCGGACATGCATTCAGCGGCGCGGTCCCAGATGAGATTGTCGGATACGAAGGTGCTCATGGAATGGTCTGTCCCCGCGGCATGGAAAGAAACACGGACTATCGCTGCGAGTAGAGCTCAGCCGACTCGACCACGCTGACGCCGTTGTCCCGCAGCACCGACAGGGCTGCGTCGGGGTCGTCAAAGCGGAACACCAGGACGGCCTTGTCCTGTCGGCGGAAGGTGAAGGCGTACATGTACTCGATGTTCACGCCGGCCGACTCGAGCGCGGTGAGCACCTTCGCCAGGCCTCCGGGTTGATCGGGCACCTCGGTGGCGACCACCTCGGTGACGTTCACGACGCAGCCGGCGTTTTCCAGGGCCTGCTTGCCTTTCTCCCACTCCGGCAGGATCAATCGCATGATGCCGAACTGCTGCGTGTCGGCCAAGGAGAGCGTAAGAATGTTCACGCCCGCATCGGCGAGGATCTTGCACGGCTCGGACAGCCGGCCGGGCTTGTTTTCCAGGAATACCGAGATCTGATTGATCTTCATGGTGCCTGCACCCTTTCTTTGACGTCGTCGTCGGCACGTTCAGCCGATCGGCGAGGTCGATGGAACGGTCTACTCTTCGTTTCGTTTGTCGATGACGCGCTTGGCTTTGCCCAGGCTGCGCTCGATGGAATGCGGTTCGACCAGCGAGACGGCCACCCGGATTCCCAGGGTGTTCTCGATGCTCGCCGAGAGCTTGTCCTGGAGGTCTTCCAGGGCGCGGATCTTGTCCGAGAAAAACGCGGAGGTCACCTCGACCTGCACCTCCATGCGGTCCAGGCCCTTGGCCCGGGTGAGAATGATCTGGTAGTGCGGCAGCGTCCCTTCGACCGCCAGCAGGGCGGTTTCCACCTGGGAGGGGAAGACGTTGACCCCGCGGATGATGAACATGTCGTCGGCGCGTCGGCCGATCCGCTCAATCCGCCGGACCGTTCGGCCGCACGGGCAGGGCTCGGTGATGATCCGCGTAATGTCCCGCGTGCGGTAGCGGATCATGGGCATGGCGTCCTTCGAGAGCGTGGTGAAGATCAGCTCGCCTTCCTCGCCGTCGGGCAGGGGGTCGCCGCTTTGGGGGTCCACAATCTCCGGATAGAAGTGGTCCTCGAAAATGTGCAGCCCGTTCTGGGCTTCGCACTCGGAGGCCACGCCGGGCCCGATGATCTCGCTGAGCCCGTAAATGTCGAACGCCTTGATTCCCGAGGCCTCCTCGACGTGTTTGCGCATCTCGTCGGTCCAGGGCTCGGCCCCGAAGATGCCCGCCTTCAACGGCAACTCGGCGATGTCCACGCCCAACTCCTGCGCCCGCTCGATGAGATAGCAGAAATAGCTCGGCGTGCAGCAGATCGCCGTGACGCCGAAATCCTTCATCACCATGATCTGCCGATCGGTATTGCCCCCGGAGATCGGAATGACGGTGGCGCCCAGGGCCTCGGCGCCGTAGTGGGCACCCAGCCCGCCGGTGAACAGCCCGTAGCCGTAGGCGTTCTGGATGATGTCGCCCTCGTGACAGCCGCAACAGGCGAAGGTGCGGACCATGACGCTCGCCCAGACCTCGACGTCTTTGCGGGTGTAGGCGACCACGATGGGCTTGCCGGTGGTTCCGCTGGAGGCGTGCAGACGGACGACCTCGCCCATGGGGCTGGCGAACAGCCCGAACGGGTAGGTGTCCCGCAGGTCGGTCTTGACGGTGAAGGGAAGTTTGGCGATGTCTTCGAGCGACTGGATCGCATCCGGCGTCAGGTCGCGCTCGTCCATCCGTGCGCGGAACAGTTTGACGTGGTCGTACGCCCGGGCAACGATGCGCCGCAGTTTGCGGAGCTGAAGCTCGCGCAGACGTCCGACCGGGACATAATCCGGCGCGCTGGCGGGGTGGTAACGTCGGACCGAAGCCGTGTCTTTCGTGGCCATTGAGCGAGCTCCTCAGTTAGGTCGGTCTGTCGTGGCGGCCTGCTTGCCAAGCTGAAACGCCTGCTCGTTCATCTCGTGAACCTTCTCGGGGAGGTTCTCGCGGATGGCGGCGAGCCAGTGTTCATCCTCGATTTCGATATGGGCACTCAACGCCCCGAGCATCGCGACGTTGAGGCTCTTGGCGCTGGGCAGGGCCTCGTCGTCGATGATCTCGCAGGAAATCAAGACGCCGTTCTCGTCCAGCGCGTCGATGTTGTTGGGTTTCTGCGTGAGATCCAGCACGAGGAGAAAGTCGGCCTCGCCGGGAGGCACCATGGGGCTGGCGATGCCCTCGCCAAAGCGGACGTCGGACGTGACCGACCCGCCTCGCTGCGACATTCCGTGGACCTCGGCCTTCTTGACGTCCAGGCCCTGCCGGAACGCTGCCGCTGCGAGAATATCCGAACACTTCAGGACGCCCTGTCCGCCGATGCCGGCGACGACGACGTTGGTTACCTTCTTCTGCATGGTTCGCTCTTGGGTCTGAGGTTACTGGCTGCTCTGGTTGACCTGCTCGTACTCGCGGATCTTGCGGGCCGCGATCAGGCAGGGACGACGGGTGATGATGACGCTCAGCTCGTCTCTGTTCAGCGCTTCGGCGACCCGGGCGGGCAGTTGGTCGGCCCCGGTGGCCATGTCCACCACGTGGATATTTTCCACGCCGCACGCGCGGCAGAGTGTCTCGAAGTCCAGCTTGCCGGCGGCGCTGTGGTCCAGCGCCCGTCCGGTTCCGGGGTGCTCCTGCATGCCCGTCATCGCGGTCGTGCCGTTGTCCAGGATCATCACGAGATGGCCGGTCCTGGGGCGGTTGTACGCCATCTCCACCAGCCCGGTAATGCCGCTGTGCACGAACGTGCTGTCGCCGATGACCGAGACCACCTTGCGGGCCTGCTCGTCTGGCAGAACGTGACGCATGCCCAACCCCACGCCGAGAGACGCGCCCATGCACACGCAGGTGTCCATCGCCTCGAACGGCGGGAGCACGCCGAGGGTGTAACACCCGATGTCACCGGTCACGATGCAGCCGGCGTCGCGGAGCGTCTCGAAGACGCCACGGTGCGGACAGCCCTTGCACAACTGCGGCGGGCGACCCTTCGGGGCGGCCGATTCCGCCGACGTGTCGCCGGCCAGGATGCGACGGACGCGCCCGACGTTCAACTCGCCGAAGCGGTACATCTCGGGCTTGCCCTCCACGTCCAGCCCGGCGGCCTTCAGTTCGGTCGCGAGGAATGGGTCGCCCTCCTCGATGACCACGACGCGGTCGAGCACTTCGATGAACCCGCGAATGCGATCCATCGGCAGCGGCCAGGTCATGCCCAGCTTGAGCACCGAGGCGTGCGGGGCCGCTTCGCAGGCGTGCTGATAGGCCACCCCGTTGGTGATGATGCCAAGGTCCGACCCGCCCGGGCGGGTGACGATGAGCCCGGACCCGAATTCGCTGGTGGCCACGGGTTCGCCTGCCTCACGCGGCGGGGTTTTCTCGTACCACGCGGCGATGCTGTTGAGCTTCTCGCGCATGCGCCGATGGGCCGGGCGGGCGTAGGCGGGAATCATCACGCGGGCGGGCAGGTCGCGCTGGTAATGGGGTTGGGCGGGGGTGGTCAGCTCGTCGGCCTGGCGACGGTGGACGATGGTCTTGGAATGGCAGATCCGCGTGGTCAGCCGCAGGATTACGGGGCAGTTCCACTGCTCGGAGAGGTCCATCGCCACGAGCATCAGGTCGTAGGCTTCCTGGCTGTCGGCCGGTTCCAGGCAGGGCACGCCGGCGGCGCGGGCGTAGTTGCGGGTGTCCTGCTCGTTCTGGCTGGAGGCCATTCCCGGATCGTCGGCGGCCACCAGCACCAGGCCGGCCGACAGGTCGGTGTAGGCGGCGGTGAACAGCGGGTCGGCAGCGACGTTGACGCCCACGTGTTTCATGGTCGCCACAGCCCGTCCGCCGGCGAAGGCAGCGCCGATGGCGACCTCCAGCGCGACTTTCTCGTTGGGGGCCCATTGGGCTTTTCCGCCGATCTGCGAGAGAGTCTCGAGAATTTCGGTGGAAGGCGTCCCGGGGTATCCGGTCGCCATCGCAACACGCGCGTCGAGGGCGGCGTGGGCGACGGCTTCGTTTCCGCTGAGCAGCATTCGGTCGGTCGTCATGGATTACGGCTCCGAAGGGGGAATCATCTCTCTAAGCCACGCCGGCGGACGAATCGGTCGACCGGCGGGGTCGGTAACGGCGTGAACGGTCCAGCCGCGGGTGACAGGGTCGGCGGTTGCGGTGTGGCGGACGTCGACGTCGAATCGCAGCCGAGCCTTGCCCTTAAAGGCCACGCGCGTGGTCAGCGTCAGTTCGTCGTCGTACTTCGCCCTGCCGAGAAATTCCACGTGGGCCTCCACCAGCGGCAGCAACGCCCCGCGCGATTCCATCTCGGCGTAGGACAGGCCCATCCGGCGGAGCGTCTCAGTGCGCGCGACCTCGAACCATTCCAGGGCACGGGAGTTGTAAAACGTGCCCATCTGGTCGGTCTCGCTGTAGCGGACGCGGAGAGTGGTGGTGTATTCCTCAGCCATGCTCGTGTGGTGCAGCCCGCGATGGGGCGGTCGGCGTCTCCCGTCAAACAACCCCCATGCCATGCAGCACGGGGGCGACGAGCCGCCTTTGTACCACGGAACCCCGGCCGGGGCAAGCTCAACCATCCCACTCGAACGCGCCGGTGAATGCCGCGGGCGTCAGTCGCTGGCGTGAGCGCGGTAGACGGTCGGGTCGTCCAGTGTCCCGGCGAAGAGGTCCACGGTGTCTCCCCGGTCGCCCAGCCAGTAGACCTGCGTGCCGCAATCGGGGCAGAAGTGGTACGTCCCGTGGGCGTCGCACTTTTTGCCGCTTCGGCCACGGTATGCTTTGGGCTCGCCGGCGGTGATCTCGAACCGGTCTCGCTTCACCGTTACGAACGGGGCGCTGAAGGTGCCGGTCGCCTTGCGACAGCCGGGACAGTCGCAGGTGCTGGTTTTCTCGACCGGGGCCGAGGCGATGTACTGAACGCGGCCGCAATGACAACGCCCGGTGAAGGTGTCGATGTCCCGCGGGGGTGCAAGGGCCTTCTCGGTTTGGCTCTTGCGTGGGACGGTTTTGACCTGGACGCAGCCGGCGGCGAGCAGGGCGAGCGGGATCGCCAGCAACAGCAGCAGAGTGCGGCGTGCGGTGTCCATGTTTGTCTCCCAAGGCCTGAGGTATCCAGCGACGCTCCTCAGTGTACGGGTAATGTAAGGCATGTCAAGGCGGAAACATGGGCGATTCCTCGGCCGCGCTGGCAGGCCATTCGGGCGAAAAAGAAGCGGGTCGACCCGTGAGAGTCGACCCGCTGAACGAGGATCACCTGCGCTTGGACGTCAGAATTTGAGAATCAACTGATACCGCAGGAAGATCGCCGCATCGTTGTTCCGATCGCTGTAGAAATTCCCGGGGCAGAAGTATTCGCCGATCAGGTGGCCGCTGATATGCTCGTTGAAGTCATAGGTCATCAGCGCCTGGAACAGTTGCCCCTTGATGTTTCCGTTGGAGCTGAACTGGGCTGGGGTGGCCATGTGAGGACGCTGATTGTTGTCGGCCAGCAGCAGATGGTAATCGAAGTGCAGCCCCATCTTCTCGGTGGGCTTGCAGCTCCATCCGGCGTTAAGACGATGGATGTTCGGCGTCATTGCCGGTGCGCCTTCCATGCGGTCGAGATATCCCTGGACGATGTTGGACCAGGTGGCCCCGCGTCCCCAGAGGATGTCGAACGCGCCGTCAGGCTCGTCGCTGCCGGAGCGATACTCGTAACCGACGCGGAAATTGTTGTTCCATTCGTCGTTCAAATGGTAGCTCAGCTTGGAATTGAAGCCCATGGCGCAGACGTTTACGCCTTCCTTGTTGCCGATCTGCGTGGCGAGTTCGGCGTAGACCTTCCAGCTCTCGTCGATTTCATGCCGAATGCTTCCACCCACGGTCGAGATGTCCGAATTCCATCCGCCGGCGGTTTCCTGGTTGGTCTTCCGCCAGATGTAGTATCCGTCCAACTGGGTTCGCTCAAAGGACTTGTTCCGAATATTCAACATGGCGGCGACTTCGTCGTTCTCGACCACGGCCCGGTCGCGATCGTTGACCGGTCGCAGCCAGCGATCCTGGTCGGAGCACTGCCAGATGAACAACCCGTCGACCGTCGTCTGGAATTCTTCCAACTCGTAGGTCACGCGGGCCATGTCGAAAAATGCGGTCCGGGTACCGTCCAGGGGCGTTCCCTCAATCAGCAGCCAATCGTTGACACCGACGGGGAACTGGCGTCCGACCTGGATGGTCATCGGAAGACCGAAGGCCTTGGACCATTTCACGTTGAGCTTCTCGATGATGGCTTCATCGAGACTGGTATCGCGGATGTCGTCGTAGGTTCCGCCATGCCCCTTGGGGCGGCAGAAGTTGTACCACTCCCACGCCATGCCCACTTCCAGATCGACGTTCTCGATGGGAGTGACAATCGCCCAGGCCCGTGTGCGGTATCGCTGCCAGAAGCGCTCGTTGCCGACCGTCTCATCGCGCAGAATGTCGTTACCTGTGGCCCGGGTGTTCTTGTCCCAGATGCCGCGGATACGGAAATCGGCGCCCCACTTCAACCAGGGCAATGCCTTGGCGCTGTCCCGCTTGAAGTCGCAGATGAAGCATCCGGCTCCTTCGATTTCCGCATGTTCGTGTGCCTGACCAGCCGCTTGCCGCGGCGATACGGCCAGCAGGCAGGCGACGAAGACCGCCGCCAATGTGGGTATCCATACTCGTTGTCTCATGCGTGTTACTCCTTTGTGTTGTCAGGTGGACCTCGAAACGTCCTGCAGCTATCCCGTACTCTGTATCTGTTCGGGATCTCACGGTTTAGGCTTGAAACATTTTTGTAGATGCTCGTCGTCCGGTGATTCTGAAATCAGACTTACCACAATGAACGCCAGCAGGCTCAACGGAAGGGCGATCACGATCGGGTCCACCACCGGCCAGTTGGGGTGCCCGGCGAGAATGCTCGGCTTCCCGTCGGTAACCCACTGCACCAGCCCGATGGCCGAGGCCTCCTTGGCCTTGACCAGCAGCAGCCAGAAGGCCGTCACCACGAACCCGACGACCATCGAGGCGATCGCACCGGCCTTGGTGACGCGGCGGAAGAACAGCCCGCCCACGAATGCCGGCAGGAACGCCGAACCGCACAACCCGAAGAAAATCGCCGTCGCCCGGGCGATCATCGTGCTCTCCCGGGCGTAGTAGCTGATCAAAGCGG
>CAZYIH010000050.1:0-16577 GCA_964646915.1 uncultured Planctomycetaceae bacterium | reverse complement strand
CACGTCCGGATCTGCGGGGGCCCCGGGTGAGCAATCACCCGGGGCTACCCAACCGGTGTCGCTTCGACCTTGCCCGGCAGCCGGGGCCTCGCTAGAGTGATGCATCCCTGAACCCAAGGAAGGCTCTGATGCGATCCGACGAACTTCTCAACGTACTGCAGGCCCTGCCGGTCATCGACGTTCACAGCCACATTTCGCGCGACCAGCCCGGCGGCACGAGTCTCGATCAGGTCGTGTTCTACCACATGGTGCAATATCCTCTCCGCTCAGCCGGCGTGAGCGAAGAGGCCCTCTGGGCGGGCGGGAAATTTCACTCCAACACCGGCCCGTGGGAGCAGTTTTTCGACGCGTGGGACCGCATCGCCAACACGGGCTTCGCGTGGGCGCTGGAGACGATCCTGCGCGATCTCTACGACTTCGATGAGCCCCTCACCGCCGATTCGCTGCCCGCCCTGCGAGCGAAGTTCGAGGCCAACACCGCCCGGGAAGACTGGGGCCGATTCATCCTTCAGAAGGGCGGAATCCGACGGATCCTCTCCAGCCGACTCGACGTCGAACCGCTCGCCGACGGGGGGGACGATCTGGGCATTCGTTTCACGATCGAGTCCTCGCCGACCAGCGGGACACGCGAGTATATCGGCTGGCCGCGTCGGCTGGAGTACATCGAGCAGCGAACCGGGTGCGACGTGAGCACGCCGGGCGGCCTTCGCGAGGCGATCGGCGAGTTCTACGACGCCAAGGACTGGTCCCACAAGCGGGCGCTGGTGAGCTGGTACTCCTCCGAGTGCGACTTTCGGCCGGCGGACGAAACGGACATCGAGACGGCCCTGCAGGCAGCCCGCGCCGGCAAACCCATCGCTCCCCGGCAGAATCGCATCCTCGAAGCGGCCATCATTCGCGCCGTCTGCGAGGCGATCTCCCCGTATACCGCCACGTTCCAGATGTGCTTCGGCGTGCAGTTCCTCACGCCCGGAAAGCCTCACCCGGTCGCGAGGGTCGCTCCGCAGTTCGCATCGAGCCTCGGTTGGCTGTTCGGCGAGTTTCCGGGGATCCACTTCAACCTGCTCAACGGCTACGAGCCGATCGAGCCGGAACTCTGTGCCCATTGCCTGGCGTATGAGAACGTCTCGCTGGCGAGCTACTGGTGGCAGACATTCTACCCGTCGGTGATGGCCGCCGCCTGGCGACGTCGGCTGGACATGGTGCCCGCCTCCCGCCTGTGCGGGTTCTTCTCCGACGGGTGGTGCCTGGACTGGACCTACGCCCGGCTGGAGATGACCCGCCGCGTGCTGGCGCAGGTATTGGCCGAGAAAGTGCAGCAGGGATGGTGGACCGAGCAACGCGCCATCCGCACAGCCGAGCAACTCTTCCTGCACACGCCACGCGAACTGTTCCTGCCGGACGAAGACGTCCGCTGAGACAGCGCAGAAAAAGGGCCGAGCGCGCCATCGCGCCCGGCCCGACATTTTGGACTCGGCCGACTGATCTAGCCCTTGCCCCGGCCTCGCATCTGCAGGCCGAAAAGTTTGATGAATCCCGTCGCGTCCGACGGGGTGTACTCCTCGCCCATGGTGAAGCTGGCGAGGTCTTCCTGGTAGAGACTCTTGGGGCTGGTCACGCCGGCGACGGTGGCCCGTCCCTTGAAGAGCTTTATCCGCGCCGAGCCGGTGACGTTTTTCTGTGTGCGTTTCACGAACGCGTCCAGGGCATGGCGCAGCGGGTGGAACCATTGGCCGTTGTAGACCATCTCGGCGTACTTCAGGGCGATCTGCTGTTTGTAGTGGGCCGTGTCGCGGTCCAGCGTGATGCTCTCCAGGGCGCGGTGGGCTTCGTAGAGCACCGTCCCGCCGGGCGTTTCGTAGGCCCCGCGCGACTTGATGCCCACCAGGCGATTCTCGACGAGGTCCACCTGTCCGACCGCGTGCTTGCCGGCCAGTGCGTTAAGACGTTCGATCAGCACGTGTCCATCGAGCTTCACCCCGTCGATACCCACGGGAATGCCTTTCTCGAAGTCCACCTGCACGTAAGCGGGTTTGTCCGGTGCCTTGGATACCGGGACGGACATTACCCACAGATCGTCGGCGGGTTCGTTGGCGGGGTTTTCGAGGTCCGCGCCTTCGTGCGAGATGTGCCAGAGATTGCGGTCCCGCGAGTAGATCTTCTTCTTGCTCTGCTGGATGGGGATATTCCGCTGCTTGGCGTACTCGACGGCCGCCTCGCGGGAGGTCAGCTCGAAGCTGTCGTCTTTCCAGGGCGCGATGATCTTGAGCTTCGGCGCCAAGGCCATGAAGGTCAACTCGAAGCGGACCTGGTCGTTGCCCTTGCCGGTGGCGCCGTGTGCGACGGCGTCGGCGCGGGTCTTCTTGGCGCAGTCCACCTGGGCTTTGGCAATCAGGGGGCGGGCGATGGACGTGCCCAGCATGTAGAGATCTTCGTACGTCGCGCCGGCCTGCAGCATCGGCCAGCAGTACTGCTCGGCGAACTCCTGGCGCAGGTCGGCGACGATCACCTCGTCGGCTCCGCTGGCGTAGGCCTTCTCCTCGATGCCTTCCAGCTCGCCGGCGCCCTGTCCGACGTCGGCGGCGAAGGCGACCATCTGGCAGTTGTACTTCTCCTTCAGCCAGGGAAGGATCACCGAGGTATCCAGCCCGCCGGAATAGGCGAGCACGATCTTCTTGATTTCGTTCTTGGCCATGCTTGTTCTCGCAGTCAGTGGGAAACCGAGGATTGTACCGCCGCCGGCAGGGGAGGTGAAGCGATTTTGCCGGCCAAACACTTGCGGTACTTCTCCGCCACGGCCTCATAGCGTGCATCGCTCATTCGTTTGCAGCCCCCAGTTCTCTCAGCAGAACATCTCTCATTGTCGCACGAGGCGGGGGGGCAGGCATCCATCGCTCGAACTGCTCGGCGCCCTGGCCGACAAACATCGCCACCCCGGTCACCGTCGTCGCGCCGGCAGCGTCGGCCAACTGCAGCAGCTTCGTCCGAACGGGGTTGTAGATCGTATCGAACACCACGCGGGCGCCACGCGGGATCGCCGGGATCGGGCTGGCGTCCACCTTCGGGTGCATCCCCAGCGGGGTGCAATTGATCAGCACCTCCGCGTGGGCGACGGCGTCGAGTTCCAGCGGGGCCGCCGACGCCCCGAACTCCCGCGCGAGCGCCTCGGCCCGCGCGATTGTCCGATTGGCGACGGTCACCTCGGCATCGTAGTGCGTCAGGGCAGCCACCAGTGCGCGGGCGGCACCGCCGGCGCCGAGCACAGCCACCGAACGGCCAGCCAATTGCTCGCGGGAAATGTTCATCGCCTCGCAGAGGGCGTCGATGGCGGCGGCGTAGTCGGTGTTGTCCCCGCGGAGGCCGACATTGTCCCCATACGTGACGGTGTTCACCGCCCCGATCCGGACGGCCAGCGGGTCGCAGGCGTCCTCGCCGACGTATCGCAGGGCGTTCTCCTTGTGGGGGATGGTCACGCTGAGGCCTCGCCAGTTCAGCCAGGGGCGTTGGTCGACGGCGTCCATCCATGCGGCGAACGCCTCCCAGCCGGGCTCGACGCGAAGGGGTACGTACAGCCCGTCGCAGCCGGCGGCGTCCATCGCGGCGTTGTGGATAGCCGGGCTCATGGAATGTTCCACCGGGCAGCCCACCACGCCCAGCAGCGGCGTGTCCGGCGTGACGGCGTCCCAGCGGTAGAGGTTCCGCAGTTGATCGACGGTCGGCTGACCCGGCGCCGACTCGCTGCCGCGATCCAACGCGGCGAACGTACCGAACGCCCCGAACTTCCGGGCGGCCAATCGCGTGAGCACGCCCGCTTCGCCCATGGCCAAGGCGATGGTGGGCTTGGTCGCCGAGCGGAGCACGTCCAGCGCGCGCAGGGCTTCGTGCGGGCCTGCGGGGGCAAAGGCGATCTTGGCGACGGCGGCAGGGGCGTCCTGCAGCCTGGCGGCGATGGCGTCGAGGTCCGGCGGGCAGCGGTCGAAATCGTGATGGCTGAGGATGGTCCGCTCGGGCGTCGGCCGCAATTTCGGGGCGGTATCGAGCTCCACGTCCACCCACGTTGCACCCGCGGCGAGGGCGGCGGTGAGCATCGCCAGACGGCCGGCGTCGGGGGCGCCGCATCGGCCTCCCTCGCGCAGGGGTCGACAGGTGACGATGGTTTCCATGTCGCCTGCCGAGACGATCATCTCGGCCAGTTCGCTCTCGGCAGGAAGGGCGGGCAGAAAGTCCACGCGGAACTCCACCGCGTCGGCGCGGGCGTTCTGAGCACGTCGGGCCTGGGCGCACATCTCACCGACATTCGTTGCGGTGAGAGGCACGATCAGGCGTGTGGATTCGGCGGAAGGCACCGAGGGATCTCCGATAGCGGCCTGGCGTCGGGCTCGGCCGGGCGGGGTGGCTACTTCTTTCGTTTCTTGATGACCTTCTCGATTTCCTTCTTGCCCGGATGCTTGAAGTTCCGGACCCCGGCCTGCTTGGCGAGTTTGTCGGCCGTCTGATAGAGCTCGTAGCCGATCAACACCTTCGTCTTGTCGATGAAACTGTTCTCAGCCGCCCGCAACTTGACCTCGCCGGGCTGGATCAGTTCATCCTGGTCGTACTTGCGGTCGTCGCCATAGCGTTTGATCTCGTCGAACCACCATTTGGCCTTGGCCTTGGGCATGTCGCCGGCTTCATCGCGAAGGATGTACAGGATGTGCATGAACGCGTACTTGTGGCTTCGCTCGGCGGCGCGGAGCTGGGCGAGCAGTTGGCGGTCGTATTGGCCGTCACGCGCCCGGACCATCAGCCGGAATATGGTCTTCTGCAAGTTGCCGGCAGCTCCGTTCCGGAAGGCGACTTCCATGTCGCGATGGAGTTTACGCTGGCGCAGCTGCTGCACGCGCTCGATCACCTGCAACGCCTGGGTGGGTTGAAGTTTCTCAAGGTTGTCCGGGAACACCAGCGCCCGGAGCTGGCTGTCGCGGTACTTGGGCGGCTGGAGGTAACGCACATAGCGCCGCTGAAGTGTCAGCGCGGTGGGGATCAATCGCCGGATGACGGTCTTGTCGGCCTTGAGCAGGGGCTGGAGCAACTGGTTGGTGACGGCCGCCCCGGTGTTGATCGGACGACGGGCGCTGAGCACGCCGGGCAGGAAGGAGGCTGTGTCCTCCGTATAGACCACGTCTTTGAGGATCGTCTCGTACGAAGCGTTCGGGTCGTCGCCCTGGAAGCGTGCCTCTGCGGTCTTCTCCAGGCGTTGGGCGATTTTCTCCAGCTCGTCCTTGCTCGGACCTTTCGCGTCGTCGGCCTGCAGCGAAACCGCGGCGACGGCCAGGACGATCAGGACCAGAATTGCGTTGCGTTTCATGGATCGGACTCCGTGATAGCCAGTGCGCAAGCTGCGCGATGATCCGCCGATTATAACGCGAGGATCTCGTGCGTGCAGGCATTTCTGCGCGTTTCATTACCGTGGCGGACACGCAGCCACGCCTGACGTTGGTTCCGAGCGGCGGGTTACTGCTCGCCTTGGCCGAGTCGTTCGACGGCGCCCGCGAGCCCGTCGACGCGCCACGCGGGCAGCGTAAACACGCCGGTGACCCCGTCGATCGAGGCCGGGTAGCCTTCGGCTGGGCTGGCGACCAACTCCGCGGCGATCCGCAACGTGCGGGGCTCGCCCTTGCTCGGAGTCAGCGTGAACTGCCAGGACGGCGCGTCCAGCCCGTGGGTCTTGGCGGGCGTCTTTGTGTGGGCGATGAACCGCTCGGCGCGCGTGGCCAGCAGATTCTCCACCAGCGAGAGGGCCTTGTCGGCAGCGACGTCGTTGCCGTCCACCAGCCCGCTCCAGGTCCCGTCGGTTCGCTGCAGCGTGATCGCCTTTCCCTCGGGCCGGGCAATACGCACGCCCTGGAGGTCGGCTTCGCCCAGGTTCCCGAAGAGGTCTCGCTTGCGGAGTTCCTCTGCGAGGTCGATGAACACGCCGGCCGACACTTCCCGGACGGCGAGGGGCTGCTCGTCTTCGCGCCAGGCGTAGCCGTTCCCGTCCACCCGCACCACGTGCAGCGTGACGGTTCGGGGTTGGGGGTCGTTCGCGTCGGCTGCGGTGTGGGCGACCGTGAAGATAGCCTTGAGGTGCTCGTTGGCGTCGGCGTATTTCGCGGGGACTTCACCCAGCGCGACGGTCCGCCGGCCCTGGATTCTCTCAACCTGGTGCAGGATGCCCTGAATCGTCTCGTCGTCGGCAGGGGCTGCGACCGGCGCGGTAAGCGTCCACATGTCTCGGGGCGATCGCACGGCGGTGTAGCTGGGGATATCATCGCGGCCGGGGCGGTCAACGCGGAACGACGTCACCCGCTGGCCGGGCGTGATTTCCATCACTGTGCGGTTCCACAGGCTGTCCGGGGCCTCCCGGAGCGACTTGAGGGCGGATTGTTTCACCACGGCGACGCTGGATGCGCCGGTGGTCCGCACGAACACGTCATTGCCGTCGGTGGCGCCGATCTCCAGCGTGAGCGGGGCATCGGTCGCGCCGGTCCGCAGCGTGACCGTCGTGTCGGGGTCGGCCAGGCCGAACGTTGCCACGCTGGTCGGATTGTCCCGCCACTGTCGGGCCGGCAACTCGGCGAGGTCCTGGATGAGTCGCCCCACCGCGGCAGTGCTGGCCGGGCCTTCGTGCGGGGAGGTCATTGTCCATGCGTCCTCCTTGCCGCGCGTCAATTTCGTGGTCTGCTTACCGCGGCGGATGGTTACCTCGCGCATGTCGTCGGGGCGGACGTTCAGAACGCTCATGCTTCGCAGAGTGTTCCAGTCCGGCTGGAGCGAATCCAGCAGGGCCTTGTCGACCTGGTAGATTGCGTCGGACTCATCCAGCCGAAGGAAAACGCGATCCCGGGCAGGGGCGCTCATCGTGAGGGTGCGAACGGTCGTGTTGGCGTCGGTCGGTTGGGTGGTCGCCGTTTGGGTCACCGTCAGTTGAACGGTCAGTCGGGGCTCGGCGAGGCCGTACATGACGAGTTTGGAGGGCGCCTGTGCCTGGGAGACAAATGCGTCGGCGGTGAGCTTCGTGAGTTTGGAGAGCAACTGGGAGACCTTTGCGGAGTCCGCCCTGGCGGTGACGTCGCCGTGGGTCAGCCGCCAGCCGTCCCCGACGGCGACGAGCGAGAAACTCTCTCTGCCCGAGACGGTCAAGCCCCGGACCTGCCGCGGCGTCAGCGAGAGCAGCTTCAGCTCGCGGTAGTCGCCCACGTCGCGGGCGAGGACGTCGGCGAAGTTCCGATCGGCCACGAAGATCCGCTCCCAGCCATCCGGGCGGACGTAGGTGCGGGCCTGTCCGCTGCCGATGCGAGGGACGGGTCTGCCCACCTGCAGCGTGCGCGTCGCTCCCTCGGGCGTCCGGGCGGTGAGCGTCCAGAGCGGGGGCGCCAGGCCGGCCGACTCGTGGGAGACTTCCTCGGGGTCGGTCGGGTCGATGGTGCGGTCGTAGACGACGGCGTCGAGCAGGGCAGTGAGCTCTTCGACCTTCCAGTCGATCGCGTCGGCGTCTGTGGGCTGGGTGATTCGCCAGTCGCCGTCGACCTTCTCGAACGTCACGGCGTCGCCGGTCGAATCGGTGACGGTGACGCTCGTCGGCGCGAAGGCCGGGTCTTCGAACAATACGCCGTTGGGCGACTCGCCGGGCTCACCGCCGGGGATGAGGTCGCTTTCGCGGATCGCAAGGAACCCAATCGCGACGATCAGGAGGATCGCCAACAGGATCGCGGTTTTCGCCTTCATGGTACGTCGACTCCGATAGGTTGGGGTTCTCGACTCCCTTGCGGGAGAGGCTATTGCCGCCTTCGCAGGGCCATCACAACCATTCCGACTGCCAGGACGATCGCCGGGATGCCCACCACGTAGGTGGTCCACAGGATATCCATCTCGACCGGGTCGACCATCTCGATCGGGTGGATGTACGTCGGGCCTGAGGCGATGTACTGGTCCCAGCCGGTCAGCCAGAGGCAGCTGTTGATGACCAGGTCGGCGTTCGCGGAGGGCGGATCGGTGAGTCTGCTCCCCCCGTCCTCGCGGAGTTGAAGGACCGGCTCGTTGAGGTACCCGTTGATTAGTCCGACCCCGATTCCGAGCACCACGATGCGCGTGTCGGCGGTGGGGGCTCCGCTGCGGGTGGCTGCCATCGCCACCGGGAAGGGCGGACGCATGTCCCCATCGTCGAACTGCGGGGACACGGCGCTCTGCTCGGCCACCTGGAACTGTCGGACCAGATCCATGAAATGTCGCGACGCCCAGACGGTGTCCATCGAGGCGGGCACGCGCAGCACGGGGCGCACCGAGACGCCCTCGGGCAGCGTCGAGACCGCTGTGACGGGGCAGACCATCGGCCACAGCGTTCGGCGTCCCTGGAGGGGCTTGCCGATCGGATGGTCGGTGTACGCGCTGAGCGGCATGTGGCTGAACCACTGCGGGTTCGGCGTCAGTCGGTCGGGCTGTTGCGGATCGCGCGAGGCCGGGAAGACGATGAACTTGGTAAGCGGCTCGATGCCCCAGTCGCTCTTGAGGTAATTTTCCAGCGGGTAGGGCGGGCTGGACGGCGGGCGGTTATACATAATGCTCTTCTGGGGCTTGTGAAAATGGGTCAGGAAGACGGCCCCTATTCCCTGGTCGATCACGGCGCGGATCTTCGCTTCATGCTCCGGGCCGAACTGGGGGATCTGCCCGCGCATCGCGCCCGCCATCGGCGAGCTGGCCGGCGGGCAGATCAGCAGCACGCGGGGGAGCTTGTCTTCCTTGTCGGCCGATGCGGCGCCGGGGGCGTTGGGGTCTGTCCACGGGGCCGGGTCGGTCAGGTTCCACTGTTCGACGAGGAAATTGGCCTTCCTGAGGCGATCCTGCATCGCCGTGAGCATTTCAGGGGGCAGAGAGGAACGGGGCATCATCTGTTGCATCATCGGGTGCATCTGCTGGGGCGTGGGCGGGGTGAAGTGCGTGAGAATCACCTTCGCGAAGGGCTTGCGGACCAGCTTCAGCAGGGCCGAGGCGATGGCCGAATCGCCATTGAACCGGCGGGCGTCCGGCTCGTCGCTGTCGGGGGCCGACTGAATCGTCATCGGCCAAACCTCGTCAAAGGGGACGACGGTCTTTCGGTCGCCCACCTCCAGCAGCACGATGTTCTCGCCGGCCAGTTCGTCGGCCAACCAATCGTCGGTTTCGGGCAGGTTGGCAGCGAGTTTCGCCAGTCGGTTGACGATGGCGGCTGTGCGAGACATCAGCGTTTTCTCGCGGACGGCCTGGAACATCGCCCCGGTCTGGCGGTCGACGCGGGTCAGGGACGCGATGGCCGATTTCAGGGCGGTTTTGCCGTCGGCCAGGGCGTCGGGCAGACCGTCGGCGCTGTGACGCAGACTGCGCAGGCTCACGCGGAGTTCGTCGCCCCCGTTGAGCATCGCCGCCCCGCGTCGGTAGTTGATGGCATCCTGTTGGAGGTTGCCGGCCTGACGGCTGTAGTACCGGTCGATCGGCATATACATGATCACCCACGCGTCGGACTGGTGCACCAGCGGGAACAGGTCGCCGCCAACCTGACGCAACTGCTCTGCCGCTTTGGCGCAGGCTTGGGAGGTGCTCTGCAGCGCCTCGGCCATCCGGGCGATCGAGGCCTTCATGTCCTTTATCGACGCGCCGTTGGGGTCGATCAGGGCGGCAGGAACAGTTCTCGACTCGGCGATGGCGGCGTCCACTGCCGCCACGGCGTTCGGAGCGGTCTGTTCGACGGCCTGGGCGAGGCGGGCCCGTGCGAGCAAGGCCTCGCGCGTCGACGAGATGAACTGTTGGGTGGTCGCGACGATGTCGTTGGCGTCCGAGACGAGTTGGCCGTACTCGATCACGCCGCTGCGCAGGTTCCGTGCGATCTCTTTCCGCGTGGTTTCGATCTCCTGGCTGAGTTCGCCGACCTGTTGGCCGACCGTGGCCCGAAGCCGCCACTGATCGAGGTAGCTGCCGTTCTGTGCGACCAGCAGTGGGTCGGTGTCCTGGGCGAGAGCGGCCTGGAGCTCCTGGGCCGACTGCTGAAACGCCTGGATGAAGGCGAGGTGGTCGGCGTGTTTCTTCTCTCGCTCGCGGGCCAGCCGGGCCATCAGGCGTGCCCGTCCGCCGTCGGTGACGACGTTCTGCACGTCGATCTTGTCCGGGCGGAATTCCTCCATCTCCTCGAGCAGTTCCAGCAGGCGCGAGCGGTACTCGGCCGGCCCTTTCCCGGCCTCGCTGGCGGTGTACACGCAGGTAAGGGTAATCTCGGCGTCCACGTTCTCCAGGACGCGTCGCGAGCGGTCGGAAAGGCCGAATCGGCCCAGCGTTTCGGCGTTGATCCGGACGTAGCTGGTCTGGGCGATGACGTTGATCACCAGCAGCAGGGCGAAGATTTCGCCGGTGGTGACCAGGGCGGTCGAGGCGTACCGCTGGCGCGAGCCGGGCTGGCTGGCGAGATGCATCAGGACGGTCTCGACGGCGCCGAGCACAAGCAGAACCGCCGCGGCAAGGCTCGTCTTCCAGCCGGCGGGCCAACCCTCCGGAAGGGCGCCCAGCAGGCCGGCTACCAACACCAGCAGCCCCCCGCAGCCGACGACGATCCAGAGGCCCACCGCGAGGGTCTGCCCCCAGCCGACACGCCGCAGGGTCTGCGCCGTTCCCACCGCGATGATCGCGGCGAGGACCAGCCCCACCGCCAGCAGCACGCCCTGGGGGACGGCGTCGGTGGGCATCAGCTTCATGTAGATCAGCGGAGCCACCGCCAGAACGGCAGCCCCGATGAAACCGGCAATGCCCGCCTGGGAAGCGTTGTCCGGCTGGATCATTCCGTGTGCGTCGTCGCGTTGGGTTACCGCCATCGTCGGGACTCCAGACTCTTGACACTCAGAAACAGGAACAGCGCGGTGACGCTGAGCAGGAAAACAGCCCCCCGCAAGTCGAACACGCCGCGGAAGAACTCACGCAGGTAGGTGAACATGTTGAGTCTCGTCGCCAGGCTCCGCAGGGCGTCGGGCCCGTGCATCGCCAGCAGTTGCATTCCGAAGGTGAGAACCGCCAGGATCCCCATCGCCGTGATGTCGGCGACCGCCTGGTGCCTGGTGAGACTCGATGCGAACAGGCCCACCGCCAGGAAGGCGGCCCCCAGCAGGACCATGCCCAGATACCCCATCGCCGCCACGCCGGGATCGGGTTGGCCGTAGGCGATCATCAATCCGAGGTAAACCCCCGTGCCGGCCAGCAGCGCCAGAAAGAACACCCACGCCCCGAGGAACTTGCCCAGGATCACCTGCGTTTCGGTGATGGGGGCGGTCATGAGCGTTTCGATGGTTCCCGAGCGGACTTCCTCGCTGAGCAGCTTCATCGTCAGCAGGGGGATGGTGAGAACCATCAGGTAGGCGATGCCTTCGAACAGAGGTCGAAGCGTCGCGGGCTGACCGGGCTGGAAGATCATCGCGAAGAACCACAGGCTCGCGGCCAGCAGGAAGCTGGCTCCCTTGACGTAAGCCATCGGCGAGAAGAAATATCCCGCCAGTTCCCGTCTGGCGACGGTGAGCATCTTTCGCATCGTATGAATCCTTTCCCTCTATCTCGGACGCCGGGCGATCAGGCGGAGGCGGGTTGGGCGGCCCGGACGTTCTGCTTGTAGGTGATCTCGACGAAGTAGTCTTCCAGCGAGCCGATCTCGCGGCGCAGCTCCCGCATCTGCCAACGTTTCTCGGCGACGGTGCGGTAGACCTCCGAACGGAGGTCCTGCCTGGGCGGTCCCTGGATGCGCAGCTGCGTCCAGCTGCCGGCAGGTTCGTGCTCGATTTCCTGCACGCCGGTGAGGCCCTTCATCGCCCGGACGATCTCCTCGGGCTCGGCGCCCTTGATCTCCGCGATCAGGCGGGAGGGGTTCACAACCTTGTCCCGAAGCTCCTCGGGCTTGCCCTGGGCGGCGATGGTACCGCCGGCGATGATGATGATCTCGTTACAGATCTGCTCGACTTCGGCGAGAATGTGGCTGGAGAGAATCACCGTATGATCGTCACCGAGATCCCGCACGAGGTTCCGCATCGAGCGGATCTGCACCGGGTCGAGCCCGAGGGTGGGCTCGTCGAGCACCAGAACCGGCGGATCGTGCAGCAGCACCTCCGCCAGACCCACGCGCTGACGATAGCCGCGGGAGAGTTCGCCCACGCGGCGGCGCATCATGTTCTCGGGCTCCTTCAGCCAGCAGCGCTCGGCGACCCGTTGTACCGCGGCCCGTCGCTGGCGCGAGGGGATGTCCCGCAGGGCGGCACGGAACAGGAGATATTCTTCGACCCGCATCTCGGGGTAGACCGGAACCGACTCGGGCATGTACCCGATGTTCCGGCGGACTTCCAGCGAGTTGCTCAGCACGTCATACCCGGCGATGGAGGCCGACCCGCTGGTGGCCGGCAGATAGCAGGTCAGCATTTTCAGCGTGGTGCTCTTGCCCGCGCCGTTGGGGCCCAGAAAGCCCACGACCTGCCCGGCCTCGATGTCGAACGAGATATGGTCGACCGCGAGAACCCGGCCATACCATTTCGTCAGGTCGCTCACGTGAATCATACGATCTCCTCGTCATTGGTCTGGTGCGGTGCGGGCCGTCACGCCGGTGGCGGTTCTGTCCATCCGCCATCGACTGACGTGCGGGGCGTCTCCCAACGTCCCTGCTCTCACAACCCCTCCGGACGGGAGCGGGTTGCGGGCTAATATGGTTACGCGCGTGTGAAGAGGTTGTCAAGATCCTGGTTTGCGCAGGGGTGGGCCCTACAACCCGAGGCGTTGCTTCTTCGCCTCGACGCGTCTGAGTTGTTCCTTGAGGGCTTTGCCGGTTCCCACCGGAGCGGGCTTTGTTTCTTCGGCGTTGAGCAGGTCCTTCCCGGGTCGCCCGACCTTGCGCCACCATCGCAGGGCTTCTTTCTTCCGGGCGAGGACGGTGGCGATGCGTTTCTTCAGCGAGGCCGGGGGCTCGGGGCAACCATCCGCGTAGTGCTTCGTCCAGAGCTTCCCGTCGTCGTGAATGCGTTCCAGCGCCGCCACGGCCATGCCCGCCGTCGGGCGATCGGGCGATTTGAGCATGATCTCCACCAGCAGCCGGGCGGCCTTTTTGTCTTCCAACTCCGCCAAGGCCCGGACGTACCGCTGCATGACGGGGGCATTGGGCGAGGCGTTGATCTCCCGGATCGCGGCGGCGTGTACGTCGGGGAAGGGGTTCTTCACGTCCACGGTTCCGGGACAATGGACAATCACCTCGCCGTCGTCACGCCGGAACAGCAGCGAATGCTCCACGATTCCGGCGGTCCCTGACGGTTCGCTCGGGTCTCGGCCGCGCTTAACCGGGACGAACTGTGCGATCCTGAACACGCCGAAGTCCTTGCCGAGTTTCCCGTCTGTGGGGCGCCCGAGTGTGGTCGCCGGGTGGATCCATCGGAGCTTGGGGCCGTCCTCGCGCCACAGGGCAAACGGCGTGAGCTGGTAGTGTTCATTGCGGCCGTTGTCGGTCAGCCGCATGGTGCGGTAGTCGGAAATCGGGCGCCCGAGGACCTTCGCGTTCGGGGCCCGGAGGGGAATCAGCGTGAGCGTTCGGCCGTCGGCGCGGAGGCCCCACACGTCCGACCGTCCCTGCCACCGGATACGGACAAACGCCGGCCGATCGGACGGAAACCATAGCGTGGGAAGCTCGATAGTGCCCTGGGATCGCGGCGTGGTTCGCTCCGCTTTGCCCGCGTCACCCTTGCCGCTCAGTTCCATGACCGCTGCGAGGTCCACCCAACTGTTGCCGTCGGCCTGTGTGAGGCGCAGGGCGGCGGGCATCTCCCGCGTGGAGTCGATCGCCTGGGAGGTCAGCGTGAGGGTGAGTGTTCGCGGACCCTGCTGCAGCGACGTTCTGGGCGGGTCGGCTGAGAGTTGCAGCGTGTAGGGGAAGGGCTTCACGCCGGGCTTGTCGGCCCCGTCGATGGCGGCGGGATCGGGAATCACGTCGTTGGCCTCGCGCAGCCATCTGCGACAGGTTCCGGCGGGGGGCTTGTCCGCGCCCACCCAACTCGTCAGCAGGGCGGCGGCCAGGCAGGTCAGCAGGATGGCTTGGCGGTGCGGTCTGTTCATGGTCGTCTCTTCTGGTATACGTCCGGCGGGTCGATTGACAGGTCGATTTCCGGCAGTATCCTATAGGACTTTGACGCTCAGCAGGAAGGAATGTTTGCCATAAGGCTGCTTTACCTGAATATTGACACCAACCAGCCTGAGAGGGACGCATGACTTCACGTCCGAACATCGTATACATCATGGCCGACGACATGGGCTATGGCGACCTCGGCTGCTACGGGGCCGAGAAGATCCCCACGCCCAACATGGACCGCCTTGCCGCTGAGGGTATGCGGTTCACCGACGCCCATTCCTCCTCGGCGGTCTGCACCCCCAGCCGATACAGCGTGCTGACCGGGCGATACTGCTGGCGGACGAATCTCAAACGCGGCGTGCTGGGCGGTTTGAGCTATCCGCTGATCGACCCGGCGAGGCTGACCATCGCCGGTTTGCTCAAGCAGCAGGGATACGCCACAGCCGCTGTGGGCAAGTGGCACGTCGGACTGGGCTGGCAGACGAAGGAGGGCATCCCCAAGCTCTGCGAGACCGACTGGGAAGACCACGATGAAGCCGATTATACCAAGCGAATCGTGGGCGGTCCGGTGGATTTGGGCTTCGACTACTTCTTCGGCATTGCCGGGTCGCTGGACATGCCCCCGTACTGTTTCATCGAGAACGACCATACCGTGGGCATTCCCACCGAGGAGAAGACCCCCTACAACCCTCAGCAGAAGAAAGGTCGAATGACGGCCGGCTGGAAGGACGAGGAGGTGGACCTGCGCCACGCCGCCAAGGCCTGCCAGTGGTTGCGGGAGACCCACGCCGCGGCCCCCGATCAGCCGTTCTTCCTGTATCTCACGCCATCGAACCCCCATCGGCCTTGCGTGCCGCCGGACTTCCTGAAAGGCGCCTCGGACGCCGGCCCGCGCGGTGACGCGGTCTGCGTGGTGGACTACGTCGTCGGGGAAGTGATGGACACGCTGGATGAGATCGGCGCAAGTGAGGACACGATGATCGTGGTGACCTCGGACAACGGCGCGCGACCCTACGACGTGGACGGTGAAACGTACGGCCACAAGAGCTGCGGCGAACTGCGCGGGTTCAAGGCGCAGATCTGGGACGGCGGCCACCGCGAGCCGTTCCTGGTCCGCTGGCCGAAGCATGTGGAGGCGGGAACCACGTGCGACGATACGATCTGCCTGATGGACATGATGGCGACCGTTGCCGAACTCACCGGGGCCGACCTCCCCGAGGACGCCGCCGAGGACAGCTTCTCCTTCGCGCCGCTGCTGAGCGGGGAATCGGCCCAGCCCCCGCGGGGCATGCTGGTGCATCATTCGGTGGAGGGGATGTACGCCCTGCGCAAGGGGCGGTGGAAGATGATTCTCGGCTCCGGGCCTGGCGGGTTCCAAAGCGACCAACTCTCTCCGCCGCAGGACGATGGCCTGCCCGGGCAACTCTACGACATGGAGAACGATTGGCGTGAGACCAGCAACCTCTGGGACGAGAAACCCGGGATCGTGGCCGAGATGAAGCAGGAACTCCAAGCCATCATCGATGCCGGCCGATCGCGCCCGACATCCGTGTAGGACGAGCTACGGGCCTCATTTTCGGCCGATTCCTCCAAAGATTTGCCAGAACCCGGGCCCATCGGTGGGTGTTATATCGGATAGGTCAGGGTTTTCCGTGCGCTCTCGCTGGGTCCAAGTCTCGCGTGGGAAACCTTTTGACGCCCCAATGGACCAGTTAGAACCTGTCGGAGAACGATATGCCAGAACCACAGAACCCCACCCCGGACAGCGGGGAGATCGCCGCATCGGAGGACGACATCCAGGCCGTCAAGGCCCTTTCGGACGCCTATGAGAACATGACCGATCAGCTCGGCCGGGTGATTGTCGGCCAGACGAAGGTCATCGAAGAGGTACTGGTGGCGATTTTCTGTCGCGGCCACGCGCTGCTGGTGGGCGTTCCGGGACTCGCCAAGACGCTGCTGATCCGCACGCTCTCGGACGTGCTTCACCTGAGCTTCAAGCGGATCCAGTTCACCCCGGACCTGATGCCCTCGGACATCACCGGAACCGACGTGCTGGAGGAAGACCACACCACCGGCAAGCGCGTGTTCCGCTTCGTGCATGGCCCGCTGTTCGCGAACATGATCCTCGCCGACGAGATCAACCGTACCCCGCCCAAGACACAGGCAGCCCTGCTGGAGGCGATGCAGGAGCACATGGTCACCGTCGGCGAGACGAGCTACAACCTGCCCGCGCCGTTCTTTGTGTTGGCCACGCAGAACCCCATCGAGCAGGAAGGGACGTATCCGCTGCCCGAGGCGCAGCTGGACCGGTTCATGTTCAATATCATGGTCGACTATCCCTCCGCCGACGAGGAACTGCAGATCATGAAGCAGGTTACCGGGACCTACCAGGCCGAACTGGACTCGGTGCTCACCGGCGAGGACATTCTTCGGCTGCAGGAGATCGTCCGTC
>CAZYIH010000049.1:14096-16913 GCA_964646915.1 uncultured Planctomycetaceae bacterium | reverse complement strand
CTACTCTCTCGAAGGATGACCGTTCAGAAACGTATTTTCGCAGTGACCCCATATCTTGATCTGCCCCACAACCAGGAAAAAGGAGATTCGCAGAAATGGCTGATTTCACGGAAGTAACGTCACAGAGCTGGTTCAGTCGCATCACCGAATCAATCAAGGGCGTGTTGGCCGGGTTGGTGCTGTTTGTCATCGCCTTCCCGCTGCTGTGGTGGAACGAAGGTCGAGCGGTAGAGGACTACAAAACGCTGCAGGAAGGGGCGGGAAACACCGTCGAGACGGCCCCGGAGGAGATCGACCCCGGCCAGGACGGCAAGCTCGTTCACGTGGTCGGCAAGGCCACCACGGACGAAACGCTCAAGGACCCCGCGTTCAACGTCTCGGCCCAGGCGCTGAAGCTCAAGCGCATCGTCGAGATGTACCAGTGGGACGAGGAGGTCGAGACGCGTACCCGCAAGAAAATGGGCGGCTCGAAAGAGACCATCAAGGAATACAACTACCGCAAAACATGGGCAACCCGACACATCCCCTCCACCGAGTTCAAGAAACCCGCCGGCCATGAAAACCCCCCAAAAATGCCCATCAGCGGGGATGGATGGTCGGCTGATACGGTCACGCTCGGCGCCTACAGGCTGCCCGGCAACATGGTCAGCCGCATCGGCGGGGCGACGAAGATCCACGTGAACGACGAGATGGTCGCCGGGATGCCCGCGAAATTCCAGTCGGCCGCCAAGACGCAGGACGGCGTGCTGTACCTGCCCTACGACTCGACGAAAACGGTTGATACAAGCACGCCCAAGGTGGGCGACCTGCGCGTCCGCTTCGAGATGGTCAAGCCCAAGACCGTTTCGATCATCGCCGTGCAGAAGGACGGAACCTTCCAGCCCTACACCGCCGAGACGGGCAAGGCGATCTCGCTGATCCAGGCCGGCCAACACAGCGCCAAGGAGATGTACGCCTCCGAGCAGGCCAAGAGCAACATGTTCACCTGGTTGCTCCGCGGCGGCGGGTTCCTGGCGATGTTCCTCGGCGTGACGCTGGTGTTCCGCCCGCTGACGGTGGTCGCCGACGTGGTCCCGCTGTTCGGCAACATTCTGCAGGTGGGGGCAGCCCTGGTGGCGCTGGTGGTGGCGTTGCCCCTCTCGCTGCTGACGATCGCCATCGCCTGGGTGCGGTTCCGTCCGCTGCTGGGAATCGGGCTGATCGCAGTCGGTCTGGCGGTGGTCGTCGGCGTGTTCATGTGGCGCAAGAGCAAGTCGCCCCAGCCTCAGCCCCAGGCGATGAGAACCGACACCGGCGGCGAGTAACAACGTTTCACAAAGAGAACCGGGGTGGAATCGCGGTCAGGCCAGATCAGGCCTGGCCGCGGTTTTTTGCGCCCGCACACCACCGTGTGCGACACGATTGGAGCTTCCCTATGAAACGGCGCATTTCCCTGTCCGGCGAGACGGCCGTAGGGCCCGCAACTTGTTGCGGGCGGAATCTTCTCCTCGCGCGTTACGTCATTAACTGAAAGACGTTCATCAAAGGGGGCCCGAACAATAGCGCCCGCACACCACCCGATCGTTCCGATTTTGCCGATGGGACGAATCGAAGAATCTGTATAATGGCCGCCTATGAAACTGTTCCAGAAGAAACCCGCGTGGTACGTGGCGGGGTTGGCGTTTGAGTGCACGCAGTGTGGCCGATGTTGCGCTGGACCCGAGGAGGGCTACGTCTGGGTAACTCCCGACGAAATATCCCGCCTCGCCGAGCACCTCGATCTGTCCGAGAAGGACTTCCGCCGCACGTACGTCCGTCGCGTCGGCAGCCGATTCAGCCTCAAGGAAGTGCCCACCTCGCACGATTGCATCTTCCTGGGCCCCATCGACGGCCAGGAGGGCAAAGGCTGCAGCGTGTATTCGGTACGCCCGAAGCAGTGTCGGACCTGGCCGTTCTGGCCGAGCAATATCCGCTCGCCCCGCGCCTGGTCGCTGGCAGCCGACCGCTGCCCGGGCATCAATCGCGGGCAATTGCACGATCCGGAGTTCATCGATGAACAGGCCCGACGCACCCGAGAGCACTGAGCCCCGTCGCGAGCAAATCGCGCGGATCCAGGCCCGCCCTGCCCTGCTGCGGGCGATGATGGACCTGTACGCGCGCGTGGATGCGCGCGTCGCCGAAGCCGACGTCGCCTGCTCGGGCGATGGAGCGTGCTGCCACTTCCACCAGGCCGGTCATCGGCTGTTCGTCTCGCCGGTGGAGCTGGCGTTGCTCACGCTGGACGACCCCGGCGCACCGGAACTGCTCGGCGAGCTTCGCTGTCCCTACCAGGTGGACGAGCAATGCACCGCCCGCCTGCGCCGCCCGCTGGGCTGCCGAACGTATTTCTGCCAGGCGGACGAAGAGTGGTCTGCCAGGCTGTACGAGGAATTCCACGCCGAGCTCGGCGCGCTCCATGAGCGGCACGGTGCGCATTACGAGTACATGGAACTCTCCTCGGCGGTGGCGGAGGTCTTCCCGCCCGAGCGGGCGGCGGTCCTCCCGCGGGGCGAAAAACCGGGCGTCTTTTGCGTTGACACCGACGGCCCGCGACCCTAGCATAATCCCACCGGCCTCGGGCCTGAGACCCGCATGAGCCTGTCGTGACGTTCTACAAACGAGGTACCACCATGAAAAAAGTGCTGATGCTGACGTTGTTGCTGGCGTTTGTGGGGAGTTTCCTGGGCGGCTGCGCAGGCCTGGCCGAGACCGATCAGGAACAACGGACCACCTACAAGCATATCTGGAAGTCGCAGGAGCGGATGTTCTGGGACGACTGGGACGCATTCTGGCTGCATG
>CAZYIH010000049.1:0-13996 GCA_964646915.1 uncultured Planctomycetaceae bacterium | reverse complement strand
TGGAAGTCGCAGGAGCGGATGTTCTGGGACGACTGGGACGCATTCTGGCTGCATGACACCTCCAGCCAGCTGACCCCCTGGTACTTCCAGGTCGGCAACTAGCACGGCCTGACCACCGGTTTCCAAAAGCCTCCGGCGTGGGTGTCGGAGGCTTTTCTTGCGCGCTGCCGTTTCCGGGCGTCTGACTTGCCCCATGTCCACCCCACAAGACAACCACCCCATTCCGGATAGCGCCCATCGCCCCCGACCAGGCGAGGTGGCCGCCACGCCGCGACAGCCTCGCCTCTGGGCGCACCCGCTGCGCTGGCTGTTCGGCTACGAGGGCATCCCGTACCTCGCCGGGCCTACGTTCCGCCGCGATTTCATCAGCCAGGTGTTCTTCTCGCTGGGAATCGCCATGATGGTGCCCGAGCTGACGCGACTGTTCGTGCAGGAGCACCTCGGCGGGGGCAAATGGCTGGTCGCACTGCTGATGGCGGAGTTCGCTGCAGGCAACTTCACCGGGGCGTTCCTGTCTCATTGGCTCCAGAAGCGCAAACGCGTGCCCCTGGTGGCTGCGGCGCGCTACGGTGTGGCGGTCGTCCTGGCGGGAATCGCCCTGATGCCCGCAAACCGGTCGATGGCGGCCGTCTATACGATCATCCTCGCCGTGCCCACCTTCCTCTGCGCGGTGAACCTCAACACCACCATCTCCGTGCGCCACGCGAATTACCCCGACTCGGTCCGCGGACGCATCTACAGCCGTTTCCACATGACCAACCTCGCGATCATCCTGGTCTCGGTGCAGTTGGCCAGCGGCGCCCTGGATCTCTGGCCTTGGGCGTATCGCGTGCTCTACCCCCTGGCCGGGACGTGCATGGCCATCAGCGGCTGGACGTTTTCCCGCATCCGCGTGCGCTGCGAGAAGGCGATGCTCCGCGAGCATCACGCGCGGCGCGAGCCGATGGCGATCCTCGCGGGGTTCAAGCTCTTCGGCCGCGACCGCAGGTATGGCCGATTCATGCTGCTGCAGATGGTCTCGGGCAGCATGGTGCTGATGATCAACTCCGTCTGGGCGATCGTGCTCAAGAGCGACATGGACTACAGCTATTCCCAGTCGTCACTGGCCCTGACGCTGGTACCGTTCGGCGTGGCGCTGTGTACCGCCCCCATTTTCGGCAGGCTGTTCGACCGGATCGGCATGAGCTATTACCGCGCAGCCGGCGCAGCGCTGTGGGCCGGGGGACGACTGATCCTGTTCGCCGGGGTGATCTACGCCTCGTTCGGGGCGATTCTCGTGGGCTTCGCCGTCCAGGGGCTGGGCCGATCCATCGGCGGGTTCGCGTTCGGGATCGCCCACACGCGCTTCGCCCCGCCGGGGCAATCGCAGACCTACATGGGCCTGCACATGACCCTCCAGGGGCTGCGCGGAATGACCATGCCGTTCCTGGGCGTCTGGCTGTACTACAACACGTCGCTGGGCCCGAACGTCGTGCTCTGGGCGGGCGTCGTGCAGATGCTGGCCGCCGTGGGCTTTGCCATCAACGGGATCGTGATGCGCGAACGCGGCGCCGACCAATCGTGACGTCGAAGCGATCCTTCCCCGCGGCCCGGCGGGTGGATATAATCGCCTCCGACGCCAACGCAAGGGACCCCCATGAGCGAACACAGAGCGACACGCGCGATTTTCCCCGGTACGTTCGACCCGATCACCAACGGCCATCTGGACATCATCCGCCGCGGGGCGGAGCTGTTCGATGAGTTGATCGTCGCGGTGGGACAGAACCCCGAGAAGCAGGCCTGGCTGGGGCAGTCCCAGCGGACCGCGATGATCCGCGAGGTCCTCGCCGGCGAGGATCTGCCCTCCGTCCGGGCCGAAGCGTTCGAGGGGTTGACGGTGGACTTCGCCCGGCGCGAGCATGCGACGGCCATCCTGCGGGGCATTCGCGATTCGAGCGACCTGCACTACGAATTCCAGGTCGCACTGACCAACCGCGTGGTCGCCGGGATGGAAACCGTGTTCATCATCACCTCCACGGAGCACGCGTTTACCTCCTCCAGCCTCATCCGCCAGATCGCCTCGATGGGGGGCGACGTCTCGGCGATGGTGCCCCCGCAGGTGTTGGACCATCTCGACGTCAGCAAGCCCGCCGCCAAGGGAGACGCGGGCATCAGCGAGACGGAGTAGAACGCTCGGGGCGGTGAGCGCAAAAAATCGGCGTCAGGGGAGGGGAGCCTGACGCCGCAAGTCTCGGCCAAAAGGAGGGAGTTTGACCGAGGAGCCTCTGAAATCACTCTACCACGTCTGACCGGCTTGTCAAGCTGTGCGTCATTTTAATGTATTTTTTTCGGTTTCGCCGCTTTCGGGCTGCGATCGGTTGCCGGCATATAGGCCGTTCTCTGCGATGTAGTCCACGACACATTCGGGCGTCAGGTACGAAATCGGCTTGCCCGCAGAGCAACGCTCGCGAATCTGCGTTGAGGAGATCTCGATCCGCGATGTTTCCACGATCGAGTCTCTCAATTGCCCCATAAGGCCGGGGGCAAAGGCATCTTCCAACTTCCGGAAGATCTCGTCGATCCGTTCATCCAGGGGAGGCCTGGCCGCCACGAGGAAGCTCGCCCGCTCCAGCAATTCATCCGAGCGATGCCAGTGCGGCAGGTACTCCAGCATATCCGTCCCGATGACCAGCGTGACGTCGCAGCCCCGCTCGCGGAGGGCGTCGACCGTGTCGATGGTGTAGCTTCTGCCCCCTCGGCCAAGCTCCAGATCGCTCACGTCGAACAACGGGTCGCGGTCGGCCACCCGTTGACACATCGCCAGGCGATGCTCCCCGGGCGTTTGCAAAGCGGCCTTGTGCGGCGGAACGCCGGCGGGCATGAGCGTGATGCGTTCGATCCGGCGGGCCTCGGCGATGTCGCGCGCGACGATCAGGTGCCCGTTGTGGATCGGGTCGAACGTTCCGCCGAAAACGGTAATCCTGCTTCTCATTTTCACGACCTTGCCGGTTGGGGGCATCCATCGTTGCAGACGCGCGTACCGCGCGTGTAGAATGTCGATTCTTTGGACCGGAGTATCTGGAGTATACCGATGCTTGCCAAGCGAATCATCCCCTGCCTGGATGTCGAAAAAGGACGCGTCGTCAAAGGCGTGAACTTCCTGAACCTCCGCGACGCCGGCGACCCGGTGGAGGTCGCCCGTCGTTACGAGGACGAAGGGGCCGACGAACTGGTCTTCCTGGACATCACCGCATCCCACGAGCAGCGGGACATCATCATCGACATCGTCGAGCGGACGGCGGAGCAGGTCTTCATGCCCCTCACCGTCGGCGGGGGCATCCGCAGCATCGAGGACGTCACCGCCCTGCTCAACGCCGGGGCCGACAAGATTTCCGTCAACTCCACAGCCGTCCGGAACCCGGAGTTCATCACCGAGGCCTCCCGCCGGTTCGGCGCACAGTGCGTGGTGGTCGCGATCGACCCGAAGCGCATCGACCGCGACGGCAAGGAGGTCTGGGAGGTCCACGTCAACGGAGGGCGCGTGCCCACCGGGCTGGACGCCGTCGGCTGGGCGCGGGAAGTGGAGCGCCTCGGGGCCGGCGAAATCCTCCTGACCGTCATGGACGCCGATGGCACGCTGGACGGCTACGACGTGGAAATCACCCGCGCCGTTTCCGACGCGGTGAACATCCCCGTGATCGCCTCGGGCGGGGCAGGCTCACCGGAGCACATGGTCCAGGCGCTCACCGAAGGCCGGGCCGACGCCGCCCTGGCTGCGAGCATTTTCCACTTCGGAACCTACAGCATCGAGCAGACCAAGCAGATTCTCGCCGGTCGGGGCGTGCCCGTGCGTCTGACCCAGCCGACGGCCGAGAACACCGAAGGAGACGTAACGTGAACGTACCTGACGGCCAACCCATCGACGAACACGACCAGCACGCCGACCGTCACGGTCAGGCGCTGAAGATCGAGCGGTTCTTCCGGGCGATGCAGAAGCTCGACGCCTCGGACCTGCACATCAAGGCCGATTGCCCCCCGCACTTCCGCACGGAAAGCGCCCTGCGCAAGAGCAACCAGGAGGCCATGAGCGGCGATGAGATCCTGGAGATGTGCCTCGAACTGATGAGCGACAAGCAGCAGGCATACTTCATGGAGCACGGAAGCATCGACCTGGCCCACGACCTGAGCGGGTCCGACCGGTTCCGGATCAATATCTTCCGCCAGCGCGGCGAGGTGTCCCTGGCGGCCCGCCGGGTAACGCGGAACATCCCGGATTTCGACTCGCTGCATCTGCCGGCCTCGGTGCGGACCATCGCCGAGCAGCACCAGGGGCTGGTGTTGCTCTCGGGGCCGACCGGAAGCGGCAAGAGCACGACGATCGCCTCGCTGCTGGAGACGATCAACGCCCGCCGCCCCTGTCACATCGTCACCGTCGAGGACCCCATCGAGTACCTCTACGAGGACAAGAAGGCGCTGATCAACCAGCGCGAGATCGGCATCGACGTTCCGACCTTCGACGACGCACTGAAATACCTCATGCGCGAGGATCCGGACGTGGTGCTCATCGGCGAGATGCGCGACCGCGAAACGTTCCAGGCGGCGTTGCAGGCCTCCGAGACCGGCCACCTCGTGTTCGGAACGGTCCACGCCAGCAGCGCCTCCCAGACGGTGGAGCGTGTCTTGGCGCTGTTCCCGCCCGAGTCTCGCGAGCTGATCCGCCAAAGCCTCTCGTTCAACCTCAAAGCCATCATCTGCCAGCGCCTCCTGCCCTGCCTCAAAGACGACATCGGGCGCGTGCCGGCATCGGAAATCTTGATCATGAACCCCTCGGTGAGGCAACTCATCGAAGAGGGACGGGACGCCGAGCTGATCGAGGTGATCCGGTCCAATGAGAACAACGGGATGCTTTCGTTCACCGCCAGCCTGCTGGGCCTGATCGAGGAAGACCTCATCGACCCGAAGGTGGCCTACGAAGTCGCCCCGAACGTCGACGAACTCAAGATGCGAATGAAGGGTATTTCCGCCGGTCAGGGCGGCCTGCTGGGCAGGTAACACACCCCCGACCGCGAGCAAAACGAAACGGAGCAATCCATGATGGCAGGATTCCCCGGCCTGGCCGAGGTATGCATGTTGATGGCGATTCCCGAACCCGGCGGGTACCTCGCCGGATGGAAGATCATCCTCATGCTCGTAGCTGTGCTCCCCTGGCTGGCGATGGCGCCGTGGGTGCAGCGGGACGAGCAGCTCGTCCGGGCCCCGCGATATCTCTGGAGCGGTCTGGTGCTGCTGTGCGGAACGCTGGGCGTGGTGCTCTGGCTGGCGATTCCGGTGTACTTCCTGGGCATGGCGATCTACGTCGTCCTCGCGGCAGGGTCCATGCTCGGATATGTCGTCTACCGCAACGGCCGGGTCGAACCCGACCAGCGCGTGCTCACCGGCGAGCATCTCTCCGGGCTCATGAAGGGCAAAAACGCAGCCCCCAAAGCCCGCAAGCAGGATATGACGCACCCGACGGTGGAGATTCAGGACTACGAAGAACGCCCCGTGCCCGCCCCCTCCGCCGAGGTCGACGAACAGACCGCCCGGGGCTGGGATATCGCACAGGATATCCTCTACGACGTCGCCTGGCGACGGGTCAGCGAGGCCGCCCTGATCCCGACCGGCCAGCAGACGCGCGTTCGCCTGGTCATCGACGGTGTCGCCTCGGAGCGAACGCCCCTCAGCCCCCAGGACGCCGAGACGTTCATCCAGTACATCAAGCCCCTGGCGGGGATGGACCCCGAACAACGACGCCAGCCCCAGGATGGCAAGATCTTCGTGGCCTACAACGCACCGGCGTTCGAGGTCACCGTCAAAGTCGCCGGCAGCACCGGCGGACAACAGATGCACATGCGCGTCACGCGCGAGGTGGTCCGCACCAACCTCGACGAACTTGGCCTCGCTGAGGACACCCTCGAGCGCGTCAAGGAGATGACCTCCAACAGCGACGGGTTGCTGATCGCCTCCGGACCCAAACGCAACGGCGTGACCTCGACGCTCTATTCGCTCCTGCGGAACCAGGACGCGTTCACCAAGCAACTCATCAGCGTCGAGGCCTCTCCCGAAGTGGACCTCGAGAACATCACGCAGAACGTCTACGAAAACCCCGGCCAGCAGAACGAGAAGCTCGCCGTCGCCGCCCGACGCGATCCGGATGTGATCATGATCGACCGTGTCGCCTCCGAGCAGGTTCCCGATTCGATTCGCGAGATCTCGGCCGAGAAGATGGTGTTCCTGGGCATGAACGCCCCGGACGCGTTTACCGCCTTGGCCAAGTGGGTGAAACTCGCCGGGACGCCCAAGTCGCTGCGGACGCTGCGCGGCGTGCTCTGCCAGGTGCTGGTCCGCAAGCTCTGCCCTGCCTGCAAGGAGGCCTACAAGCCCGACCCGCAACTGCTGGCGAAGGTGAACCTGCCGGCAGAGAGAATCTCGCAGTTCTATCGTCCGCCCAGCAAGCCACTCACCGACGAGAAGGGCAACCCCGTCACCTGCCCCACCTGCCAGGGAAGCGGGTACGTCGGACGGACCGGCGCCTTCGAGTTGCTGGAGGTCACCGACGATCTCCAGAAACTCGTCGCCGAGGGCGGCACGCTCTCGCAACTGCGATCCGCCGCCCGCAAGAACAAGATGCTCTACCTGCAGGAGCAACTGCTCCGCAAGGTGATCGAAGGCGTCACGAGTATCCAGGAAATCATCCGCGTCCAGAAGCAGGACAAAAAGAAGTCCAACGCCTGAGACACCCCCGGGAGACCGAACACATGATTGTCATCATCATTGCCGCTGCATTGATCCTCTGCATCGCCGGGTTCCAGGTCGTCCAGGGGCTCTTCACCGCCCTGGTCAACGCGATCCTGACGCTCCTGTGCGCGATGCTGGCGTTCGCCTATTACCAGGACCTCGCGACGGTCCTGCGAGAGAACGGGATGCAACTGCTCGCCGACGGGGCCTCGCTGGTCCTGCTGTTCGCCGTGCCCCTGCTGGTGTTGCGGTTCGTCGTGGACCAACTGATCGTCAAAGACAACCTCGCCTTCGGGCCGTGGGCGGACCGTATCGGCGGCGGCGCGCTGGGGCTGTTCACCGGGATCATTCTGGTCGGGATGGCCGCGGTGGGCATGCAGATGATGCCCTTCGACGCCTCGGCGATGGGCTACCTGCCCTACGACGAAGACCTCCAGCGACACCAGACGCTCGCGCCCTTCCAGCCCGACGAGGTGGTGCTCGCCCTGGCCGACGGACTGTCCACCGGCTCGCTCAGCGCCGCGGAGGACAAGGCCTTCTCGGACATTCACCCCAACTACACGCTCGAACTGTTCTGCGCCCGCAACCGCGCCGGCCGCAATGGCAGAATCACCACGCCGACCGATGCACTGACCGTCAAGGGCGCCTACCTTCCACCCGCCAATGCCCGCTGGCTGGAGGACGTCCCCGCCGACAGCCTGCTGAGCAAGACCCAGCAGAACCGCTCCCACACGGTGGTGGTCCGCGTCACGGTCGATGAGCAGGCCCGCTCGGAAGAGGACGACTGGTTCCGCATGCCCGGCACGCATTTCTGCCTGGTGACCAAAGACGGCCACCGGACCTATCCCGTGGGCTACCTGACCTACGAAGCAATCGACAGATACCGCAAAAAACGGGACAAGATCGAGATCGTCGAAAAGAAAGTCAAGATCATCACGAACAACGACGTGCCCCACCTTCGCAAGGAAACCCGCCAGAACGAGGACGAAGACCTCAGCGGACGCGGCGGGCCAGGCCGAGCGAACCTGGTCGTGCTCCGCCCCTGGCGAAAGAACGGCGGCCCCAAGGAACTTACCATCGACTGGGTGTACAAACTGCCCGAGAACGCCGAGCCGTCTCACGTGATCTTCCGGCGGTACAGCACAGCGGCCGTGCCTGAAGTAAACCAGAACGACCTGCCCTCACAAGCCGATATGCTCCAGCGCGTCCACGACGACTGAACCCCACCCTCGATTGCGCCATCAACCAACGGGCGGCCGGGATCGGTCGTCCGTTTGGTTGCGCGGTCAGCGTGCTCGTCGACGGTGGCGGGCCGGCAGGATCTCCCGCCAGTAGCGATAGGCGATCTCGGGGTGGCGAAAGTGGCCGCCCTTGATGATTTCTCGCTCGATGCTGAACCCCCGCCGCCGCAGGTAGCGATACGCCTCCCAGCACTGCTTGCGGACACCGTCATCCTTGCCCCAGTACATCGCAAAGGGCAGCCTGCGCGCCCGGTCGGTCAGCTCGATGCGTTCCAACTGGTCGGCCCGGAAGTTGCACGCCCGCGCCACCAGCATGCCGAATTTCCCCGGGTCCCGCAGGCCGGCTTCGTACATCGGGAACCCGCCGCCGGAGAAACCCGTCAGCAGCACCGTGTCCCGGTCGATGTTGTACTCCCTGCCGACCTGTTCGAGCGTGGCCAGGATCGCCTCGCGGTCTTTCTGCAGATCGCCGTACCACACGCCGGGGATCACCGGCAGCACGCCCTGGCTGGACCGCATATACGGAGCCACTACGATAAACCCCTTCTGCTCCGCGAGATACTTCCACTCGTTGACCTGCTTGTCGTACGTGTCGTAGGGAATCGTCCCGTGCAGCGTAATCACCAGCGGCCAATCCTCGCTCGGCTCGTAGGTGCTGGGCACGTAGATGTAGTACGGGTTTCCGGTCTCGCCTTCGCGCTGGTGCCTGGCGTCCACCGGGGTATCCTGCCGCTGGTGAACCACGCAGCCGCCGAGGAACGTCAAAGCTGCGATCAAGATGAATCCGCCTGCTGCGGTCAGTCTCATTGTGGTCTCCCGCGCCGCTGGGGCCTTGGCCCGGGGCGCAAATGGTTTGGCATTGTTTCCTGCTGCCCGTATCCTAGCGTTTGGACTCGTGGCGTGTCCAATACGATGGCGTGACGCTCATATCGATACGACAACGAAGTGAGAGACCCATGAAGCTTTCGCGGCAACTACGGACTGTGACCCTGATCCTGCTGACGCTCCTGGCCGGGCGGGCCTTGGCGCTGGAGCCGAAGGAAGTGCTCGTCGTGGCCAATAGCAACCTCGACGATTCGGTCGCCCTGGCGAAGTACTATCTCAAGCAACGCGAGATCCCTGCCGACAACCTGCTGACCGTTGACGTGACCCGGGCCTACGAGATGCAGCGGTCGGACTACAACGACAAACTCCTGACGCCCATCCGCAAAACGCTCGTGAAGCGCAAGCTCGTCGGGCAGATCAAGTGCATCGTGCTGATGTGGGGCGTTCCGGTCCGTGTCACCGGCGAAGACATCAACAACTCGCCGATCAAGACCGTCTACCGCCGCGCCAAGACCCGCAGCCACTACCGGATGGCGACCGCCCAGGTCCTGCTGGCAACGGTGGGCAAGGAATTTCCCGAGCTCAAGGACACCTCTCTCACGCCGCTGACCAAGCTGTTCGACGCCAAACCCAAGCGGTTCAAGACACTCCCCGCACCGGCCGACCTGCGAAAAGACATCGACCGCGTCATCCTCTACAAGACGCGACAGCTCCCCCGGCAGGGCGACAAGGACAAACGTTCGGTGATGGCCCGCCAACTGATGGCGCTGCAACTGGACGTGTTCGGGCTGGAAGGGCTCATCGGATACATTAACTCCAAGGAGCCCGTCGGCGCCCCGGACGTTGACAAGCTCAAGAAGCAACTCGCCGCCGCCAAGGAGAAGCTCAAGGATCTCGGCGAGCCGGAATCCGTCAAGGAAGCGAAGATCAAAACCGCCCTGCTGGAGATCGTCTCCGGGGCGTGGGGGTTGTACCAGTTCAGCCAGGAGCACGGAACCGGCAAGCGTCCGAACCCCATGACCGGCCCGCAGAAGGACGCCGCGGTCGACAGCGAACTGGCGATGATGTGGCATCCGAATTACCCGCTCAAGAAGTTCATCGCCAACCCGTTGCACTGGCGGATGGCCAAACGTCTCAAGGGCAAGAAGGTCCCGCCGACGATCATGACCGCCCGCATCGACGGGCCGTCGGCCTCCGACGCCAAACGGGTCATCAAGGACTCCGTCGCCGTCGAAGCCAAAGGACTCAGCGGACGGGTGTACATCGACGCGGGGGGAAAGCACCCCGCCTGGGACCGCAACCTGATCGCCCTGAACAATCTGCTCAAGTCCGAGAAGATCGACCTGCCCGTCGTGCTGGACCAGAAACAGAGCGTCTTCCAGCGGGGTCAATGCCCCAAGGCCGCCCTGTACGTCGGGTGGTATTCGCTGCGGAAGTACATCCCCGCCTTCCAGTGGCAGCCCGGATCGGTAGGCTATCACATCGCCAGCTTCGAGGCGATGCACCTGCGCGACCCGAAGAGCCAGGAATGGTGCCCGCAGATGATCCAGAACGGCGTTGCCGCCACCATCGGGCCGGTCAACGAACCGTACCTGGGCACCTTCCCCCTGCCCCAGGAGTTCTTCCCGCTGCTGCTGACCGGTGAGTACACCCTGGCCGAGGCCTACTGGCGAACCACGCCGGCCGCCAGCTGGCGGATGACGCTCATTGGCGATCCGCTCTACAACCCCTTCAAAACGAACCCGCAACTGAAGACCTCCGACCTGCCGGACGACCTGGCCCCCTGAGACATCATCGAAAGCAGCCGGTTGCCTCGCCCCGCGGCGCGAGGGTACGATACCGTCATGGCCAACGAACCCACCATCGCGGTGCTGCTGCCGTGCTATAACGAAGAGTCGACCATCGGGAAAGTCGTGGACGATTTCCGGCGAGAGCTGCCCGAGGCGACGATCTACGTGTTCGACAACAACTCCGCCGACGCCACCGCCCGGGTGGCCGCCGAACACGGAGCCGCCGTCATCCACGAACCCCGCCAGGGCAAGGGATACGTCATCGAGCGGATGTTCGCCGAGGTCGTCGCCGACATCTATGTGATGACCGATGGGGACGACACCTACCCGGCCCAGAGCGTTCACGAGTTGCTCAAGCCCGTCCGCGCCGGCCGGGCCGACATGGCCGTGGGGGCCAGGCTCGCGGAGTACGAAAGCACCTCCTTCCGCCCGCTGCACGTGGCCGGCAACGGACTGGTCAAGGGGCTGATCAACCGCATCTTCGGTACGCGCCTCACGGACATCCTGTCGGGCTATCGCGTTTTCAGCCGACGCGTCGTCGAGCGGATCCCGATCGTCTCCAGCGGATTCGAGGTGGAGACCGAGCTGACCATCCACATGCTCTACTACAAGCTGACGATCGTGGAAGTGCAGGTCCCCTATCGCGGCAGGCCGGAAGGCTCCCAGAGCAAGCTGCGAACCTTCCGCGACGGATTCCGCGTGCTGTGGAAACTGTTCAACCTCGCCCGCGCCCTCAAACCGCTGACCTTCTTCGGGCTGCTGGGGATCGTCCTGTTCCTTCTCGGTGTGTCGGCCGGCCTGCCTCCGGTGATCGGCTACGTCGAGAGCGGCTACCGCGAAGTGAGACGGTTCCCCCTGGCGATCCTGGCGACCGGGCTGATGCTGCTATCGGCCGGCAGCGTGTTCCTCGGGCTGATCCTGCACGCGATGAACTGGCGATTCAAAGAGTTGCACAACGTCCTGGTGCGAGGCCAGCAGCAGGTGGGCATGCACGCCGACGACGACCGCCCGCCGCGGATGTTCACCTGACGCTCAGTCGACCGACCCGGAGGCAGAGGAGATTCGCTGCAGCACCCGCCGGCGACGCATTTTCGCCTGCCGGGCGTACTTCGTGTCCGGGGCGACGGCCAGCACCGCGGCGTACAGCTCCGCCGCCTCGGCCAAGGCGCCCGTCTTCTCGCGACAAAACGCCAGCCAGAACATCGCCTCCACGTTCCCCCGACCATCGCCGGCCGACGCGCCGCCGCCGGCCCCCGACGTGCGATCGCTGCCGCGCACGATGGGTTCGAGTATCGAGGCGGCTTCGGCGTACCTGAGCTTGGTGATCAGCTCCATCGCGGCGTCCATGCCGATGGCGCTGTCGACATCGTCCCCGAACCCGCCAGTCAACCGGTCCTGCTGTGGCGCGTACTCGTAACCGCTCGATCCGCAGCCGCCAAGAAACGCCCCGGCGGCTGCCACTGCGACGCACAGAAGATATCCCGCTCTAGGCTGCATTGTGTAACTCCACCAGCAGCAGTTTCGTCTCGGTCAGCAACGTCGCCACCCCGGCGTCGCCCTTCTCGTCGCCCAATGCCTCGTCGATGCGCTCCAGCAGGCGTTGCTTGCGGATTGCCGCCCGCAGCGCCGCCAGTTCGTCCGCGTCGCCGGCGTCGAGCAGCTCCAGCCGAACGACGACCACCTCCAGCGTCGCCAGAAGCGTGCGGGTGTCCTCATCCAGGTCGCTCTTGCGCTGGACGGAAGCCAGCCGACTGCTGAGCCCCGCACTGCCGGCCGCGGTGACCACCGCCTCCATGCCACGCTGCCGAGGCGCCAGAGCGTTCACATAAATCCCGGCCATCCGGTCCCAGAGGCGCGCCTCCCGCCGCTTGATCTGCTGCAACGCCCGGGAATGCTCGCGCAACGTCTTCACCGTCGACTCCAGGGAAACGATCTGCGCCTGGTGCTCGTCGCCCTGCTTCCGCAGCTGCAGGATCTTCGACCGCTGCTCACCGACTGCCAATCGCGTCGCGGTCAGTTCGTCCAGCGCAGCCGCCAGTGTCTTCTCCAACTCGGCGAGGCGATTCGGGTCGGCCTTCGCCTTCGCCAACTCCGCCTTGAGCATGTCCAGCTTCGCCTCGCGCACGTCGAGGCGGTCGGTCAGCGTCTTCAGCTTCGCCAGGGCGGGCTTGAGCTGCTGCGTTTCCCACCGCTTCTTTCGGCTGACGAGCATCGCCTCGAATTCCTTCTCGATCGCGCTGCGGAGTTCCTGCTCGCTTCGGGGCAGCGTTTCGAGCCGCTCAGCCGCCTTGGCCAACGCGGTCCGCGAGTCGGCCAATTCGCCCCTCAGCCGTTTCAACTCGCCCTCCAGTCGACGGACCTCCGAGACGCTGCCCTGCCCCATCGCGTCCGGTCCGTCCTCGCCCTGGCTGGCGGAGCCGCCGGAGAATAATACGATCCCCGCCGAAGCCGCCAGCAGCACCGCTGCCGCCACCAGAGGCCCCCACCGGCGGAAGGAGCCCCCCCCACCTGCCGTCGCCACGCGGCGCGCCGGCACGTCGGCCTGGTCGATCGCCTTGCGTGCGCCCCACTCGCGGAGCATCTCGTCCAGGCGGTCCGGGTTGTCGGGGTTCTTGGCCATCTCTACCTTGTTATACCCTCTGGGACGTTGGCGGCGCAAAGTTGGCCGCGGACTTTCCCGGGCCGATCATGACTCGATGCCCTTTCCGCGGAGACAGGTCCGCAGGGCAGCGGTCGCTTCCTTCAGACGCAGGCGGACGGTACTCTCGGGAATCTCCAGCTCGCCGGCGATTCCGCGCGTGGTCATCGCCCGGACGTATCGCAGGCGGATCAGCGTTCGCTGATCGCCCGGCAGCTGGGCGATGCACCCGTCCAGGGCGGAGCGTTCTTCGCGGTCTTCCGGGCGAGCTTCGCCCTGGGCGATAAACACCTCTGCCGCCAGTTCGGGGTCGATGGATTCCGGCGGACCGTTCTTGCGGCGCCAGCGTTTGCGGGCGACGTTGCGGGCGATGGTCCCCAGCCAAGTCGAGAACGCCCCCCTTTCGGGGTCGAACGTCGCCAACGAGCCGAACGCACGGAGGAAGGTCTCCTGCAGGACGTCGTCGGCTTCGTCGGCGAATCCGCATCGCAGGAAATATGCCTTCGCGCGCGGGGCGTAGCGGGCATAGAGGCACTCGTAAGCGTCCCCGCTGCCGCGTCGGGCCTGCCGAACCCACTGTTCTGCTCCATCACTCAACGGCGTCTCCGTACCGGACCATCGGGATTCTCCGCCAAATCAACCTGCAGGTCAACCGCCGGTCGACAGCGTCCCGCGATTCCGCCCGCGACAGGTGGCGGGCCCGCAACAAGTTTCGAGCCCTACGCCTCATGCCACGTTTGCGTAGC
>CAZYIH010000048.1:0-16938 GCA_964646915.1 uncultured Planctomycetaceae bacterium | reverse complement strand
GGTCGCCCTGCCGGGCCGATCGGCCGTAAAGCTGGCGGTCGATTCGGCTGGACTCGTGTCGCTCAGTCGCCAGCACGTGCAGCCCGCCCAGATCCGCGACGCCGCGCCCGAGCTTGATGTCCGTGCCGCGACCGGCCATGTTGGTGGCCACGGTGATGCGTCCGGGCTGACCGGCCTCGGCGGTGATCCGCGCCTCCTCGGCGTGGCGGACGGCGTTGAGCACCTGGTGATCCAGCCCCACGGCGGTGAGCTTCTCGCTGAGCTGCTCGGAGGCACCGACGCTGCGGGTGCCGACCAGGATCGGTCGACCCGTCTGGTGGAGACGGGCGATTTCAGCGACGATCGCGTTCCACTTGCCCTCTTCAGTCGCGAAGACCCGGTCGGGCAGGTGCTCCCGAAGGCAGGGGCGATTCGTGGGGACAGCCACCACCGGCAGATTGTAGATCTGCCAGAATTCTCCGCGTGCCTCGATGCCCGTACCCGTCATGCCCGCCAGCTTGCCGTACAGCCGAAAGTACCGCTGAAAGCTCAGCCGAGCGAAGGTGTCCTTGGGCGGGTTGACCTCCAGCCCTTCCTTGGCCTCGACGGCCTGGTGGAGCCCGTCGCGCCACGAGCGGTCGGGCATGAGTCGGCCGGTGAACTCATCGACGATTACGACCTTCCCGTCCTGGATGACGTATTGCTGATCGCGCTGGTAGAAGTGCCGGGCGTTCAGCGCCTGGTTGACCAGTTCCTCGCGCCGGCGCGGGCCGGCCCACACGCCACCGAGGCCCTTGGCCAGGCTGTCCAACGCCGCTCGGCCACGGGGGGTGAATTCGATCTCCCGGTATCTCGGATTCACCCGGAAATGCTCGGGCGTGAGCTCATCGGCCAATTGCGAGGCCTGCACGTAGGCGTCGATCTGCTCGGCGTTGGGCACGCTGCCGGAGATAATCAGCGGCGTGACGGCTTCATCGATCAGAAGCGAGTCGGCCTCATCGATGATCGCACACGCCAGCCCACGCTGCACGAGACGATCCAGCTGCCCCTCGGCGCGGTCGGCGATGCAACCCAGCAGCACGTCCGGCAGACGCTGGGTTCTGCCCAGCACCAACCGGTCGCGCAGGAAGTCGGCGCAGGCGTCTTTATTCGTGCAGTAGGTGATATCGCGGTGATACGCCTCACGGCGGCCGGCGGGATCCATGTCGGCCTGGATGTGCCCGACCGACAGACCCAGGAAGCGATACACCCCGGCCATCGTCTCGGCGTCGCGCTGCACGAGGTAGTCGTTGTGGGTGATGACGTGGCAGCCCCGCCCCCGCCAGCCGAAAATGGTCGCGGGCATCGTGGCGGTGAGCGTTTTTCCCTCGCCGGTGGCCATCTCCGCGACGCAGCCGGCCTCCATCGCCAGCGCACCGGCCACCTGCACCGGGAAGGCCCGCATGCCCAGTTGCCGGTCGGCTGTCTCGCGCACCACGGCAAAGGCGGCGTCCAACTGCTCGGGAGTCTCTCTGCCGCGACGGAACACGTCGCGCAGCGCAAAGGCCACCTCCTGAAGTCGCGCGTCGGTCAGATCGCGGTAGTCGCCTTCCAGCGCGATGATCCGCTCGGCCCGCTCGAGCAACCGACGCTGACGCGGAACCAGTCGATCGGCCCAGCCGGTGGCGACCTGCCACGCCGCGTCCAGCCCGCGAGGCAGATCTTCGCTGCGGGAGCCGTAGCTGAGCATCCGCCAGGTTGTGGAAGGCACCTGTGACATGGGGTCAGGAGGACCGGAATTTCTTGTTGATCAGTTGCAGCACCTTGCGATACGCCTGCACAGCCAGGGGTTTGGGCGGGGCGCTGGCCCGGATGACCACCCGCTGGGCGGGCAGCAGCTCCGTCTTGCCGCCGAGGGGTTTGACCATCACGCGAAAGAATGGCTCGATGGTTCGCAGCCCGTTCTCGTCGTCGCTGGCGGTCTGTACCGATCCGCCGGCCAGGTAGCCCAGCGAGGCGGAGGGAAGTTTCATCGCGCCGGCGGGGTTGCGCTCGACGATGCGCCCGACGAGCTGAGACCCGGGCCGACCTTCGGGGCGAATTTCCACCTCCGATGCGATCTCGTCAATTGGCACTGCCTGGGAGGCGACCCCGTTGAGACGAACCTCGCCCGCCACAGCCACGAAACCGATCTCCCGGCCGCCCTGCAAATACGTGCCGTTGGCGTCCTCGATTTCGGGGGCGATCCACTCCCCGTCGATGGGCGAGCGGACCTCCAGGGCAGCGAGTTGCTTCTCGATCCATTCGATGCGCTGCTTCTTGGCGGCGATGGCTTCTTCGTACATTTGGCCGGCGGCAACGCCCCGGCGGGCGGCTACCTCCTGCTGTTCCAGCTCCATCTGCTCCAGACGGGCCCGCTCGACGTCCCGCTCGGTCCGCAGCGAGGGATTCCGCATGGTGATCAGCACATCCCCACGGGAGACCCGCGTGCCGCTGGCCAGACAGTGAATGACAAAACCGGACTGCCCCGTGTGGATGTACTGCATGCGATCGGGCTCGACGATGGCGGGAATGCGATAGCGGTCCGGGGCGGGGATGATGCCCACGCCCGCCGTCACCAACCCCAGGGCAACGCAGGTGGTGGCGATGGCCCGACTCCGAACGCGCGCCACTTCACTGCCGGCCAGCAGATAGTGCAGGAACCGTCCCAGCGGGACGATGACCCACCCCACCACAGCCGAGGCGGCCAGGACGGCTGCGAAGATGAACAGCTTCTCGTTGCCGGCGATCCGCCAGAGGATCACGGTGCAGATCAGCACGCGATAGATCGTCGAGGCGATTCCGTAGAAGAAGAACCACCCGCGTTCGCCGCTGCTGTGGGCCGGGCTGGTCGCACGTCGCATGCCCCAGACGTAACGCTTCACGAGATAGTAGACGTATTGCTTGGATCGCTGGTGAAGGTTCGGGATCTCCAGGATGTCCGAGAGGATGTAATACGCGTCGTAGCGCAGCAGCGGGTTGCCGTTGAACAGCAAGGACGAAACGCTCGCCACCACCATGATGCGATACGTCAGCGACTGCACCGTGGGCGAACCCTGCGCCGAGGCCCAGACCATCGCCGCCACCGCCGCGACGGCCAATTCCACGTACATCCCCGAGGCCCCCACCACCACGCGCTGCCACTTGCGGCGGAAGGCCCACGCGCTGGAGGCGTCCACGTAGGGCATGGGCGTGAGCACCAACAGCATGATGCCCATCGTATGGACTTCCCCCCCCGCCCCGGCGATCCGGCCCATCCGTTTGCACGCGAACCCGTGGCCGAACTCGTGAAAGATCTTCACGATCACGAACGCCAGGTACAGCATCGGCAGCGACGACGGGTCGAGAATATCCCGCGAGGAAGCGATCAGCTCGCCCCACTTGCCCGCGATGGCGTAGAAGCCCGCAGCCATGATGACCAGCCAGCCAACCAGGCCGTACCAGGAAAAGATCCTCCCGAACACACCCACCCAGCGGTTCAGGAAGCGGTTCGGGTCGAACAGCGGGAACCGCATGAACAGCAGATTCGTGAGATAGCCCTGCACCTCGCGGCGGATGCGTTTGCGGTATCGTCCCAGCAGGCCACGGGCGTCGGGCGGCAGCTCGCCGCGCAGGAGGTTGGAGGTATACAGTTGCCCGAGCAGTTGGATGGCCTCGCCCTGGGTGGGGGCGGAATCACCGAGGTGCTCGTTGCTCAACTCCCACGCCCCGGCGACGGTCCGCTCCCCGTCCAGCAGCGAGATGAAGTGATACGCCGGGTCCGAGAGGCGGAAGAACTGGTTGCTGGCGGGGTCCTGCACGACGTGCCACATCGTCCCGCGGAAGTGCTGGCGATGCACCTGCACCCGGGGCCGCAGGCGAGGTCGGAGGTCGGCCACGCGATACCACGATTCGCTGAATGTCGGTCGATCGACGGGCATGGGGTTCCGCCTCCGTCAGATCCACAGCGTCATGCGGATCCAGTTGACCAGGCTGCGCGTCCAGATCGCGCCGTAGGGTCGATGGTCCACGGTAATGCGGGCCGAGCCGCCCATCCCGGGCTTGAGCCACCCTGGCTGCTCCTTCAGCCGAACGCGCACGAAGAAGACGTTCTGCTGATTCTTGATCCGTCCGACGGGATTGATGCTCTCGACGACGAACTCCATGCGTTGTTCGGGATGCTGGGTCACCGCCAGTTGGCCGATGAGCTGCCCGCCGTTTTCGCGCGCCCGGGTCAAAGCCTTTTCGACGTCGGCGATCTGGTCTTCCGGAACCGCCACCTCCGCGCGAAGCCTGTCCAGCGCAGCCACGCGGAAGAGCACCTGCCCCTTCTCGATGTCCTTGTCGATCAGCTGTTTGAGGTCGCCTTCGGTGATGGTCCCGTCGATGGGCGCGGTGATCGTCGCCTGGTCGATGCGTCGCTGGAGGTCGTCGATCTGTGCCTGAACGCTCTTGGCCTTGCTCAGGGCGATCTGTCTCTCGCCCTGGGTACGTCCGACCTCGGCCGCCTGGAGATGCTCGGTAAGCTGGGCCCGGGCGTCGGCCAATTGGGTGATCAGCTCCGAGGCGTCCAGCTGCGCGAGCTTCTGGCCTGCTACGACGCGGTCGCCCACTTCGACGTAGACCTCCGCCAGATCCGCCCGGAACCGCGCGGGCACGACGCGTCGCTGCACCGCCTCGACCTCGAAGGAACCCTCCGCCCGGTACGGGCCACGCACCAGCACCATGAACGCCACCACCGCTGTCAGCGCGATCGCCAAGAGCTTGATCCACGTATGCTTCGGGCCCACGAGAGTGGCCAGGCCTTTCCGGGCCGACTGTGCCGCCCGCGCGCCGACCCACCGGTCGGATTGATGCAGATCCTCGATCCGCGCGCTGCACAGATCGGTCGTCAGACGGATGGCCTCGATATCCTCAGCCGCGAATTTCCAGTCCGGGGGGCGCTCGATGAGAAGCACGCCGACGGCTTGGCCTTCGCTGCGCAGCGGCAGCGAGAGAATGGTCGCCGGCCCGAAGCGGTCGGCCAGCTCGCGCGTGGCGCGGGTCACGACGGTCACCTCGCGGAAGACCGGGTGAATCAATTCCACGTCCTGGTCGATGCACTCCTCCATCGCCTGCTCGATGGCCCGGACGGACTCGGTCTTGCGGTCGAACTTCTCCGTGTCGCTCATGGCCTTGAGCTTGACGTATCGCCCGTCGAGCATGCCAAGGCTCACGCGCTGGGCGTTGAAGCGGGCTGCCATCTCGTTGCACAACGCCATCGCGGCGCCCTGAAACGCCCGGTGGTCGTTCACGGCGGCGAGCACCTGCATCGAGGTCTTGAGGCGCGAGAGGTCGCCCTGGCGTCGCTGCAGCGTGAGACGCATCTCGTAGAGGCCCAGCAGGCTGGCCGTCAGCTCCAGTCGCTCCCGGGCATGGTCCAGCACCTTCGGGTCGCGCGTGCAGACGTAAAACGCCGTAAACCCGCGCAGTCCGGGCCCGCCCTGAAGGGGGATCATCACCAGGTGCTCGCCGGCCGACTCTCCATAGAGCACGTCGTGATCGTGCATGGACTTGATCACCGGTTTGCCGGCCGAGACCACTTCCCCGACCGACTCGCCCGCCCGGGCGATCCACACCGGCAGCGTGCCCCCCTCCTCGATGGCCGGGTGCACGGCGATGACGTCGGCCTTGGTGTTCTGCACGCGGAAGACCACCCCGCCATGGGCAGCGGTCAGGCGACACTGCGCCGCCAGCAGCGCATGGAGAAACTCCTCCGGAGGACCATCGAAGCGGGACAGCTCCTCGATGACCTCCGCCGTGGACGGATACGCCGGCTGCGGCGAGGAGGATGTGGTAAACCCGCTCACGTCGACCTCTCTTCAGAACCGTGAAACCTGCCCCGCGGGGGTGCTCAGGTGTCCTGGCGTCGCTTGTTGACGTCCATCTCCAGCTCGCCGAACTGCTCTTCATGCCGGCGAATGAGCTGGCTGAGTGTAATCGCCAGCCGCTTGGCCGAGTAGTAGTTCATGAAAATGCGGTCCTGCACCTTGAAGACGATGGTGGGCTGTTGACCCTCCGCGGCGGGCGCGGCGAGATTCAGACCGAAATCGAGCATGACCTCCTCGGCTGTCCCGTTCGTGCGGAAGGCGTTGGCGTACGAGGTCTTCAGCTCGCGCTCGTCCACCTGCAGGCGGACCTGCTGCTGACCGGTCTGCTGGGCGGCCTGCTGATCGAGAGGCATATCGCCCGGGTCCGTGGGCTGGTTGTCGGCCATTACTTCTTTCCTTTCTTGAACCTCTCCAGGAGGTTCGGTTCGTCGTCGTCCTTGATCGGCTCAATCGCCTGTTCGATCGCCGGGAAGCTCACCAGCACGCGCTGGCCGGCGGGACGCTTTTGCTTGTTGGGCACTTCCACGCGAATCCGCAGCGTCCGGGGAATCGCCCCGGTCGCCACCTGCGAGCAGTGGATGATCCGCCCGTCGACGGCGTTCGGGTCGGCCCGGTCGAACCGCACGTGGGCGTTGACATCGTCGGCGCCGGTGGAGCAGGTCAGCTTCCGGGCCTGGTAGACGGGGACATACACGTCAATCCACAGCGGGTCGACGTTCACCACGCGGAGAACCTTCTCCAGCGCCTCGGCGGCTTCGCCCTTCTTGCGGTAGATCTCCTCGACCTTTCCGCCGGCCGGCGCGACGATCTGCATCTTCTTGAGCTGGAGCTTCATCTCATCGACCGCCCGGGCGTCCTGGGCGTGCTGAAACTTGTACAGGTCCATGCTCAGACGGGAGATCTTCACGTCCAGCCGGGCATGCTGCACCTCGACGTCCGTGGCGGCGCCGCGTTTGGCGAGGTCCTCGTACCGCTTGAGGTCCACCTTCTTCTGGTCCAGCTGCGCCTCGGCCGCCTCGATGCGAATCTCGCTGTCCGCCTGGGCCTGGAGCTGCTTGAGCTTGGCCTGCTCGGCGCCGTCGTCCAGGCGAGCCAGCACGTCGCCCTTCTTGACCGTGTCGCCCTCCTTGACCGCCAGCTCGGCCACCTTCCCGCTCCGCTGGAACGACAGGGTGAAATCCTGGCTGGGACGGGCGTCGGCGGGGAACTCCTCACCGGCGACCCAGTTGGCCGACAGCAACACCGCCAGAAGCGCCCCGGCCCCGAATCGTATCGCTCTGCTCATGATCCTGTCCTGATCTGCTTGCCGCCCGGAGTCATCTCTCCACTCGGGCGACAATGGGTTCGGGATCTCTCTTCGCGAAGTCGGTCGGCCAGGCTGGGCACGGTCGCCCGCGCACACTCCCCGCCGGGGGCAGAAGACATCGCTACTCCATGCATCGGAAGCATCACCAGTTTTGTTCGAGGGAAAGCGGCACGAAATCTCTCCCGATGCGTTCTAAACAGAACGAGCCGACGTGTACAATAGCAAAATCATTGCCGAACGCCCGCACCGGAGAACACCGCGACCGACGCCATGACTGATACCAACCACCGCATCCTCTGCTGCACATGCAGCCGACAGAACACCATCGACGCCTCCGCCCTGCGCGAGGCCCTCGCCCGGTTCGCTGCCGATGGTTTGGCCGTCGATACCGTCGACGACCTCTGCGGCCTGGTCGCCACCACCCCCGAGACATTGAAAGCAAGCCTCACCGGCGGCAACGTCACGATCGTCGCCTGCGCCGCCCGGGCAGTCCGCTGCCTGCTGGAACAGGCGGACATCGACAGCGAAACGGTCTCCATCGCCGGCCTGCGCGACGCCAGCGGAACCGACGTGTCCGCCGCTGCACACTGCCCTGCCGAGGCGGGCGATTCGCCCCCGCGCCCGGCGGGAAACACCCTGCCGCTGGTGGTGTTCGTGCCCGGCGAGCACGGTGGCTCGCTTCCGGTCGACCAACGCGCCGAGCTGCAACTGGCGATGGGAGAGCTCGGCCTGCCCACCCGGACCCCGGGGTGCCTGTGTGAGTTGGCGTCGCTGGCTGAGCAGGGACCCACGATCGTGCTCACCGCCGGGGAGTTTCCCTCGGCCGGGCCTGCGCACGAGGCGTTCCGACTGGTTTCCGCCGAGGGCGAGCCTGCCGAAGCGGCTGCACGGACGTCGGCCGTCGCACGCGAGCTCGGCTGGGTCGGCCGAGATGAATGGACGCCCTGGTTCCCCGTGATCGACCGGACATTATGCACCAACTGCCGCCAGTGCCTCGGGTTCTGCCTGTTCGGCACGTACAGCGGCAGCGGCGGACGCGTGGAGGTCGCACGCCCTGCCGCCTGCAAGACCAACTGCCCCGCCTGCGCCCGCGTGTGCCCCAGCGGCGCGATCGTCTTCCCGAAATACGACTCAGCCCCGGTCAACGGCGACGTGACCGACGCGCCCCACGCCGAACCGGTGCAAGTGGATCTCAAGCAGTTGATGCAGTCGGACGTGCTGGCCCGACTCCGCACCCGCGATGCCGGGCAGGCGAGTGAATCCGCCGAGCCCTGTTCGTGCATCTCCCGACTGACCGAACAGCTGGGCATTCCCGCCGACGTCGTTGCCGATCTTTCAACCGACCAGAAGCAATCGCTGGCCGGCAAGGCAACGCCCGCAAACCCCACCCCCGAATCCGAGACGTAAACCATGCTCCCGACGTTAATCAAGCGAATGCTCACCGAGGTCAATCCCCGTCTGCTGGCGAATTTCGTGGTCCAGTTCGGGCTGCGGAACCTGCTGGCGATCGAGCGATTCAAACGCCGCTCCAAACGAGGCGAGCAGTGGCCCCCGTTCCTGTTCCTCTCGGTGACCAACCGCTGCAACCTGCGCTGTGCGGGTTGCTGGGTGAGCGTGGACGCTCCGCCGGCTGAGCTGGACCTGGAGACGATCGATCGCGTGATCCGCGCGGGTCGGAAGCGCGGCACGCACTTTTACGGCATTCTCGGGGGCGAGCCGCTGCTGCACGCGGGGCTGACCGACATCTTCGCGCGCCACCGCGACTGCTACTTCCAGTTGTTCACCAACGGAACGCTGATGACCGACGAGCTCGCCCGCGACCTCGCCCGATGCGGCAACGTGACCCCGCTGGTGAGCGTGGAAGGGACAGCCACCGTCTCCGATGAGCGACGCGGCGGGCAGAACGTGCTCAATCGCACGCTGGGGGGCATCGAGGCCTGCCGACGGGCCGGGCTGCTCACCGGGGTGGCCACCAGCGTCTGCAAGACGAACTTCGAAGACCTGGCCAACGAGGAGTTTCTTCGTAAGCTGATCGATCTGCAGGTGCAGTACGCCTGGTACTACGCCTATCGTCCCAGCGGTGCGGACCCCTCGCCCGAGCTGGCGTTGGACGCCGACGAACTCGTGCGCCTGCGGGAGTTTGTGGTCAATATCCGGGCGAAGCTACCGCTGATTATCGTGGACACCTACTACGACGCGGAGGGGAAGGGCCTCTGCCCGGCTGCGGCGGGAATCAGCTATCACATCAGCCCATGGGGCGACGTCGAGCCCTGCCCGCCGATCCAGTTCGCCGTCGAGAACCTCGCGGACAAGGCCGACCCGATCGAGCTGATCGAGGGTTCCACTTTCCTGAGGGACTTCCGCGAGATGGCAGCCGGCGCCACACGAGGCTGCGTACTGCTGGAACGACCCGAGCTGCTGAAACGATTTGTCGAAGAGCACGGCGCTCGCGACAGCAGCGGCCGAGCAACAGCCATGGCGGAGCTGGAGGCAATGACAGCGCGACCGAGCCAGCACCAGCCCGGCCGAGAGATTCCCGAGAAGCACTGGATGTACCGGTTCGCGAAGAAGCACTGGTTCTTCGGATTCGGGGCGTACGCGTAAGAAAGACAACCTGCCGACCATGACCGACCGCAACCCACAACCGACCGACCGCCGATACGGCGTTTCCTCCACGCAGCCGCGACAGGCGCCGTCGAGCAACGTACCGCCCGACAAGGCCGACCGCGACCACGTGCTTCGCGCCGCCCGGGCGATGGTGGCCGGCGAACACCTCATCCCACCGCTGGGGCTGGACGAGCTGAAAGACCGTTCCCGTCGGCTGCTGGGGCAGGTGGACCTGCCCGAGACGTTTCACGACTTCGCCGCGGTCGTGCTCAACAACGAGACGTGGCGCGAGACGCTGGCGGGCATTCCCTACAATCGTCGGCTGCTGCTGATTCCCCAATGCCTCAGAGACTCCCACTCCTGCCCGGCCGAAATGGACGAGTTCGGCCTGCTCTGCCAGGGGTGCGGCCGATGCGCCATCCACAGCGTGCTCACCCAGGCCCGCGAGTTGGGCTACGTCACGATGGTCGCGGAAGGCTCGGCCGTGGTGACCGCGATGATCGCCTCGGGGCAGGTCGAAGCGGTGGTGGGCGTCTCCTGCCTGGACATGCTCTCCCGCGTTTTCCCGTACATGGAGGCCGGCGCGATCCCGGGAGTGGCGATTCCGCTGCTCTATGATGGATGCGTGGATACCGCACTGGATCTCGATTGGCTGTGGGAGGCCATGGAGTTGCATCGCCACCGGCCTGCCAGACGTTTCGACCTGGACGCCCTGCGCGGCGAGGTCCGCGAGTGGTTCACGCCGGGGGCGCTGGAGGCTGTCCTCGGAGAGCCCCGCACGAAGACCCAGCGCATCGCGGCAGACTGGTTGGCGCGCGGCGGTAAGCGGTGGCGGCCGTTCCTGACCGCGAGCACCGCACGAGCGTTGGCAGGTGAGCTGGACGAGGAAGACCGCGCCGCCCTCGAAACGAACCTCCCGACGGCTGCCGTGGCGGTGGAATGCTTCCACAAGGCCTCGCTCGTGCATGACGATATCGAAGACGACGACCCGGTCCGCTACGACGAACCGGCACTCCACGAGCAGGTCGGGATGGGCGTGGCCCTCAACGTGGGCGATTATCTTCTGGGCGAGGGCTATCGTCTGCTGACCGGGCTGGACGTACCGCCCCGACGCATCGCGCAGCTGGTGACCATCGCCGCCGGCGGACATCACGAGCTCTGTCTCGGTCAGGGCGACGAGTTGACCTGGACGCGCGACCCCCAGCCGCTCTCGGTGGCCGACGTGCTGCAGATTTTCCGGCGGAAAACCGCCCCTGCCTTCGAGGTCGCCCTGCGCGTCGGGGCTGCCCTGGTGGGGCGCGATGAGCAACTCGCACCCGTCCTCACCGAATACAGCCGGGCCATCGGAATCGCCTACCAGATCCGTGACGATCTCGACGACGCCGCTCCCGGCCGACTCGCCAACGACCTCGACGCCCTGCGGCCGACCCTCCTGCTGGCGATCGCACACGAGCGGGCCGAAGGCGGCGACCTGGAGTTCCTGCGACGCATCTGGACCCGCCGCCGGGCCCGCGATGCCGCCGAGGCGGAGAGACTGCCGCTGCTCCTGGACGAACTGGACGTCCGACCCATCGCCGCGGGGATGCTGGAGTTCCACAAGACCCGCGCGATCCGAGCGTTGATCGCCCTGGACAACGTCGACCTCAAGTCGCTCCTGCGTCGACTGGTGGCGAAGATCTTCGGCGACGTCGAACCCCTGAGCTGCTGCGATGAGCATACGTCATGAGATGACACGGGCTGCCGGCCGCGCCCGTGACATTCTGCCCGATCCGGATCGAACGGCCGACTATGTCCGCTCGCAGTTGACCGACGCCGGCGGATTTGCCGACAAGGCAGGCAAGGCCGACCTGTATTACACCGTTTTCGGCCTGCAGGCCGCCGCCGCCCTGGATGCCGAACTGCCCTTCGACCGGGTCCGGGAGTACCTGGAGAGCTTCGCCGACGGTCCGGGGCTGGACCTGGTGCATCTGTCCTGCCTCGCCCGGGCGTGGGCCGACCTGCCGGAAGCGGCGATGTCCCCCGCCGCCGCGACCGCCCTGCGAGAGAAACTCATCGCGCACCGCAGCGAGGACGGCGGATTCGCCCTGATCCCCGGCAGCGCGGGTTCGGTGTACGGCTGTTTCATCGCCGTGGGAGGCCTGCAGGACCTGGACACCCAGCCGGACGCGCTCGATCGCCTGGAGACCTTCCTTGCATCGCTGCGTACCGCTGGCGGCGGAACCGTCAACGAGACCGCCCTGCCCTTCCCGGCCACCCCTTCGACAGCGGCGGCCCTGACGCTGCAGGCGTCGCTGGGGTTCCACGCTCCGCAGGATTCCAAAGACTGGCTGGCCCGTCAGCAGGACGCCTGTGGCGGGTTCCACGCGGTCGAGGGCGCACCGATCTGCGACCTGCTCTCGACGGCCACCGCAATCCACGCCTTGGCGCTCACCGGTCAACCGCTCGCGCAAAACGCCGAGCGAACGTTGGACTTCGTGCTTCGGCTGCGGGGGGATGACCATGGCGGCTTCGGCGCATCCACCCTCGATGCCACAGCGGACGTGGAATACACCGCCTACGCGCTGGTCGCTCTGGGACATCTTACCGGCGAATGACGCTGGGCGACGAAACGCCTACTCGTAGGACACTTCCACCACACTCCAGCCGTCCACGCGGGGCACGGTGAACTCCAGTCTGGCGTTGGTGCTGGTGGTCTCCAGCGACTCGCCGCAGGGCACGAGGCGGGCTTCTTTGAGCGGCAGATCGGCCCGGACGCTCACCTTCACGTCATACAGAGGGATGACGTCTTCGATGGTGTCGAACGCCTGGCCGCGACGCTCGGGGATGTAGTGCAGCAGGTGCACCACGAGGCGCTTCCGGTCGGGTTGATCGTTCACCGTCGCGATGACCGTGCTCGGAGCGTTCTCCAGCCGGAGGACCGGGCTGGGCAGGAGCGTATCGACGGCCCCGGCGAGCATCTGCTTGCACCATCGCGGGGCGTTGAGGGCGTACTGGGAGAAAATCGGGTGGGCAAAGTAGATCACCCCGCCCTTCCGCACCACGGCAGGATAGCCGATCTCTCCGCTGGAGGGCGTGTGACGGTGCGAGCAGAAGTGCTCCCAGGTGCGATTGAAATAGGGAACGGCCGTCTCGGCCAGGACGGCTGCGTTGGTGGCCGGGGTCACCTGCATGCCGCGCTGGTACATGGTGTGCTCGATGGGCGCCGGCTCGTCGGTGAGCATCGCCTTGGGGACGACGAAATCGGGGCTGAACGGCGCCTCACCCACCGGCTCGACGGGCAGGACGTTGAGTGCTTCGCCGCGCCCTTCCCATCCCAGCCCGGAATGATAGGACGCAAGCACCGCGCCCCCGTCGGCAACGAACGCCTTGATCGCCTCGACGCCGGCCTGCGAAAGGACGGCCTCGTCGGGCAGAATCAGCAAACGGTAGTCCGACAGGTCGGCCTGTTCGTCGACGATGTCGAATTGCAGGGCGAGTTCCTGCAACATGCGCGTCGCGCCCAGCAGGGCCGGCGGAAGCTCCTTGAACGTCCCTTCGGCGAAGTCGCCGGTGCCCAGCACCGCGATGTCCGTCACCGCCGTCGCGCCGCGACACCAGGGCTCGACACGCTCGATGCGCTCGTAGACGCCGCCGATCAATTCGTAGGTGTGCGGGCAGATGCGTCCTTCGGGGTGCAACTGGTCGCCCACCGAGCAACGGGCGTTGAGCGCCACCGCATGGAAGCACTCGAACTCCAGGGCGGCGGGGTTTTTGAAGGAGTGGAAATCGCCCCAGCTGGTGTGGAACTTACCCGTCATGCCCATCGTGGGCAACCCCAGTGTGCGGGCGTATCGCTGCGTCAGCGGGAAGTGGGCGTATCCCCACCCACCCGAAGGCAGCGATTCGAGCTCCAGGTGCGTGAAGGCGTCCTTCCAGGGCTGATGGCCCGGCGAGACGTGCGAGGAGTTGTAGAAGACCGTCGCGTCCGAGGCGATGGAGCGCACCAGCGCGCTCATGTCGTGCATGAAGTCCGAGATCACTTCGCGCCCGAAGGCCGACCGCACAGCCGGGTCCGAGGCGTCCAGACCTCGCTCGGCCATCGCGGCCCGGCAGAAGGTGCACGAGCAGGCGACCGGCTTGACGATGTCGTAAAAGATCCCGTCGGTCGGCAGCATCTCCATGACTTCCTGCGTGACGGCTTTGAGGTAATCGCGATACGGCGAGTTTACGCACAGGAAACGGTAGAAACCGGGCTGATAGGCATCGTAGTGCGACTGGGTCTCCTGCGACTCGGTAATCGGGGCTCCGGTGTGATCGCGGCAGATCCACTCGGGGTGCTCCTCGCAGGCGAGTTGGTCCCACTGGACGGTGATGTAGATCGGGCAGCGGATGTCCCGGCGGTGACAGGCTTCGATCTGCTCGCCCAGCAGGTTCGGCCGCTGGAGGTGCGGATGGATGCGATGGGGGAACTTCACCGACGGATAATACAGCCAGCCGTGATGGCAGCGGGCGAAGCAGGTGATGGAGTCCACGTGGGCGGCTGAGAGCGTCTGGCCGAATGCCTCCGGGTCAAACTCGCCGGCGATGTTCTCGATCGCACCGCTCGTGTGGAAATCCAGGTGTACCTGGCGGAATCTCAGCTCGGGGGTCTTCATGGGTGCTCCTCTCCTCAGGTCCGTTGGTCGTCTCACAGGGTGACCAAAGAGCCCCCCGATTCCAAGAGGCAAGCCACGAATTTACTGATTTCTCATACCAGGCGCGGCAAGAGGGAGCGGCTGCGGTTCACTCGTCTGAGCTTTCGGCAAGCACCGGCCGACCCACGTTGTAGAACTCCGGCGTGTCGAACTCGTCCAGCGTATTGCTGGAGGACTCCATTTTCAGATACGGATGGGCCGAGAGCCGCTGAACCGTCAATCGATAGGTCTTGCCGACGACGTGCTCGTCCTTGAGATTCTTCTTATCCAGCACGACCCATCGCGAGACGAGGATCCGGTCGGCCTTGAGTTCGCCGCGAACGACCCGCTGCACGTCGTAGGCGTCGACGGCCAATGCACGGACGTACTCGCCGAGCTGTTTGACCGTCGGCCTGGCCGATTTCGCCGCCAGCTTCGCCTCCACCACGAACGTCTTGGCGTCGTTCGACCGCCACCATTCCCGACCCTGCATCAGCTCCCATCGCTGCTTGATCTCGCTGCCGTCCAACGCGCGATCCGATACGGCGATCGCCTCGACGGATCCCGACCAGTCGTCGCTGCCGCCCACCTCCGCGCCGCACTGAACCGGCATGTCGGCCCAGTTGGACAGGTCGCCGCCTGGCTTTTTCCAACCGACCGGCTTGCCCGAGAGATACGCCCGGACCATCCCCTTCGAGAACGTCAGCGCCAGCTCGCTCTTTCGGCCCGCACGAACGGTCCCGATCACCGCACGACAACCTTTGGTGTTCGGGTCCGTCTTCGAGGTTCGCAAAGAGAGCACCAGCTCCCGTCGCAACTGCGAGATCGTCAGATTCCCCGCCTCGGGCCCGGAGGACATCGTGAAAATCACCTGCTCGTCCTGCGTGCGTCGCTTCTGGGGGGTGAAGACCATCTCCAGGGTGAACTCGTTGCTCTTCCTGGCCGAAGACGCCAGCAGCCCTCCGAGCTTCTCCAGGCGCAGCGACCCGCCGGCGAGGTCGGCCGCGTGGCCGTGCGTGGGACGGGCCAGACCCTGCATGCTCGCCACACACCGGCGAACCGTCTTGCCGTTGGCATCCAGCACGCGGTTGTCCGCCCGGGCATTTCGCCATAGGTAGACCAGCCCCCTGTGCGAGCCGGGCCAGCTCTTCCCGGCGGCAACGGGCGGGGTGAGACCGGCCCGCGGATCGCCCTTGGCAGGAGGCGTCTTCGATGCCTTCTCAATCCAGATCTCCGCCTCGGAGTTGTGTCCGTCGCTGCAGACGGGCACCCACCGGGTGAACCGCTGGAAGTCGCCGCTGAGCTTGCCGAGGTACACCCACGTCGCCTGACGGCTGGGACGATCCGTCGCCACGACGAATTGCGGGTCGTTGGCCCATCGCGGGCACTCAGCCGAGCCGGTGCGCGGATCGATGCGCACCCACCAACCCTTGCTGCCACGCCCGTCGTACATCGCCAGCCATTCGTGCCGCCCGCCCGAACAGTGGAAGAAGCGGTAGCTGTTGTCCCGGGCGATCTGCGGCCAACACCCTGTCCCGAACTTCGTGAACTCCGCGTCTTCGCGCCCCAGCGGGGCGATGCCATTGCTCGGCCAGGGGAACGTCGCCCCGGCCCGCTTGCCGTCGGCGGAGGTCTGGAAGTTCGTGCTCTTGCCCTCGCGAGGCTTCCAGCCCTTGAAGGTCCACACGGTCTTCGTCTTGGTGATGTCGCTCAGCGGGGCGGTGAGAATGCGGTTGTCCTTCGTCTGCCAGTAGGCCCACTGGGCGGTGAGCTTGCCGTCGGTCCATTCCGGGCGGACGAAGGTCACCCGGCCGCTCACGAGCTTCGTGGGCGTCTTGCCCGCCCAATCGACGATGTAGCTGCTCCAACGATCGTAATCGATGAATACGACGCGCTGGCCGTCTGGGGTGATGACCGGTCGATGGACCTCAACGTCGTAGTCCCGCTCGATATAGCGCGGATCGTCGGTATCGAAGAACACCAGTTTGCCGCCGCGTACCCAGCAGATGCGGGTGCGCGAGCCGGTCATCGCCTGGACGGCCCGGGCGGCGGAGGCTGCGTCGGTGGGCTTCATGGACGATGTGTCATCGCCCAGCGCGAACGGCGCGGAAGCGGCGACCACACTCAGACACACAGCCGTCACGAGGACGGAGCTATACGCACGACTCGGAAGAAATTGCCTCATTGCACTCAGTATAACACACACGCCCCGGCCGGGGGTCGGGCGTTTGGATCAGGCGATCACCAGGCGGTGTCGCCCCGGTTTCAAGGCGCGTCGCTTGCCGCGAACCCGCCTGCGCGGCGGAATGGTCAGCGGCGCTGCGCCGCGACGGAAGGCCTTGGCAGCGTCGGCCAAATCGTTGGGAGCGTAGGCGATGCGGGCGATTGGCTCGGGCGTTTCGTGCATCGGGCCGATGAGGTCCGCCCCCAGCTGCGCCACTCATTGCCGGTGCTGACCGCCTCGGGGAACGGGCCGTTGCCCCCCTCCCCGCAGACCAGCAGAAACGCAGCCGGTCCCCTTCGACAG
>CAZYIH010000047.1:0-17642 GCA_964646915.1 uncultured Planctomycetaceae bacterium | reverse complement strand
GCGTTTGGCCCACATCAGCCATTCGGGGCGTTTGTCCTCGGCGAGGATGCGCCGCAGCAGGTCGCGGTGTTCGTCGCTGCGGTCGCCGCGACGGGTCATGGCCCGTGCGAGGTTCGCGGCGTACTCGACGTTGTCGCGGTCCAGTTCGATGGCCTTGCGATAGTACTCGATCGCGCGGCCGTACTCGCCGCCATGCTCATGCACCAGCCCCAGGTTGTTCAGCGGACCGGCGTGATCGGGCATGAGCTTGCGGGCGGCCTCGAACTCGACGGCCGCCTTGTACAGGTCGTCCTGGCGGTAGTACACCTCGCCGAGGTTGTTATGGGCCGGGCCGAACTCGACATCCGCCTCGCAGGCGCGGACGAAGCTGGTCCTGGCCTTGTCCAGTTCGCCGTCACGGAGATACTCCACGCCCTTCCGGTTGGCGGCGCGGGCGGCGTCCGTGTCGCGCAGGGGCTCGGTGGTGATGGTCCGATAGTTCGACCGGACCTGCCGGGTGTCGTTGCCGCAACCGACCGCCAGGACAGCCAGCGTCACCATCAGCGCCAACGGAATCGCGATGTACCTCGCACGACGTTTCACCGGTTCAGCTCCTTCGCCCGCTGGGGCGAGTAGATCAGCCACGTCAGTGTTGCCTCGGCGTTCCAGTCGGCCCCCTCGCTATCGCGACGGGGGTTGCGGATCCGCAGATCCCGCACGACCAGCCCGGGCTCACTGGTCAGATGATACAGGAAGCTCGTCAATTGCGGGAGGGTCACGCCCTCCAGTTCGAGCGTAGTGGGTTTGAGCAGGTACGGGGTGTCGCCCATCACCCTGGGCGAACCGGGGGCCACGCTGCGAAGCGCCTGGCGACCCAGCCTCGCCTTGGCGGAGGCGGCGTCAATCCGTGTGCCCAGTTCGCGGACACCCACGTCCTTGGCCGAGGCGACGGCCGGCTTGTCGCGCAGAGCGGTCATCCGCCGGGCCAACACCTTGCAGGCCGCCAGCTCACCGGCGGCGCGTTCGGCGTCGGCTCGTTGCTCAAGCAGGTAGCTCAGGCTCCACAACGCCGCCACCGCGAGCATCGCCAGCATGATGCCCACCAGGATTCTCTGCCGCTTCCGGGGGCTCATGGGCGGCCCCCTTCCATCCGGACCGGGGTCGCGGTGAACCGGAAGCTCACGCCCTCCTCGCCGAGGCGCTGGGTCTCGTGCATCTCCACGGCATACAGCTGCGTGTCGCGCAAGGCGGCTGCGATGCGCTCGGCGTCTGCGTATGATTTCGCCTGGCCGCGAACGCTTACGCCCTCGGGCCCGATCTCGACTTCCAGAATCCGGAACCGCATCTGCCCGGGCAGGCTCGCCAGTACGTTCCGCAGGTGTACCAGTGCAGATGCAGGCAAGGCCGCCGCGGACGTGTCGGCGTCGAGCGTTTCGCCGCCGATGCCCGCCAGCTTGCGATACTCCGACCGCATCCGACCAAGGATGTCGATTGGTGGACGCTGGTCGGGAACCGCCTCGCGGAAGGCCGTCAACTGCTCGCGCCGGTGCCGGCTGGCGAGCCGGTCGTACTGCATCCCGCGCCACGTAAACACCACGGTGAGCAACACCAGGAGCGTCGCTGCCGCCGTAACCACCGCAACGAGCGGGCCCCGGCAGGGCTGGTTGTGAGCGGGCGCTGCGATCGGCCCGCGACGCAGCTCCGCCCACGGCGGATCGGATTGGTCCAACACGCCCTCAGCCTCCGCCAACGCCTGGCAGAACACGTCCAAACCGGCGTCGCCTACCCACTCAGTGTGGTTGGCTTCCTCAATGCCAAGACGCGCACCGTCCGCCTCGCCGACAAGGACCACTCGCGATGGATCGCCCTGTCCGTCCAACTCGGCGACCGCCTCGCGAAGGGCCGACCGGTCGTCGGCAAACCATCGCCAGCACACGGGCTTACCCTTGTGAACCTTGATCCAGTCGACCATCGCGGACCCGTCGCCCTCTTGAGAGGGTTGGGCGACGAGGACAGCGTCAACGGCGCCGACCTCGCGCGCAGCCGCTCGCGCAGCCAGCAGGGCCGTCGGTACGATCGAGCCCACCGCGATCCCCGCCGACCCGAATGCATCCAGCCATTCCGTCAGCCGTCCGAGTTCCGCGGCGATCCCCAAGGCCGAGCCCTTTCGCGTCTCGACGAAATCGGCGACCATGTCCTCGGCGGAAAGCGGCAGATGCTCCTCCAGCCGGAAGGTCATCGCACGATGTCGGCCGCCGCGTCCGAGATCGTCGGTGGAGATCTCCGCGGCAAGGCACCACTCGGACGGGATCGCCAGCACCGCCGACGGATCATCGCCGCCGATCTCGTCGAGTGCAGCGGCGATTGTCTCAGCCGTCTCGGCACTGGTGGCGTCCGGAGCAATCGGCACGTCCCGATGGGTCGGGCCCTGAGCCGCTTGGAAGCCAACGCGCCACGGGCCGCTCTCCGCGGCGAAAATGACGATCGATCGGCTCATGGTGTCTCCCCCTGCCAGGAGCGCACCGGAACCTTCTGTTCAATGGTCTGCTCGCCGAGGGTGATGGTCACCCGTTCGGAGGTGATGGTCTTCACCACGACCTCACCTGCCGGCGTCTTGAGGCGTTCGCCCTCCGCCAGCCACACCGTGGACCCGTCGCGTTCCTGGAAGTACGCCAGCGATCGGCCGGGCTCCTCTGCCGTGCCCAACAGCCTCAGTTGCAGGCGCGGCTTGGGGGGTGTCTTGGTGGATGTCCTGCGGGGAACGTCCTTCTTCACCAGAGGCCGACGAAGGTCCATCCGTGCCAGGCGCTGCAGGTCGGCGAACACGCGCGACATCCGGTTCGGGTCGGCCGGGGCATCGTTGGGGTCGGTGCTGCCCCCGGACGCGAGTTCGGGCATGTTCGCCGGGGGGTCGGCCTCAACGCGCACCGGCAGCAACACCCCGCCGGCCACCACGCCGACGCACGCCAGGGCAAGCAGGGTCGAGCCAAACACCAGCACGGTTCTTTTCTCTCGGATCGTCATCTGGTTACCACGCGAACTCGTACCACTGAACGACTCGCCCGCCGGCCGTCACGCTGACGGCGAGCGTGTACCATTCCCGCTGGTCGCCCCGGGCGATGATCCACAACCCATGGCAGGACGACTGATCCGTCAGCAGTCGCTGCAGCGTGCGCCGGTCGGTATCGCTGAGTTTGTCGATTCGTTTCAGCAGCCCTTCCAGCCCGTCGGCGCGGTGACGGCTGCGATGTTCCAGCAGCAATCGTACCACGCGCGGGCCCACCTCGCGCTCGACCGCCCGGCGGATTGTCTGATCCGCCGCACGGGCAATGTTCACCTTCCCGTCGCCCCAGCAGGTAACGTTGCCCGCCAGCCCCTCGCCCTGGTGGCGCCCCACCAGTTCCGCCGGCACGACGCCTTCGAACACCTGGCCGTACCCGAATACCGCCTTCACGCCCCGGGTGGGACGGATTCGCACCAATCCGCCGCCGCTCGGGCGAGGAGTGAGACCCCGCACGATCGACTCGGTCTCGCCGGGCGTGTTGGACCTCAACAGGGCGTTTACGTTGAGCTTGGCCTGCTCGTCGGTGAGGACGATGCGGTACTCGCGCCCGCCCAGCTCAATGGCGAACTGCTGCCGTGTGCTTGGGGCGGGCCATTGGCTCGACGGCGCATTGGGGTCGATGTCTTCCTGCCGGGCCTGGAGCGATTCCAGCCGCCCCAGCAGCGTGGCCCGCAGCGACGCCACCGCCCATCGGCGCTGCAGCTCGCGCTGGGCCGACCGGGCCTCGAGCGCGTCGGCCAGGCTTCGCTGAGCGAGCCCCACCATCGCCGCTCCAGCCAGCAGCACCAACGCAAGCGTCATGAGCAACGCAAATCCGCGATGGGATCCTGGATGTCTCATGCGCCACCGCTGAGCTGAACGGTCACGATACGGTCGTAGCCCGGCTCGGCTGTGTCCTCGAACCAAACCCGAATCCGCCAGGTGATTCCCACGCTGGACGGTCCGGCTGACTTGTCGTTGCCTTCGATACCGCCTGCACGCCCGCCGCCGGGGGCGTTGGCGTCGCCGGAGGGTGATGAGCCCTTCGCGGCGGGGTCCTTTTGGCCGGTTTCGGTGTAGTACTTCTCGCGGGCCCACTTCGGAGCGTATCGCGGGTAGAACCACAGCCCGTTGACGAAGATGGAGAGTTCGCCGCTGCTCTTGCTGTAAACCGTATCGAACCCGGCCGCCCGGCCGAACTCGAGATCGGCCGTGTTCTCGAACTCCCGGGCGGACCCAGGTGCCTCCTGCGTCCGGTAAGGGCGAGCCTCGTCCTCTGGTTGCTCAACGGACTTCCGGTCGGGCACATCCCTCTCGGCGTTGTCGCCCGATTCTCCGGACACAGCCTCCGGCGCGATCGTGGCAGCCGAGGCGGACTGGAGACCTTCCCGCGTGGTAGGGGCCGAGCCTTCGGCGATGAGTTCGAATCGCTGCACGCCACGGCAGACCAGGTCGCGCTGCGTGGCGTGCGCGACGAGTGAATCCTGGGCAGTCTGCCGGCGGACCAGCCAGCGCCGTCCGTCGAATGTTTCCAGCAAGTAGGTTACTTTCACGGGCCGATGGGTTCGAGATCGGCCCCGTTCGTCCAGGGCGCCGCTGCCGAGCATTTCCACCCGGCTGGGAGTCTCGGCGTTGACTTGGATCGCGTGGGCCAGGTCACCGCGCAGCAGCCGAACCCATGCGTCGAGCGTCTGGGTTTGCTGGGCGGCGAATCTCTCACCGCGGGACGGAATCGTCTCCGGATCGGTCGAGAGATCGGTCACCACAGCCAGCACCCCGAGCATGAGCATCACCGAGAGCACCGTCGCCAGCAACAGCTCCAGCAGCGTGAATCCACGAGCGCCTGTCATGGTCTCGCCTCCCGGTTCGATGGTGCGGCGTTGGCGTCGTCGCCCTCTTCGGGGGGCAACGGCAGCACGAGCTGAACGCGGGTAAGCGGTTCTGCCGTGGGGAAGGCGGAGTTCACCTCCGCGTTGCGAACAGTCAGCTCCACCACGCGTCCGCCCAGTGCGCGGCAATCGCGGTGGGGCAGCTCCCGGGTTTCCCATACGAACGTGCCGTTCTCACCGACCGACCCGCTGCGCCCCACCGGAACGCCGTTGGGGTCGGTCCACCAGTCGGTCAGCAGTCGGTCGGCCAACTGCACGGCGGCCGCCTTTCGCCCGGCCAGGCGGATCTGGCGCGTATGGCGAGACCGGGCGAGCACCACGCCCACCAGAATCGTGCCCAGAATGACGATCGCGGCGACGACTTCAATCAGCGTCAGGCCGACCCGTCGCGAGCGTCGTGAACAGGTTGTGCAGTTGCTTTTCATTTTCTTCCACGGTTACTTCGCCGGTAAGACCGGCCACCACGACCCAGACGGCGGACGGCCCGGAGACCAGCTTCAGCGCGTACGTCGCGCTGCGTCCTGCCGGCGAGAATGCAACATCCACCACGCCGGTACCATGTCTCGCCAGGCGCCCCGGTGCGCCCGTCTCGGACTGGCCGACCAACCCGACCGTCCAGACCTGCTCGATGCGGCAGCGGACCGGCACGTTCAGCCCAGCTGAGCGGGGCTGCAACTCGCCGTGGCGGTTCTCAAACCGGGTGACGGTCTGCTCGTCGAGGTCGAAGCGGAGCACGCACTCCCGGCCCAGCCGACGCGCCCGAAGGCGGGTGAGGCGGTCGGCGTAGGCGAGCTGTCCGACGGCGGAGTCCGAAGAGCCGGCCTGGACCTGGTCGGCCAGGTAGTACGCCGTCCCGCCGGCCAGGATGCCCAGCAGCGCGACCACCGCGATCACCTCGATGAACGTAAACCCACGGCGGGTCACCGATCAGTCCTCTTCCTTGCCGATCTGCCAGGAGTAAATGTCCGCGTCGGCGCCGTCGCCGCCCGGCTCGCCGTCGGCCCCGAGCGAATACACCTCGAAGGGTTCGCCGTCCGGGCCGCTGTCGTTGTACTGATACTCGTTGCCCCACGGGTCTCGCTTGATGTCGATATTCAGCTTACCGAGCCCATCAGAGTTGGAGGGCGGTTTGCCGTCGCCCTTGAGGCTGTCGGCTTCGATGGCACTGACGATGGTCGCGATGTCGGACTTGGCACGGCTGACCTTCGCCTCGTCCATGTACTGGCTGACTTTCAGCGTCACCGCGCCGGCCAACATGCCGATGATGACGACGACCACCATCACCTCGATGAAGGTAAACCCGCCGCGATGCCTCCGGGCGGCGGACCGGTTTCGGGTTGTCTTGCGGCTACAGGACATCTCCTGCCTCCAGAATGGGTAGGATGGTTGCGAATGCGATGAACCCCACGACGATCGCCAGCAGAATCATCATCAGCGGCTCCAGCAGCGTCGTGAGACGATTGGTTGAGATCTCCACCTGCGTGTCGTAGTCGCCGGCGAGGTCTTCGAGCATTTCCTCCAGGCGACCTGACGCCTGACCGACCGCGAAGACCTGGATCACCAGCGGCGGAAAGGCCCCGGTGTGCTCCAGGGCGATCGAGATATCCCGCCCACCGATGACAGCCTGCTCGCACGCCTCCAGGGCGCCCCGCAGCACGCGGTTGTGTACCGTTCGCTGGGCGATGCGCACCGCCTGCACGAAGGGCAGGTCGCTCTTGAGCAGCGTAGCCATCACCATGGACATCCGGGCGATCGCCTGTTTGCGGACCAAGTCGCCCAGCAGTGGGATTCGCAACTGCAGGCGGTGCCACGCCATCGAGCCCTTCTCGCTGCGAAGGATCGCCGCCAGGCCGACCCCCGCCAGGCCCATTGCGAGGAGGATCGCCCACCACCATCCCAGGAGCACATCGGAAATGCCCTTGACCAGCACGGTCGCGAAGGGCAGGTCTTTCCCGCTGGCCGCCAGCACCCCCAGAAGGTTCGGCACGACGTAGGTCATCAGAAACACGCTTACGCCCAGCCCCGCCGCCAGCACGATGCCGGGATACATCAGGGCCGAGGCGACGCGATTCTTCAGGCCGGCCGTCTTGCGGCGGTATTGCACGAGGCGTTCGAGGGCGGTGTCCAGGGTTCCGGCGTTCTCTCCGACCTCCACGATGTTGCGCGAGAGTTCGTCGAACAGCATCGGCTGAAGGGCCATCGCCTCGGCGAGCGAACCGCCGGCGGCGACGTGGTCTCGCAGCAGCAGGATGCTCTGGTGGAACCGCCCGGTGTGCTGGCGGGTGATGGTCTCCAGTGCGTCGGTCAGCGGGATTCCCGCTGCCAGCAGCGTGGCCATCTCTTGCAGCAGGCCGGTGACCTTGGCGACCTGTCGACCGACGAGGTACCGCTCGTACCACGATGCGCGCGTGACGGTCTGCTCGGCGACATCGCGAATGCTCAGCCCCTGCGCGCGGAGCTGGTCGCGTGCCTGCCGGGGCGAGTCGGCCACGATCGTCCCCTGCACCGGTGAGGTCGAAGCGTCGGCCGGGGCGCTGGCGGTGTAAGCGTAGACGGGCATCAGATCACCACCCTCGCGGAGATACGCAGGACTTCCTTGATGGTCGTGTTGCCCGAGAGCACCTTCGACAGGCCGTCCTCCGCGAGCGTTCGCATGCCGCCGCGCTGGGCGGCGAGATCGATCTCGCTGGCTGCGGCGCGACGGGCGACCAGCCGGCGGATCTCCTCGTTGGTCGTCAGCAACTCGAAGCAACCCGCCCTGCCCCGGTAGCCGGTCCCGCGACAGTGGCGACAGCCCACGCCCCGGCGGAAGCTCGCGCGTTGCTCGTGGGTGGGTGCGAAGGCGAGCATTTCCAGCTCGGCCGGGTCGGGCTCGGTCGGTTCGGCGCAGTGTTCACAGTTGCGACGGACCAGTCGCTGGGCCAGCACGCCCACCAGCGAGCTGCCCACCAGGTACGGTTCGATGCCCAGGTCCAGCAGACGGGTGACCGCGCTGGCGGCGTCGTTGGTGTGCAGCGTGGAGAACACCAGGTGACCGGTCAACGCCGACTGGATGGCCATCACTGCCGTCTCGTGGTCGCGAATTTCACCGATCATGACAATGTCCGGGTCCTGGCGCAGCACGCTGCGCAGGCCGCTGGCGAAGGTCATGCCCTTCTTGCGGGCGATCTGGATCTGGCTGATTCCGTCGAGCTGGTACTCGATGGGGTCCTCCAGCGTGATGATATTGCTCTGGGTGGAGTTGATCTGTCCGAGGGCAGCGTAAAGCGTGGTGGTTTTGCCGGACCCGGTCGGGCCGGTCACGAGGATCAGCCCGTGCTCCACGCCGATCAGTCGGCCGAAGCGGTGGAGTGTCTCGGCGTCCATGCCCAACTCGTCCAGCGTGTAGAGGCGGGCGCTTTTGTCCAGCAGGCGGATCACCACGCGCTCGCCGTGGCTGGCGGGGACGCTCGATATGCGCAAGTCGATCACCCGATCGCCCACCTGCACGGTGGCCCGGCCGTCCTGCGGGAGGCGTTTCTCGGCGATGTTCATCTTGCTCATCACCTTGATTCGGCTGACGAGCTCGTCCTGCACACCCGAGGGCAGGTTGAAGGTGTCGAACAGCACCCCGTCGATCCGCATGCGAACCACCAGCCGATCCTCGTAGGGCTGGATGTGGATGTCCGAGGCCTCCTGCTGGACGGCCTCGAAGAGCACGAGGTTCACCAGCTTGATGACCGGCGCGCGATTGTTGACGTTCAGCAGGTCCTCGCGGGAATCGAGGTCGGTGATGTCTTTGATGACCTCGTCGCGATCGAGCTGCTGGACGAACTCCTGGGCCGCCCCCGACTGCCGGCCGTAGGCTTGGTTGATGGCCACGGTAAGCTGCTGGGCGGCGGCGGGGATGGGCGCGATGGCTTCGCCCAGCCAGCGACGCAGCACGTCGAGTGTCTGGCGATCGGACGGATCGGCCATCGCCACCCGCATCGGTGCACTGTCGTCGCCGGCGAGTCCGAGCACCTGCCTTGATCGGGCGAAGTGGATCGGAACTCGCGACACGAAACGGGCCGAGGGGTGCTCCCCGGCGAGGTCCACGCGTGCAGCCGACACCGAGTCGACCGCGCTTACCGGCGGGTTCGGCTCGCCGGCCTGAGCGGTTGGGGGCGTCGCCGCTGGGCTGGGGTTGAGTTGTGGTGGCATGGTGCTCACCTCGTCGGCAATCATTACGGAATCGTGACCGGGTCGCTGTGGGGGAGGCGGCTGTCGAGCTTCGCCTCGCGGACGGCGGCTTCGGAGAGGCTCTTGAGCCGGCGGAACTGGTCGTCCCGCAGAATCACCGCCCGGAGGAACACGAACAGCGTGGTCTGGCGTTTGTTCACGTCGCGGTTGGAGGCGAGATATTCGAGAATCGGGATCTCACCCAGGATCGGGATCCGGTCGACGGTCTCGTTGAAGTCCTCGCGCGTCAGACCGCCGACGATGATGGTATGTCCGTCGGGGATGGTCGCCTCGCTGGCCAGCGAGTTGGTCTGTCGCGACGGCGGGAGCGATTCGGAGGCGTCCTCGCCGAAGCTGCTCAGCGTGATCTCGTATTCCAGCTTGAGATGCTCGCCCTCGCTGATCTGCGGGGTGATGACCATTTTCGTTCCCGCCGACGTGTAGCCGGCGAAGCTCGTGGTGGCCACCGTGTTGGAGGCATTGACGCTGGCGAAGGGCTCTTCGCTCTCGGACACCAGCGTGCCGGTCGCGTTGTCGTTGATCAGCACGCTGGGGCGGGAGACGACCTTCGCGCGTTTGTCGGTCTGCAGGGCCCGGATGACCACGTCGGCGACATCGGCACTGATCAGCGCCCCGTTGAAGCCCGTCCCCGGGGTGATGGCCAGCCGACCGGTCGAGGCGTCCACCGTGGACAGACCGAACGAGCTGAAGCTGAGCACCTTGCCCGCGCCGCTGTCCACGTCGTTGCCCCAGGAGACCTCCACGCCCAGGGCGAAATCATCGGTGGTGTCCAGCGTGACGACGGTGGCTTCGACCAGCACCTGCGGGCGTCGCACGTCCAGCCGTTCGATGAGCTTGCGGTACAGGGCATGCATGGAGGGCTTGGCGACGACGATGATCGTGTTGGTCGCCTCGTCGGCCAACAGACGGGCGCTGGGCATCTGCACCGCCCCGCCCTTTCTTCCGCCGCCCCGAAGCGCCTCGTAGCCGCCGGTGGACGGGCGATTCACCTTCTGCGGCGTGGGGCCCTCGATGATGAGTCCGTCGCCGTCCTTCCCGCCGGACCCGTCAAGCTTCGCCCCGCCAAGCCCGCCCTCGCCCTCGATGTTCTGCAGCGTGCCCAGCACATCGGCGGCTTTGGCGTTCTCCAGCTTGTAGAAGCGGATGGGGCTTTGCGTCTCGGGCGTGGGTCTGTCGACCATCTCGCGAACCAGTTCGATCTGTTCGTGAACCTCCGGGGTGGCGGTGACGATCAGCACGTTGGATTCGCTATCGACGGCAGCCTCGTAGAACTGCTTGGCAGCCACCTTGCCGATGAGCTTCTTGACCAGTTCGTCCACTCTCCCCGCCGAAGCGACCTCGAAGCGATAGATTGTCTTCTTGCGATTCAGAGGCGCATCCAGCGAGCGGATCAGTTCCAGGACCTCTTCCACCTCCGAGTCGCTGCCGATGACGATCACGCGGTTTCCACGGTCGTCGGGATACAGCGATGCGCCATTGGTCGAACCGCTGGTCTGCCCCTTGCCCTGCAGCAGCTTCTTGACGTCCGAGACGATGACCTTGGCCTCGACGTTCCGGATGGCCACGAACCGCAGCTTCGCTTCCCGGGCGGGTTGATCGACCAGGGCGACCATCTCAGCGACGCGCTTCATGTTCGAGGCGTAGTCGGTCACGATCATCCGCTGGTGCTGCGGCAGCTTGATGACGTTGGCGGTGGCGGCGGCCAGGAAGGGCTTGATGACGCCCTCGACGGCCTCGGGCTTGGCGTGCTTCAGCGTGAACACCCGCGTCACCGCCCGGCCCGGAACGTCGGCGGCGTTGGGATCGTCGCTGAGTCCGCTGGAGATGGTAGTCACCGACTGGGCCATGGTGATGCGCAGCATGCCCGTCTCATCGCGGGTCAGCTGCAGCCCCTTCATGCGAAGGATGCTGTCCAACAGCGTCATCAGCGAGTCGGCGGGAACCTTCTGCGGGGCGATGAGCGTCACGCTCTTGCCGGTGACCTGGCGCACGTCGTACAGGAAGTTGACCTTGTTTCGCTTGGAAATGTAGTCGATCAAATCCTTGAGCTCGAGCTGCTCGGGGAAGTTCAGCTTGATCAGCCCCTGCTCGGACGTTTCGTCGGGCGCAGCGCGAACCAATGAGGGCATCGTCGCGAGGCAAACCGCAACGGCTGCGCACAGCAGACCGATCCTCCGTTGTCCGTTCATCTCTCTCATGTCAATGACCTCCCGTTCCCGCCGTCGCCGGTCGCGACGGCGTCGGCCTGAGCCTATCGCTGCTTGGCGATACGCTGGACCTGTTCGAGGTACTTCTGCACGTTGTCGCGGTACTTGATCGACTGGGCGCTCTTCAGCAGCGGAATCGCCTTGTCGTATTCCTCTTCCCGCACCAGCAACTGTGCGTGCTGCACTTTGGCGTCGGCTTCGAATTTCTCGTTCTTCTCCGCCAGTTCGTAGTAGAAGATCGCCTTTTCCATATCCCGTTTGTCCTCGGGAGCGTTGGCGTAGTGTCGGCCCAGCAGCATAAGGGCCTCGCCGTCCATGGGGTCCAGGCGGACGATTTCTTCGAGGATCGTTACCTGCTTTTCGTCGGCGCCGCGGGCCACCGCGATGCGGGCCTCGAGCTTGAGCAGGTCTTTCCGGTCGGTCTTATCGAGATACTCCTGCCGTTGCTCTCGGAGGGTCTGCAGGAGGGTCTCGGTGGCATCGAGTGCGCCGCGGGCGGCCATCACTCTCGCCGCCCGGATGATCCGGTCGGTATTCCGGTCGAGCATTCCGGCGACCTTCGCCTGGGCGTTGGGATCCTTCGTATCTGCCGAAGGCGTCCTCTCCATCGCACGGACGTACGAACCGGCAGCCATCTCGTAGAGCTTCTCGTTGATGTAGATATCGCCCAGCATACTGAGGCTTGCGATGCTGCTCTTGCCCAACCGATCGACAAATTCGTAGTTCTCAGCCGCCTGGAGGGGCTTGCCCATGCCGATGTACGCGTTGGCCTGGAGCATCCAGATCTCGGCGTTGCCCAGGTCGTCCTGGATGATCCGATCGCAGATTGCCACCGCTTCGGCGAATCGTTTCTGCCGAAAGAAGCTGCTGGCGAGTCCGCGTTTCCAGTCGACGGTTTCGGGGTCCATCAGGATGGCCATCCGGTAGGCACTCTCGGCCGATATCGGTTTCTCCGTCATCGAGTAGGAGAACCCCAGCAATCCGTAAATTACCGCGTCGCCGCCGCCCAGCTCGATCACGCGGGTCAAGGCGGCCACCGCCTTATCGTGCTCCCCGAGGCGGACGTAGATCAGCCCGAGGTTCCGATGCGCCCGGCGGAACTTGCTGTATTTCCCGGTGGCCACGCTGTAGGCGGCGACGGCCTGGTCGATCTGCTCACGCTGGAAGTACAAGTTTCCCAGAAGGTAATCGAACACGGCGCTGGAGGCCTCGCCGCGGTATCGCTGGAGGAGCTTCTCGGCCTGGTCGAGCTCGCCTTTTTCCATCAACGGCAGGATCTCGGCGACGCGTTGGCGTTCCATCTCCCGCAGGGATGGCTCGACCTCGGTCTCCGCGATATAACTCTCGACGAACCGGCGTTTGAAGTTCGGGTCGCTCCAGGCGGCCTTCTCCGCGTCGGTCATCTTGTACTGCCGGTACTTCCGGGTGAGCTCATCGCGGGTGGGCGAGATTTCGTTGGCGTCGGGTTCGGGCTTCTCCCGGGACAGCGCGAGGAAGTCGGACACTTCCACGACCGGCTCGCCGTCGATGGTCAGCGTACAACCCCCCGCGACCAAGCACAGCAGCGCGGCAAGGCACCACGCCAGCCGAGATGCCGATGCACCGATCGACCCGGCAGGCAAACAATACACACTATCAGAACGTCGCACTCTCAATGGGCTCATAGCTATCTGGATTTCGGGAAAGTAATGGGGACACGCATGCGGAATCGGACGGGCTCGCCGCCCCGTTTGCCGGGCTCAAATCGCCACCGTTTGATCGCGTTCAACGCGGGTCGTTCGAAGGCGGGGTCTGTGGACCGTTGCACTTTGGGCTGAACGACGCGGCCGTTCTCGTCGACGATGAAAATCACATATACCGTCGCGGGTGTGCGACGTCGCAGCTTGCCGGAAAGACTTGGGCTGGGCTGAAACACCGGTCGGGGCTTCTGGTCGAGGTCGGCCATGCTGAACAGCTCGGCTCCACCGTCGGCAGCGACGGTCTGCATACCCGCCACGTCGATCTTCAACTGTCCGGCCCCGGTCCCGGCGCCCATTCCGTCGCCCAGTGCGAGATCCAGCTCCGCCAGCGACGCCGGCTGAGGCTGGGTGTCCAGCTTGGGCTCTTCCCTGGGCTCTTCTTCCGGGGGAGGCTCTTCTTCTTCCTCGATTTCAGGGGGCGGCTCGATCTCGGCGGTCGCTACATCCCGGACGATCATGTCATCGTCGTCCATCGCATCCTGGATATGCTGCATGACCGGAAGCAACAGGAAGAACGCCAGCGTCAGCGCAACCGCCGCGACCACCGCCAGGAAGCGGTAGAATATCGTACGGCCTATGGAGCGTCTCTTCCTGTGATTCATGGGTCACTCGCCCTTCCTGGTGGCGATGCTCACCTTCTGGGCGCCGCCTCGCTTGGCTTCGTCGATGACCTGCACCATCAGCCCCGATGGAACCGCCTTGTCGGCCTGCACGATGACCGGGACTTCTTCCTTCGCCAGCTCGCGTTTCACCAATGGTTGAACGCCGCCCAGGCCGATCTTCCGTCCGCCGTAGATGACCTCGCCGTCGGCGGTGATGGCGATCATGATGCTGGTCTTCTCGAGCATCTGGCTGGACGCTGCCTGGGGCTTGTCCACCTCCACGCCGGTCTCCTCCACGAACGTCGTGGTCACGATGAAGAAGATCAGCAGAATGAACACGACGTCCATCAGCGGGGAGATATCGATCCCGCCCGAGTCGGATTCATCGTCTGTCGATTGCCGGAAACGTCCCATCAAGCTTCCTCTGCGTAAGGTTGCGTAAACACTTGGCCGTGGCGCCCGCCACAATCACTCAGGCGGCGCCCTGCTTGCGTTGTTTGATCCGCTGGTAAACGGTCTGCGTGCAGACGGTCTCCACGTGGGCCAGGAACGCCCTGTACCGCTCGGTGTTCCGGGACAGCACGTGCTGAAGGAACAGGCCCGGAATGGCGATCATCAGCCCGGTCTCGGTGGTCACCAGTGCCTCGGAAATCCCAGCGGCGATCATGCCCATGGTCTGCTCACCACCCGAGCCCTTCGAGAGGGCATCGAACGTCGCCAGGATGCCCGTCACCGTGCCCAGCAGCCCCAGCAGCGGAGCGGCGGCAACGCAGATGCGAACCACGCGCAGGTCGCGCTGGAACGGGGCGATCTCGGTGGCCCGGATTTCCTCAAAGTTAATCTCCATGTCCTTCAGCGTATGGGCGCCCATCGCGAAATCCAGCAGTTCACCGACGGGGCCGCGACGCTCCTGGGGTCGATCGATCCATCCCCGCCAGGTCTTCTCGCGGACGGAGCGGAACCCGGTCTCCCGAAGGCGGAGATAGACCGTCACCGACAGCGCGAACATCACCAGCGCGTTGATCGCAATGGGGATCATCGCCCAGCCGCCCATGAGCCAAAGCCCGACGGCCTGTTCAAACAGCCTGGTGATTTCCTGGGTCAGTGCGTCCATTCCGATCGCTCGCTACTGGTCTTCCTCGTTGGTCGCATCATCCTGTTTGCCTGTCGAGTCCTCTTGCTTTCCGGCGTCCTTCTCCTCGGCCGGCGCTTGTTTGGGAGCGGGTGGCGGCGTCCCGTCGGAGCCCTCGGATTTCGCCGACCCGTCGCCCGGGAGGACCTCGGACGCATCGGCTACCATCACCGCGTTGCGGGAGGCGATATCGGACTTGCTCACCTGGTTGACAAACTCGACGGCCGTCTTTTCCATCTCGTTGCTCATGCCCTTTGCCTTTCGCGACAGGAAGGCGTGCAGCAGCAGCGACGGGATGGCCACGATGAGCCCGAACTCCGTGGTAATGAGGGCTTCGGAAATGCCGCCCGAGAGCGACTTGACGTCGCCGGCCCCGTGAACCCGGATCATGCGGAAGGTGTTGATGATGCCCGTCACCGTACCCAGCAGGCCCAGCAGCGGGGCGGACGCAGCCGCGATCGCCACGAACGGCAGCAGGCGCTGGAGCTTGAGCTTCGTCGAGAGGATGGTTTCGTACATCACCTCTTCGATCAGTTCACGCGGCTCGCGAAGGTGTTCGACGCCGACTTTCAGCATCCGCCCGATCGGCCCGCGAATCCGTTCGACCAGTTCGCGGGCGCCGCTCTGGTCGCCGCGCGAGACGGTCTGCAGCAGCGCGTCGATCTCTCGGCGGCGGGGCGTGGGCGTCATCGTCAGGGCGACCCACTTGAAGAGCACCACCAGCATCGCCGCACCGGCCATCCCGAGAATGGGGTACATGACCGGCCCGCCCTTGCTGATGTGCTCCAGGATGGTGTCCTGGGTTTCCTCGATCTTCCGGGCGTTGCCCAGTGACGGGTCGAACGGGAACGTGCCCCGCCCGGTCTTGACGACCTCGGCGGCGGCTTGGCTGTCTTCGGGGTTGTTGTAGGCGTAGACGGCCGGTTGATCCGAGCCGAGCTTCTGCTCGACGCTGCCCACGACGCTCCCATCGGTGGACCGGAACATCGCCACCGGGCCGACCATGGCGATCGTGCCGGTCTTCACGATGCCGTTGGCATCCAGCACCTCGCCCTCGAAGCGAGCCCCCCCCAGCGTCTCTTCCAGGCGATCGACCGTCTTCAACAGAAACTGCCCCTGCGTGGCGTACACCTTCTCGGTGGCGAGGTTCTCACTGTCGGCGGCCTGCTTGGCGGCCTCGATCGGGTCGGCGTACCGCTGCTTCTCGGCCACGTGCAGGACCGATTCGAGATTGCGGGCGTATTCGCCCATGAGACTGGTGAGGTAGGCTGCCTCTTCCTTGCGGGCCTTGATCTTCGATTCGAGGTTGCTGACCTCGAGCTTCCGGTCGCCTTCCAGCCGGGCGGCCTGCAGGTTCTCCTTGCGGGCGGCTTTCAGCTCGGCCTGAAGCTCATTGAGCTTTCTGCTGAGGGGGATCTTCACCTCTTTGGCGTGCTGATTGAGGGCGTCCAGTTCCGCCAGTGCCTCGGACAGCTGCCGCTGAATCCGATTGGCGGCCAGGCGAAACTGCACGCCGGAGTCCTTTCGCTCCTCGGGGGCGTTCGGGTCCACCACGGCGTCGGGATCAACCTCGGCTCCGTTGGCGTCGGAGAGGTCCATATTCGGATCGACCTCGGCGACGTCCGTGAGCTTTCGGCCTCTCTCGACGGGCGAAGCCTCCTGGGCGAGAAGCACCAGCGGACCAGCCGACAGAATCAACAGCAACAGTACGATCTTCCGTTTCATGGGGGTGTCTCTTCCTGCCTATTTGATCTCGATGGGAACCTGCACGAATGCGGCGGGCTTCTCATCTTCCAGGATGGCCATCACGCGGGCGATCTTCTCGGCCGACTGGTTGGCCGCCACCCACGTCCACTTTCCGTCATCCGAAAGCCGTCCGATTCCGGCGGTCTTGCCACTGCCGCCCAGATAGTACGCCTGCCCGAAACCAAGGAAGACGGCCTGCACCTCGGCCTCCCTGCCATCCGGGAGCAACACCCGCTGAGGAAGAACCTTGATCTCGCGGCTGAGCTTGTTGAGCTTGTTCAGCACGCCCACGACGTTCTGAAACCGCTGAGACAACGAGCCCTTCTTGACGCCATTCGGGTCGTTCGGATCGCCCTGGAAGGTCTTGCTCAGCGTCGAGATCATCCGGTCCTGGCGCACGTGGTCCGGCAGTTGATCGAGAAGCGCGACAGTGCGATTCTCGAGCGTCTCGATCGTGGGCTTGAGCGAGTCGGCAGCGCCGGTGAGCGTCTCCAGCCGCGCCTTGAGTTCATCGCGCTTCTTCTCCTGCTCGGCAATGACCGAACGCGACTCCTCGGTCCTGCGCTTGAGAGACTGGATTTCGCCCTCGACCACGCCGATTCGCTCCCGGAGCATCTGGACGGTCTCATCGAGATCGTGTTTGGTCCGCGAGATCGTCTTGCGCGTATCGACCCATTTCCGCAAGGCCTCTCGCGTGGTGTCCAGCCGCTGCTCGGCTGTTTCCCTCTGGGCCAACAGCGCCCCCGAGCCCAGCAGGCAGACCACCAGCACGATGCCCATCGCGGCCAGTCCGATCCGGTGCGGCCGGGATATCCATTGCGACCTTGATTCCATTTCTGCTTCCTTCATGCTTTGCTTCCTGCGTTAATGTTGCTTCGGACTACCACTCCGCTCCGAGACTCACGGAGAAATCGATTCCCTTGCGGTAGGAGCTGCGAACCACGTCCTCGCCGATGTACTCAGATCGATAGACGGTCTGGATCTTCGGGTTCAGGAGGTTCTTGGCTTTGAACTTCAGCGTCCAATGCTCGTTAAGCTTCTTGGACAGCGTGAAGTTCAACGTGCCGTATTCGGTCTCGTAGAC
>CAZYIH010000046.1:0-18497 GCA_964646915.1 uncultured Planctomycetaceae bacterium | reverse complement strand
TGGCCTGACTTGCTGTCGGCCCCGGCGGTCTGAGACATTTTCTCCAGGGCAGAGGCGACCTGGCGGGTGACGTTTTCGAGTTCCTTCTGTTTCTCGGCGAGTTGGCCCGCGGGCGTTCCCTTGCCTGCTTTGGCGATCGCATCGGAGAGGGCCTTCTCTGCTGCGGCGAGGTCGGCTTTGGCCTGCTTCTGGGGCTTGGAGGCGCCCAGGGCGTCGGAATTCTTCAGCGACTTGGAGGCTTTGCCCATCTCACCGGCGGCCTGTCCGGCGCGTTTGGCGGCGGCTTTCACGTCGCCGGCGGCATCGGCCTGCTTCATGAGCTTGGCGATCTTCTGGTCGTTCATCGCCTCTTCGATCGCCTTCTTCAACCCGGCGGTCTCGTCGGCCAACGCCTTCTGCTTCTCGCCGGCAAGGGGGAGCTTGTCCGTGCCGGAGGTGTTGGTCGCCCGGGTGACGTCGGCCTGGCGGGCCTGGGCCTGGCGGACCTTGTCACGCAGTTTGGCGAGCTGACGGATCTGCTCGTTGACCTCCCCGACCTTGCGGGTCTGGTTGAGCAGCTTCTCCTGGTCCTTCAGGAGCGACTGGATCTTCTCGCCCAGTTCCTTCATGGCCGCCTCGTGCTTCTTGGCGTCCTTGGCCAGAGAGGACTTGTCTTCGAGCTTCTTCTGCTTCTCGAGGATCTTGCTCAGCTCAGCCAGCGTCTCTTTCCACGCCTGGATCCGCTTGAGGCGCTCGTCGAGATTCACCTCGCCGTCCATGAGGATCGCGTAAATCCGCTTGAGCTCGCGGGCGGCGTCCTTGTTGGCCAACAGGGCCTCGTTGGTCAGTCCCTCGCGGATCAGCTTGGCCGCCTTCTCCATGTCCTTGGAGATCAGGGCCTTGCCGGCCTCGTTGGCGGCCCGGATGAGAATCCGTGCCGATTCGGGGTCGCTGTCCTCGATGAGGTTGGCCAGCTTGACCATGTCGGTGACCAGCTTCTTGAACCGCTGCTGCTGGAACAGGGCCTTGTTGGCCAGGTCGCCCGAGTCGATGGTCTTCTTTTTCCTGGGGGTCTCGCTGGTGGCATCGTCTGCCACCGCCAGCCCCGAGACGACCAACAGCATCGCCATCAGGCCCCACGTTACCCACGTCGTTTGTCTGCTTCGCATCGTATTCTCTCCCATATCCTGGGCGTTGCACCGGGTCATCGATCCATCGCTACTCTTTGTCGTCCTCGTCGGACGAAGGTTCCCATATGTTTCCGGTCTCGGTGTCGATTATGGTCTCGATCCCGCCACCGATGTCCTTCTGCCAGACGCTGAGGATGTCCTTGACGATGTAGGCCATCTCGATACGCGAGGTGTTTTTCCGCAGCCCGGCGTCGAGGATCTCGATCATCTTATCGAGGATTTTCTGCTGCTGGGCGCGGATCGTCTCCGCCTGGTCGGCCAATTCCTTGGCGTCGTCCACGCCGGTGGTTCCGTTCAGGGCGGCGATCACGCTGTTGAGCGGATCCTCCAGGGCACGAAGCTCGCTGATGGACGTGCTGAGGTTCGAACGCTGCAGGTCGCTGCCGAGACGGTTCAACTGCATCTGGATCAGCACGGTGTCCAACTGGTCGGCCGACTTGACGACCTCCGAGACCACCGTGCCTTCGATGGTCGACGATTCCTTAAGCTTGCGGCGAACGTCCGGCTCGATGGGGTTGGCCTTGAGGAAGTCCGCCACCGCCGCCGACTTGCCCGTGGCGTCGGACTGCTGCACCACCGCCTGGTCCAGCGAGATCGCCACATTCTTCATCACCCCCAGCAGGTGGTTCATCAGCTCCGAATCGGTCACCACGCGGAACGTCATCGCACTGCTCGTGCCGACGTTCGGGGTGTCCGGGAAGTTGTCCTCCGCCTCGACCATCAGGTGCAACAGGTCGCCCGGTTTGACCTTCAACTCCGGGTGAGACTGCAGGTCGAACGTGCCGGCTGTCCGGAACTCGCGCTGGGTGGTCTTGGCGGGCTTCATCGGTTCGTCGACGCGAACGGCGTTGGCGTCGTTGACCTTCACGGCGAACTGCGCCATCGACACGCCATGGTCGTCGGTCACCTTGATCTGTACCGGGATCCGCGCCTGAGCGGTGATCATCGTCTCCACGCCGCTCTTGCGGGCCGTCACGGTGGGCTTGCGGTCTCGCTCGACCTGCAGAATATACTGCTGGCCTCGGGTGGACTCATGGCCGTCGGAATCGACCAGGAGGAACCGCATCGTCATCGACCGCGATTCATTCAGGTCGCCCACGAAGAACTTGCCCTCGATCCGCCGGGGCTGGGGCTTGCCGACCGCTCTGCCGTCTTCCATTTCGGTATAGTCCAGCACGCGCATCGTCCCGACGGGCTCGTCGCTGTGATCCAGGAGGATTCCCGCCTCCCGCAGCGGCTTGGAGCTGATGCCCTTGACGATCAGATGGCTGCCGACCGGGATGGGAATCACCCCGACATCGGCGGTGATCGTCTCGTTGGAGCGGAACATGTAGCGCGGATACTCCACCTCGAACGCCAACTGCCGCAAGGACGGCGGGGCGATCACGCGCACCTGGTGAGGGGCACGCTGGTCCTGCCTGTCGTCTCCGCCGGTGACGTAGAACTCGAACGGCTCGGCGATGGCCTGGAAGGTCTTGACGTACCGCGGCTGACCCTCTGGGTACAAGTTCGATTTTGGTCCGTCCGGGGCGCGGTCGATGCGTTCCTCGGTCATGCCGATCGTCTCGTAGCGGGCATGCAGCGTGATGAATGGCGGCGCGACCGCGTTGGGCTCGACGGTGACCACGACCTCCAGATCCTCCCCGCGCAGCACGGTGAAGTTACCTTCCCCGTCGGTCCCGGTGACCACCAGATAGGTGTCCTGGGGCCAATCCACCTGGGCGAACAGCACGTTCCGCTGGAACCACAACCCCATCGTGGACGGGGCCAGCAGCACGAACAGCAGAGCGATGAGCACCGCCCCGCCGGCGCCGCCGACCGTCTTGCCCAGATTGCGTTTCTCCACCACCTCGTTGAAGTTCAGTGGCTCGGCCAATTCATTGGCCTGCTGGGCCATCCGGTCGATCATGGCCTGGGAGAACCCCACGCTTTCCAGGTCGGGGCGATGGGAAAACTGCAGCGCGCTGATGAGTCGGTCGCCCAGTTGCGGGAACCGGCTCTCGGCCAGCAGTGCCAGCGACTCGGCCCCCATGGGCACCAGCAGCGGCGAGATCAGTCGCTTCCAGCCGATGTAGCCCAGCACGCCGGCGGCGGTGACCATCACGGCCGCGCGCAGCGGGCGGTCCAGCCGGAGGAGGTAATCCAGCACGAGCGACGCGAACATCAGCGCCACCGCGAAGATCACGATCCACGCCAGACCCTCGCCCAGCAGTCGGGCACGAATCGCCCGCCCGAAGCGGTCCAGCTTGGTGCGTACGTTTGATTGAACCAGGTCACGTTCTGCCATGGTGCTTCCTTCTATTGTTCAGACGTCCCGCCGACGCTTCCGTTCGGTCAGGCCATGTTGTGCTTCTTGCGGAGAATCCATTCCGCCACGAGCAGCGAGAGAATCAGGATCAGCGTCAGCGGCGAATCCCACAACTGCCGGGCAACCGGGTCGATCGCCTTCATCTTGCCTGAGGGGATCAGCTCGGCAAGCCGATCGGCCTGGGCAATGTTCATGTAGTATCCGTCGCGCGAGGCGATCGTCAGCAGGTTGGCCTTGTTGGCTTCGGTGCGGGCGGCCTCGGCTTTGGGCAGCTCGACGGTGATCCGCTTGGTGGCAACCTTCTCGCCGGCCAATGGGTCGTCCCGCAGCGCCGTCAGTTCGTAGGTGCCCGTCTTGGAGACCACGATGTCGGCCTTGTATCGGCCGGGCTGGTTCTCGACCGCCTTGAGCGTCAGCTCGCGGACCTCACCGGTCTTGGTGTCCACCATGTCCACCGGGAACGTTCCGTCCTCGGTGACCAGCGGGGTATAGCTTTCGTCGTGGGCTTCGACGTCCACGGTCATGCGCTGCCCTGCCGAGAACCGGTCGCCGCCGGTGGTAATCACGATGTGGCGGGCCTTGAGCGTCGCCAGGTAGCGAACGCAATTCCGCCAGAACTGCCGGTAGAAGCGCGCGTCGTCGAGATACCGCCATCGCCACGTCGCCTGGAAACCCAGGTACAGCACGCGCCCGCCCATCGGCTGAACCGCGATGATCGGCTCGGGCTCCTTGGTGCTCGTGCGACGGGTGGGGTCCGAACTGCCGGCCAACACGCGGCAGGCGGGTTTCGTGTCGTACACCGTCTTGGACCAGAAGATCCCGGGCATGACTTTCCAGAGCTCTTTGCTCTCTTCGATCGAGCCGCCCAGCCGCATCACCGGATGCTCCATGCCGTATTCCGTGACCCCCACCGGCCAGGGCTCGGGTTTCCGACCCCGGATCGCAGCGACCATCTCCGAGGTGCTCTTTCCGATGTAAACCGGCAGCATGTCGGCCAGCGGCTCGAAGAGCTTGTCCCCCAGGACCCGCTCGGTCCACTTCGGGCCGGCGAGGTAGCACAATCCCCCGTCGTGCTTCGTGACGAAGGTCTTGAGGTTGGCCACGAAGTTCGGGTCGAACCCCTCGGCCTCGGGTCGCGGGTCGTTGAGGATCACCACGTCGTAGCCGGGGAACTTCGCCTTCTCTTCGGGGTTCGTCGAGCCCATCAACTCCTTGAGCGTATTGGGCAGCCGTTCCAGGCGAAGCTCGGCGCTGGAGGCGCTCTGGTTGATCTGCGGGTCGGCGTTCTGCTGCCAGATGCTCACGCGGTAGAGGTCCGGCGAGCGGACCAGGAAGTTCCGCAGGTACTGAAACTCCCATCCGGCGTAGCCGCTGATCAGCAGCACGCGGATCTTGCTGTCCGAGATCTTCACCAGCGCCTCGGACTCGTTGTCGCTGAGATTCTGCTCCTCGACGTCGGCCTTGACCCGCGCGGTGTACACGAACGTGCCCTCCACGTCGGGCTTGATGTACAGCTGCACCTGCTCGACCCCGCGGTCGGACTCGGATCCGTCGGCCTTGGTCTCGGAGCGGAGCATGACCTTCTTTGTGGTCACGGGGGTGTTCTTGTCTTCCTTCTCGCCTTCCTTGCGCCGGAAGATCTCCACCGTCACGCCCTTGCCGGCGAGGTTGCGGTGGGAGAGCATCGCCGTCAGCTCGACGCGGGAATCGCGGCGCACTTCGCGCGGGGCCCGAAGCCCCGAAAGCGTGACGTTCCGCGGCTCGGTCGTATCGCCGACCAGCACGCCGTAGCGCGGCGCGCCGACGCGGTCGGCCAACGCCAACGCACCGGGCAGGCGGGTGGCGGCGTCCTGGGTGGTGTTCTGGCCGTCGGTGACCAGCACCACGCCCGCCAGGCGTCGACCGGCGTTGCGTTCCACCGCGTCGCGCAGAGCGGCGGGCAGGTTCGTCTCGAACCCGTCGGCAGAGAGGGTCTTCATCGCCGCTTCGAGCTTCGCGACGAGTTCGCGGGTCTGCGGGTCGGCGTCGTCTTCGGCGATGACGTTGATTTCGTTGCCCATCGGACGGGTGTAGGATTCCTTCCCCGCCTGGGTCGTCGAGAAGTGCAGCATCACCAGCGGGTGGTCCTTGGCCAGTTTCGCCAGCGGCCCGTCCGGGCGCGTCAGAACCCGCCGGGCGATCTCGCTGCGGCTCATCTGTTCCAGCTCGGCCTGGTCGACTCCCAGCTTCTCCAGCAGGGCGCTGCGCATTTCCGGGTCGTCGGCGTACCGGTCGGTGAAGGACATTGATTTGCTGTCGTCCACGACCACCACCACCGCGCTGTAGAGCGTCTTGGTGACCGTCCAGATCACGGCCGGCTGAAACGCGATCAGCAACACCAGCAGGAAGATCGCGATGCGGATCCCCGCCAGGATGCCCTTGGTCCGTTTGGGCGTGTCGCCCTCGCGCCGGTAGCTGCGAATGGTCAGCCCGACCAGCAGCAGAAACACCACGATCAGTCCGAGACTGATGTAGTTGTTGTATCCGGCCACGAAGCCCAGCCGCCAGCTCTCGCTCTCGGCAAGGTCACCCGTTTCCACACCCACAAGCCATTGAAGTATCTGGTTCATATCGCCTGTCTATCGTTCGTTGTCGGAGATTCCCTCAACCGCCGGGGCGGGTCAGGACTTGCCGTAGTGTCCAAATTTCTGGGCCAGGAACGTTTCCAGCGCCAGCAAACCGCCCAGCGCCGCCAGGGCCCACATCCAGTATTCCTTGTCGATTTCCGCCTCGACGATGCTCGTGCCCGTCTCCTCGGCGCGGTCCTTGTAGCGGAACTCCGTCGAGCCGAAGGCCGTCGTGATGTCCGTCTGCTTACCCGGATCCAGCCGACCCTCCGTCGGGCGGGGGTTGCGGGCGTAGTAGACCCACGATTCCTCGCCGGCAGGGAGCTTCATCGAGATCGTATACGCCCCGTCCTCCCAGGCCCGCTCGTACTGCAGGAGGTTCTGCACCACACCGGTGACCGGGTGCTTCTCGGTCTTGGGTCGCAGCGAGACCAGGTCCGACTCGGGATAGCGAGGCGTTTCCAGCGTGACAGACGCGTCGAGCATGTCCTTGGAGACCCGATGCACGATGGGCGTTCCCACCGGGGCGGTGAGGTCCTGGGCGTAGCGTCGCGAGTGTTGCTGCACCAGCTCGAACAGCACGTTGACGTATTGGCTGTGCTTACCGGCGATGGGCCAGTCGGTCCACTTGGGCGCCCCCGGGGCAGCCGGGACGGTGAACAGCACCACCGACCCCCTGCCGTACTGGCGGGTCACCGTCAGCGGCGAGTTTTCGGGGTCGGTCAGGCGGGCCACCACGCGGGGCTGTTTGATGTCGGCCGACTTCGGCGAGGACGCCAGCTCCAGCGCCGGCGAGAAGCTCTTGACGCGCACCAGCTGCGTCAGCGGGGCCCGTTCGCCGTGAAAGAAGTGCATCACACTGTCCGGGGCGATGCTCTGGGGATCGATCCGGAAGAACTCGCCCTTGATGGCGGTCCGTCGCGGCGCCAGCGGGTAGGGCAGCAGGCCGGACCCGTCATCGTAGAACGCGCCCTGCTCACCATAGAAGGTGGGGTTGAGTTTCTCGCCCGCCCAGATCACCAACCCGCCGCCGCGGCGGACGTAATCTTCCAGCTCGGGGAGCATGGCGTACGAGGTCCCGTCGGACCCGCTCATCTGCAGGGGGAACTGCGAGACGTTGGTGAGCATCACCAGGTCGTAATCGCCGAAGCGGGCGCTGGAAATGTTCTCGACGTTGATCACATCGGTCATCACGCCGTACCGCTGGTCGTCGTAGGGGTCCAGCGCGGTCCGCACGTAGAACGAGCCGGCCCGCTTGGCCACCACGTTCGGGTTGCCATCGACAATCAGCACGCGGACGGCTTTGCGAACCTCCAGCGCGACCTTCGCCTGGTTGTCGGTCGCGAGGTCGTCGGCGGGCAGCTCCGCCGTCAGCACCGCCGGCCCGGCCACCTTGGGCATGATCTCCATCTCGATGGTCCTGCTCTCGGCCGGTGCGATCCGGTCGATCTGCTCGATGGGCAACGAGAACTCCTTGACCTCGTCGCCCCCGCCGATCTTCGCGGTGAGCTTGACGTCGATGCCCTCAGCCACCTTGCCGCCGTTGTTGCGGATGGTCACCCGCACGCGGATGGGCATGGTCACCACCGCCAGGCGATTGAGCATCTCGAACTTCTCAACCGTCAGGTTGCCCTTGCTCTGCCTGCCGTAATCCAGAACGACCACGTCGATGTCGTTTCGCGCCAGCTCGGCGAACTTTTCTTTGATCTTGGCGATGTTCTCCCTGCCGGTGACGTCCGTCTTGCGGAAGTCCGAGAGCAGGTAGACCCGCTTGTTGGCTGAATCGGACTCGCGACAGATGCGCAGCGCCTTGTCCATCGCCCGGGGCAGGTCCGCCCGTCGAGGCCGAATTCTGAACCTCTTGACATTGTCCGAGAGGGCTTCGGGGTCGGCGTTGAACTGCGGGGCGAACAGCAGGTCGTTGGGGTCGGTCGAGCGGACGATGGCGACTTTGTCGGTCTTGGGCACGCCCATGATCTGCTCGGAGAGGTCCTGGCGGGCCTGCTCGAACACCTCGGCCGTCCCGGCCTTCTGACCCATCGAGTAGCTGTCGTCCAGCACGTACACGACGGTCTGGCTGCCCTCGCCGGTCGGCAGGATGTTCGTCATCCCGCAGCCGGTGAACCGGGCAATGGTGAACCCGAGGATCATCACCGCCAGCGTGCGGATCAGCAGGAGGATCAGCTCCTCGATGCGAAGACGGCGGCGGTTCTTGCGGATCGAGTCCAGCAGGAACTGCATCGCCGCCCAATCGCGGATGCGGAACCGCCTGCGATTGAGCAGGTGGATGATGATCGGGGCCGAGGCGGCTGCGAGACCGCCCAGGAACAACGCTGGATGTATGAATGGCATGTTCGTCCTCGTGCTCCCGTCACGCGACGGGAGAAGTCAACGTCGGAGTTTCTCGTGCTCGGCCGGCGGGCTCAGCGCTTCGAGCCGGCCTTGCGGGAGGCCGCCGACCGGGCGGCGAGGAAACTCAGCAACGCCGCGTCCATGTAGTCGGCCGTCGAAATCAGCTTGTAATCGATCCGCCCGGCGACGCACTTGCGTTTCACCTCGGTCAGGAACTCGTTGAGCGATTCCATGTACCCCGTGCGCAGGGCACGAGGCTCGATGAGCAGTTGACCCATCTCCTCGAGGCCCTTGAACATCGTGTTGCCCTGGAAGGGGAAAGTCAGCTCGTCCTCGTCCATCACGTGCAGGACCATCACCTCGTGTCCATAGTGCAGGAAGTGCTGCAACCCGCGGATGAGACTGTCGATGTCCGTGAGCAGATCGCTGACCAGGCAGACCAGCCCGCGACGCGGAATCTTCTCGGCCACCTCGTGACAGACATCTTCCAGGGACGTCTTGGCCTTCAGTTCGCCCTTGTCCAGGGCGTGCACGAACGTCTTGATCTGGTTGGGGTTCGCCGAGGGAGATACGTACGTCCGCAGCGATTCGTCGAACACGCCCACGCCGACGGCGTCCTGCTGTTGAAGCAGCAGAAACGCCATCGAAGCGGCGGCAGCGGCGGCATACTGGTACTTCGTCATGCCCTCGGCCTTGCCGTTCTTGCCGCCGTAGTGCATCGATTCCGACGCGTCGACCAGGAACGTCGCCTTGAGGTTCGTCTCTTCCTCGTACTGCTTGATGTAGTAGCGGTCGGTCTTGCCCAGCACCTTCCAGTCGAGGTGCTTGAGGTCGTCGCCGGGGACGTACTCGCGGTGTGTGGCGAATTCCACCGAGAACCCGTGGAACGGGCTGCGGTGCATGCCCGAGATGAACCCCTCCACCACCAGCCTCGCCTGGAGATCCAGACGGGTGATCTTCGAGAGGACCTTCGGGTCCAGGTACTTCTGCAGTGTTTCGGTTGTCTCTGCCATGCGCTGGTCCTGGGCGGGTTGAATCGCCGAACGGACGCGGGGCGCCGGGGACGTTGCCCCGGCGCCTCACGCCCAGACGGGGATGGTTGCGTCTATTCGGAGACGGCCTTGGCGGTTCGACTGTCGGACTCGATCTCGCTCTTGGAGGCCGGGATGATCTCCACGAGCTTGTCGATGATCCTGTCCGGCGTGTAGCCTTCGGCGTCGGCGTTGAAGTTCGTCACGATGCGGTGGCGAAGCACGGGCTTGGCGACGGCCTGGATGTCCTCGGTGGACACGTGGTATCGGCCATGCAGCACCGAACGGACCTTGCCGCCCAGGATGAGATACTGGCAGGCACGCGGGCCGGCACCCCAGGAGATGTACTCCCGGACGATTTCCGGAACGTCGCCGTCCAGAACGCGGGTGGCGCGGACAAGCTTCATCGAGTACTCGATCACATGGTCGGCCACCGGTACGCGCCGGATAATGCCCTGGAGCTGCTTGATGGTCTCGCCGTCCAACACGCGCGACAGCTTCGTATCCTGCATCGCCGTGGTCATCCGGATGACGTCGAACTCTTCGTCCCACGAGGGGTAGTCCACGAAGATCTTGAACATGAAGCGGTCCTGCTGCGCCTCGGGCAGCGGGTACGTGCCTTCCTGCTCGATCGGGTTCTGGGTCGCCAGCACGAAGAAGGGGTCTTCCATCGGCATGCGGGCACCGCCCACCGAAACCTGCCGCTCCTGCATTGCCTCCAGCAGCGCTGCCTGCGTCTTGGGAGGCGTACGGTTGATCTCGTCGGCGAGGATGATGTTCGAGAAGATCGGACCCTTCAGGAAGTTCAGCTCACGCGCCCCGGTGGTCTTGTTCTCCTGGATGACCTCCGTTCCGGTGATGTCCGAGGGCATCAGGTCGGGGGTGAACTGGATCCGGTTGAACCCCAGGTCCAGACACTCCGCCAGCGACGAGACCATCAGGGTCTTCGCCAGACCCGGTACACCTTCCAGAATCGCGTGCCCACGGGCGAAGATGCACATGAGCAACTCCTCCAGAACCGCCTCCTGGCCGATGATGGCCTTGCCCATCTCGTCGCGAATGTTCTTGTACGCCTCGGTCAGCTGCTCGGCTGCCTTGATGTCCTCACCGCCAAAGTTCTGTTCTGTCACGTCCGTCTCCTTCTGCCTTCTCGAAGTGTGTGTCGGTTGTCGAATCTGGGTTCGGGCGTCCCGTCGAGGGGGCCCGTGTTGTCTGAAACACTATCGCTGCACTACCGGCAGGTAGCCGTAGGGCAGTTGCAAAATCATGCTGGCGATGGCCGTCCCGTAGGTCGTGCCGATGTTGTCGCCGTTCCAACTGCCATCGGGGGCCTGCATCCCCCGCAGCTTCTTGGCCATCGCGGGGTAGTAATTCTGCCAGTCCTTCCCGCCGCGCATGTACATCGCCTGGGACATGTACATGTGGGTGTAGAAGTAGTATCCGCTGTACCGCCCGCCCTGAGAGACGCTGACGTTCTGCTTGACGTAACGCACCAGCTTCTCGACCATCTCCGCTTCCGGACCCGAGCCGCCGGTCTGGCGGTCGTACAGGCCGGCCGAGTAGAAACACGCCACGGCCGCGGCGGAAATCGCCGGTCGCGACGAGCCCCGGCTGCGGGCGGAGTAACAGATGCCCCCATCGCTGTTCTGGCAGAGCTTGAGGTATTTGACCGAATCCTCGATCACCTTGCGGGAGACCTTGATCCCCGCGTTCCGGCAGGCCCGCAACGCCTGCAGCTGCGTCACCGTCACGCTGCCTTCGTCACTGTTGCTCGACGGGGTGTAATACCACCCGCCCTTGGGCGACTGGGCGTTCTCGATGATCTTGACGGCCTTGTCCAGCGCCTTCTTAAGTCGCTCGCCGTTGTCCGGATCGCGCTCCGTTCCGTAGCACATCGCCAGGAACAGCAGCGAGAACCCGTGGCCGTACATGGACCGTCCGGAGTTCGACCCGGAGATCACCCCCTGCGAGTCGCTCTCGGCGAGGCGAAGCACGTAGCTCATCGCCCGGCGCACCTCCTTGGAGTAAGCCCCGGAATGGGCCGTCGAACCGCCGGACATCAGACCCATCGCCGACAGCGACGTCATGACGGCAGGGTACGTACCCCAACCGCCCTGGTTCAACCAGCTCCCGTCCCGTCGCTGGGTCTTGGAGAGGTAATTCAACCCCCGGTCGATCGCCTTGACCGTCGCCCGGTCCATGAGCTTGGGAAGCACACGACTGGGAGCGTCCGCCGAGGCAGACGAAGGCAAACCCGCCACCACCGCCGCGACGGCCAAAACAACGCACAACGAATTTCTGAACATGAGCTTACGTCCGTTCCTGGATGCTGGATATTTCATGAGTCTGCCTGTGCTCCTTCCTGCAGTGAACTGCGCCGCCAGAACAACCAAGGCGCGCATTACGGCGTCCGCGAACCACTTGGACTACGCGTTCCCTGGAAAGTTCCCGTTGTTTCCAGTTATCGCTGAACGATGGGCAGATAACCGTAAGGAAGCTGCAGAATCACCGTCGCGATGGCCGTGCCGTACGTGGTGCCGATGCCGTCGCCCTCCCAACTGCCATCCGGGGCCTGCATCGACCGCAGTTTGCTCGCGAGGGCGGGGAAATACCGGGCCCAGTCTCGACCGCCACGGGTGTACATCGCCTGGGCCATGTACAGTTGCGTATAGAAGTAGTATCCGCTGTAACCGCCGCCCATTTCAGGAGTCACGTGGCGTTTGCAGTACTGGACGAGCTTCTCGACCATCCGGGACTCCCCGCTTTGGCTGCCTGAGACCCGGTCGTAGAGACCCGCCGAGTAGAAGCACGTAATGGCTGCCGCTGAAATCGCCGGCTGCGACGAGCCCCGACTGGACGCGCAGTACGAGATGCCCCCGTCGCCGTTCTGGCAGAATTTCAAATACCGCACCGACCGGTCGATCACTTCCCGGGGCACGAGGATGCCCGCATTCCGGCAAGCGCGCAGCGCCTGCAACTGCGTGACCGTCACGCTGCCCTCATCGCCGCTGGACGGGCTGTAGTACCACCCGCCGCCCGGACTTACCCCGCGGGGCTTGGACTGGGCGATCCCCGTCATCTTCACCGCCTTGTCGAGCACCTTCTTGAGACGCTTTTCGGTCTCTTCGTCGGCCTCGCAGCCATAACAGGTCGCCAGGAACAGCATCGAGAACCCGTGGGAGTACATCAACTGGCCGCTGGACCCGCAGAGGTATCCGTTGGAGTTGTTCTCGCCGATGCGGATGATGTATCGCATCGCCCGTCGGACATTTTTGGCGTACGGGCCGGACTTGGGCGTGGACCCGCCGGCCATCAGCCCCAGCCCCGAAAGGCTGGTCATGACCTCCGGATGCGAGCCATACCCGCCCTGGTTAAGCCAGCTCCCATCGCGACGTTGGGTCTTGGAGAGATAGTTCAGCCCCCGATCGATCGCCTTGACCGTCGCACGATCCATCAGCTTTGGCAGCACTCTGCTCGGGGCGTCCGCCTGTCCCCTGCGGACGATCCCCAGCGCAGCCAACCCCATCGCCATCACCATCAGCCATCCGCATCCTGAACGATCCGCCTGGCCCATGTCTGCCCCTTTCACTCGGCGCGATACACGCCCAGCCCTGTTGGCATGTCAATGCAAAGATACTCACCCGAAACGCACGCGCGTCCGGCATGCTGCCCCTTGGGGGCGGTGTTGGTCTCGTCGTTGAAGGTAATCGTCTGGCGCGTCTGGCCCGTTTCGCCGCTGAGCAGCCAGACATTGCACCCACCGGCTGAGTGCGTCTCGTGGGAGGCGATCAGGACGTGATCCCGCGTCAGCGTGAAGGTGGGCACGAACGAGTTCATCCCACCGGGCGACCTGAGGACGCTCTGCCAGACCGGCCTGGTGCGCCCGGGCTGGGTGAGGTCGAACTTCTGCACCGCCAGACCGTTAACACTGGGCCACCACCCGTTGCGAAAATAGGACACCGCCTGCGCCGGCTGACCGCCCAGAACCAGCAGCGACTCCTTGGCGAATCGGACCTCGACCGCCACCAGGTGATGCTCTTTGATCCTGTCGGTCTCCAGCGTCGCCAACAGTTGGCCGTTGACCAGCGAAAGCAGCTCGACTCCGCCTTCCTGGTTGCCGGTGCCGACGGCAACCCGCCCGAGATCCGCCCCCAGCAACGCCCGCCCCGCAGACGCCCCGCCGCTTCGCGTCCACAGCGGCGAATAAGGCTGACCGATGTCGTACGCGCTGAGATCGCCGTCGGCCAACACCACCAGCATTCCGCTGGGCGAGACGAGATACTCCAGGTACTTCTCGGCCCGCCACCGCCCCATCAGTCGGCCATCCGAGATACGAATGCAGGAGAGGCGTTTCTTCTCGTCGTGCCGAAGGAAGACCACCCCGTTGTGGGCTTCGATGGGGCGGTCGGGCTTGCCGTCGCCGCCGATGAGCTCGACTTCCCACTCCTTCGCGCCCGAGTTGATGTCCATCGACACGACCTTGCCGCGTTGCCCCGCCACGATCAACTTGCCCTCGCCGGCCGTCATTCCAACGAAACCCGAGATGCCCAGGTCCTTGTGCTTCTTCGGAGCCCAGGCGCGTTTCGCGGTGTCCACCGAAAAACCACAAACGTGGCTGTCGGTCGCCAGGGCGAGGACCTTGTCGCCCGATCCCCGCGCCACCATCACCCCGGCAGGGCTCTGCGAACGGTGATACTGGCGCGAATAGAGTTCCTGGTCGATCTCGACCAGTCCCATCCACGTGATGGCGTCCTCGGCAGTCTCGGCTGAGCAGTCCACCGCGATCAGACGATTGTCGCGCAATGCCAGCGGCTGACCGTTCAGCTTCGCCGTCTTGCCGTCCGGGCCACACAGCAGAGCGATGACATCTCCGCCCAGCATGACCTGGCGGCGGAACTCGCCCGACGTCGGCAGACTGGACTGAGGCTGGGGATTGGCGTCTTTCAGGGCGTCGAGGGCATCGATGCTCTTGAGGACCTCGCGGATCGTACCCTTGACCTCGGCGAATTGGATCTTCGCGTCCAGATCGGGTGCATCGAGGGTCTGCACCGTGACGTTCACCGCCCGGGGCTGGTTCCGCTTGTGGAACACCACCGCCTGGGCGACGATCGCGCGGTTTCGCTCTGCCCCCTCGGTGCGGTTGATCAGGTCGGAGAGGAACTCGCTCGCCCGCCCCAGCCGGGTCGGGGCCTGGTTCGGGTCCATCGACGCGCGGCGATAGCTGGCCTCGGCAGCCGAGTAAATCGCCTCGTTGGCGTGCTTGCTGTTGGGCCAGCGCTGGGAAATCGCGTACAGCGCGTTGGGGTCGCCTTGGGTCTTCGCCTCGCTGAGCGCCTCAGCCGCCTGCTTGTCGAACTCGCTGTAAATGTCCCTGCCGTGCTTCTTGATGAGTCGCCGGATGTACCGGTTCGCGATGGTCCGGGCCTCGGCCGTCGGTGTGCCGGCGTCGAACCGCACGCCCCCGCGCGCCTTGTCGCCGATCTTGAGGTCCACGATTCTCTGATCGCCGTACTCAGCCGCCAATTCCTGGGCCGCCTTCAACGCCTCGGTCGGTTGATTCTCCAGGGCGTAGGCGATGCGGAGCTTCATATGGGCCTTGTCGCTGGTGCTGCGGGCGTACTTCATCGCCTCGCGGAAACAGGTCACCATCTTCTCGCGGTCCTTATGGGCCTGGTTTCCCCGGGCGACGTACGCCCGATAGAGGTCATTCCGCAGCTGTGCCAACAGCGCCGAGTCGTCGTGCTTCTCCGCCTCGGCCCGGGTGAACTGCAAATCGTCCAGCGCCTCGTCCAGCCGACCCGAACCCATCGCCAGCAGCGCCCGGCGGTACAGAAGATCCAGCCGTTTCTCGACGCTGTCGGCCTGTTTGGCGCGGAGGGTGAGCGTCCGGCGTCCCTGGTCGTAGTCGGTGTAGACGCTCACGCCGCTGGAGTTGGCCGCCACGAGAACGCCGTCGGCCGCCACGAGGTTGCCCAGCACGCCCTCGTCTACCACCCGGACGGACGATGAGATCTGGTAGGTTTCCAGGTCCAGCCGAACCAACCGACCGATGCCGCTGGCGAACACCGCCTCGGGCGTTACCGCCGGTCGGCCGTGAATGTCCCGTACGTCGCGAGCGTCGAACAACTCGCGTCCGTCCAGCACGTTGAGCACCCGCAGGCGATTTCCGCTGAGCAGGATTCGGCTGGAGTCCAACGCCGAGAGGTGCAACTGCCCCTCGGGGTTCTTCTGCCAGACCGGTTGACCATTCTGAGAATTCAGCGCCATGATATATCGACCGTCGGCGGGCATGCAGATGATCCGCCCGCGCGCGGCGATGATCGGATTGGCGGGCTTGGCGATCGGGTTGCTGTCGAACGCCTGGGGCTGGGTCGATCCGTTGTTGACCTCGCTGTCGTACTGGTACGCCCAGACCGACTGGCCCGTCTGGGCGTCCAGGGCGATGACGGCCCCGGCGTTGGTCAGCACGTAGACCTTCCCGTCGGCCACGGCCGGCGGCGTTCCCAGCGAGAGGTAGTAGTTCAGATCGTATCCGCTGCGAGGCTGCAGAGGGGGCATCTGGCAGACGGTGCGTTCCCAGTGCAGCTTGCCGGTCTGCGCCTCGAAACACAGCAGCTTGTACTCCTGGATGTAGCTGGCCAACACATACAGCTTGCCGTCCTCATAAGTCGGGGCCGAGATGAACTTGCACGCGTTGACCACGTCGGTCTCGCCCTCTTCGTTGCCCGCCAGCCACACTTCCTTGCCTTCCTGGGAAAGGCTCAGGGCGATCAGCGACGAGGTGTCGGCCTCGTTTTCGCCCTCCGGTTGACCGAAATGACTCCGTCTGGTGCGCGGCGCGCGGAAATCGAACACGCCAAATACCATCCCCCCGCCGACGGTCAGGGCGTGTCGACGAATATCCCTCACCCGCAGCTTGCCCGGCGCACCGTACGACGACGAGTCCCGCTGCTGTTTCACGTCAAACGTCCGCCACCCACGCTCGCCCATTTCATCGCCGGCTGTCCCGCTGCGCAGGTCGCGCGCGATGATCGCTTCGTCCGTCTGATAGATCACCAACCCGTTTTTGACCACCGGATGAATCACCGATGGAACCACCCATCGCTTGCGATCGCCGCTCTTGGCGTCCAGGTAGGTCACGCCGCCTTCGGTCTTGAGCTTGTTTCCATGGCCCGCCAGGCCCCGATTCAGGGCATTGGCCTGGGCGACGAAGTCTCCGCTGCGTCCGGCGTCCCGCGGCGAAACCCACGACGGTACGAGCACCACGTCCACCGGGCTCATCAGGGCGATTCCGTCCGAATGGGCGCCCAACCCGCGCCACTCGTCGGGGGCGGAGGTCAGTTGGGTCATCGTCAACTTGGGCGAACGCGAGCGAACCTCCTGGACGAACGCAACCAGCAACCGTTCCTGACCGCCCCAGTTGGCCTTGGCGTCGGGGTACTTCTTCTTGAGCTCGGCCACCGCCTGCCCCGAGGCGGACTTCTCGCCGGCGAGGTGGTTGGCAATGGCGATTTTCGCCAGCAGCACGTCGCGACGGTACGACTCGTCGCCGAACTCCATCACCCGCCGCCACGCGAACGCCGCCTGCGAGAATCGCCCGCGATCGAAATACATCGCCGCGAGATACTCCAGCGCCTTGGCTCCCAGCGACGTGTTGACGTACTGGTCCACCAACTGTTGCATGGGCGCCAAACGCCCGGTCTCCTGGGCCTCGGTGAACAACCGACGCGCCTGAGGATCGAACAGCGACCGGTACAGCCGCAATCCCTTGGGATCCATCCCGGCGATGATCTCATTCGCGCGAACGCGCAATGAAATGTACTGCCCCTTGTGCTTCGTGGTGACGTAACCGCCCTTGCGACGGGTCACCAGCGCCTGGAGCAGATCAATCGCCTGGTCGTAGTCTTCCTTCTCAGCCAGTTCGCGCGCCTTTTTCAGGTAGCCGGACAATTCCTCGTCGGCCGCCACGAGCACCGTGCTGGGAAGGGGCGTCGAACCCCTGCGCTGGGCGCCGGCCAGGCCGGCGAAAAGAAGAATGCACAGCGTCGCAACCACCCAATGTGCCCGGCGGGGGTGGGGGGACACGTCCATCGGCGTCGTCATCTCTGCCATTCGGATCTCAGCCTCGTCGGCTGCCTCCGTGAAAGGTTCAAACGTTCGGCCGCCCCGTATTGGCAGCGCGCACAATCAGCCGCCCCGGGGCAGCCGCCATCAGTATACGTCGCGCAGCATGCCCTCACAACCGGGCGGATCAGGGCCATTAGTCGCCTCAAGTCCCGGCGGGTTCCCACCTTTTCGGCCGCACAGCATGCAGGACGACCCCGAGACGTAGACCTTCGGAAAAAAATGCGAAACACCCCGCTTTCGTTGGCGGGCAAGAAGGGGCAATCGTACTGTACCCATAAGCCGCATGGAGCGGCTGACATCCTCTGACGGGCGGCCGACGTGCCGCCCGCCGGACCTGTTTTGACGCGGATGATCGACGCCCCGGCGCGACTTGGCCCCATAGCAGGCTCAGCGCGAAGAGACGCTGCAATCCGCACTGACCCGACCGCTGCGGGCCGATCCGTCGACCCGCGCCGCCCTTTGCCTTCCGAGGCGAACGGAGCCACCCATGAAGACCGACTGGCACGCAAACCTGGTCCTCAGCACGCCTCAGCACGTGGCGCTGCTCGGGATTTCTTCGTGCGCCCAGCCGGTGTTTTCCGTCGTCGGCGCCGCTCTTGGGCCCGATGACGCGGACTTCATCCTCCAGCTCGCCTCCTCCCTGATCCCGACCACAACCCCGTCGGCCAACCGTCCGACGAAACGCTGCACCCGCTCCGCCGCTGCGCCCACTCCCTGCGCAACGTCGGCGGGCGAATCCGTCTGGCCACAGTCCTTCCGGGCGTGCCTCGCAACCACGCCCACCCCGCCCACGCGGGGACAGGCCTGAAACACCGGACACCCGCCGACAAACACACGCATGCTCGGCGACCTTCCTCGACCGGACGCCGCAACTCAGGATGAGTTGCGGCGTCTTTTTTGCCCC